>WFNP01000001.1 GCA_015488535.1 Nitratifractor sp.
ATAACTATAATTTAATGAAATTTATTCGGAGGCAGGACTTCAGTCCTGCACAATGCGGGGTTGAAACCCCGCCTCCTATGCTATATTGTTCAATATAATTTTATCTGCGTAAGGTCAGTTAAAAATTTAGCTTTTTAGAGTGATTAGAGCTTAAACGAGACTCGCGTTAACTAAAATCACTATCTGATGTTACGCATATAACTTGAAATGAGCTTGTTTAAATGTAATTTACATGGGGCTAAAGCCCCACATATTTCTTTCTATAAAGTCAGTTGAATATTTTTTATACGGGACTGAAGTCTCGTCCCCTCACATAGAGCTTCCGGATATAGTATTGCTTAATATCATTTTATGTGCGTAAGCTCAGTTACTATTTGTCATATTGTCATACCTTGCACACAACTCATTCATTCTTTTCTCATCTACTTTTCCTTTTCCTGCTTTGGCATCATACAAAGCTCTTACCATCTCTTCTACTTCACTGGATTCATTGATATGTGGATATAGGATTTTCAGTGCTTCATCTTGGCTATATTTTCGGTGATGTTTAGAGCCTCTTTTGGCTTTTGGTTTGATAAAGCTAAATAGTTTCATACCCACTGCACCTACCAATATACCTGCTAAAAAGAGTGCTATTTTTAGCCATAGCTCTTTTCTCTCTTTTTCTAATTGAGCCTTTTTATTATAGTAGCTCTCATCTTCAAAGAGATTCTCTTTTTTTGGTTTTTTGGCACTTGGAGTATGAGTTGCTTTACTCTTTGGCAACTGCTCCGTTACAGCCGGGGATTGTGGAGTAGATGCAACAGATGAGCCTTTTACTGTGATATCAAAGCTCTTTGTTGATAAAATTTTACTCTTTTTGGTGCTGTAATCAAACTCTTTAAGCTTAAGTGATGGTATAGTAAAGCTTCTATCAGAGATAAAAGCATACTTTTTGACATATCTGCTATATGGCACACCGCCTCTTAGCTCCATACTCACTTTGGCATCATCACTATATACGGTAACTCCGGGGATTTTAAATACAGGGTCATCTATCGTATCAAGAGAGCCTCTGCCTTCAATTGTGAGTGTATAATTTACTGGTTTGTTTGCTTCTACTACACTCTTATCTACTTTTGCACTTACTTTAAAATTACCTATCAAATCTGTATCCACAGGTACCGGCAATACATTTATATCAAGTGAAGATGAGCGGATATTTGTCCATCTTATATTATCACCAAATATTCCAAACGGATCTCCTGCCTGATTGAGTGATCTTATACCGACTCTTCCTGATGCCGGCAAAATCTTCTGTTTTCCCGGTTTTTGGGGTATCAGCAGATAAGTTAGCTCATGCACTACTTTGCCGTTTTTGTGATACTGCTTCTCTCCACCTAGTGATTTGGCTATAAAATCTCCAAATTTGGGAGGGTTATACTCTATTCGGCTTATCTTTCCGGTTCCTGGTTCTACTACATCTACATATAGCAAAAACGGCTCTCCCATATATACCTTTTTTCTCTCTGTTCTCATAGAGATATAGTATCCGTGTCCCCCGCTTGCCTGAGAGGGTGAGACTACTTTGATATCTATTGGCTCACTCTTATATATTTTGCCATCAATTTGCACTTTGAATGAGGGGATTTTTATACTCTTATCAGGATATAGTATAAAGCTCATCTGCTTTTGGGTTTTGGTGCTAAATTTGCCATTGATAAACTGCATTGTGCTAAGAGAGCTTGTATGAGTATTCTCTACCGGATATCCTGAAATATCACTGATTTTTGGAAATACTACACTCTTGCCATCAGCAATAATCTTGACTTTTAGACTCTCACCTTTTGCTATCTGAGTGGAGCTTACCTTTACATCCACTCCTGCTGCATTTAAAAATATTGCAAATATTGCTATAAATAAAATTATCTTTTTCATACTCTTCTCCATCTTACCAAGGATTTATATTAGTGCTGTTTGGATGCTTTTTGCCACTGACTGTCTGATACATCAAAGTTGGCATCTTCTGACCACCCATCTTTTTAAGCAGTCTCTTCATCTGTCTTTGTCTAATCTTTTTTTCCATATTCTCTTTTTCCCCTCCCATAGAGGCTACCCCTTTTTTCTCCTCTTTTTTAGGTTTCTCTTTACTCTCAGATGCACCTGAAGCAGGTTTGGGTTTTTGCTCTTTAGGCTTTTTGGGCTCACTGTTTTTTTGCTGTTTGTCAAATTTGGGTTTTTCTTTCTCTTTGGAGTTTTGCTCTTTATTTTGCTCTTTTTTATTCTCTTTGCCGTTTCCTTTTTGGTTTTGGTTATTCTGCTCTTTGGATTTTTTTTGCTTGTTTTGCTCTTTGCCTTTTTGGCCACTTTTGTTTTGTTTGTTATCTTGCTTTTTATCCTTTTTGGAATTGTCTTTTTGATTGCTTTTATTCTGCTTGTTATCTTTGCTACTTTTGTTTTGCTTATTTTTATTTTGTTGATTTTGGTTTTTTTTCTGCTGATTTTGCTTCTTATTTTGCTGTTTTTTATTCTGTTTCTTTTGCTGATTTTGTTGCTTTTTCTTCTGCTGTTTTTTCTTCTTTTTTAATTCTTTTTTAGTCACTCTAGTATTATGTTGAGCATCTTTATCTTTTCTTATTTTTAAAGATTTATCATATGATTTGAGTGCATCTTTTAATCGTCCTAATTCAAAATAACAGTTACCAATATTATATAATCTATTATGCTCATCTACCCCCTCACCTTTGGCTCTTTTGTAATATTTTAGAGCCTCTTTGTAGTCCCCTTTCTTATAATAGCTCTCTGCCAAATTATAATTGACTTGGGGTGTATCTCTGTTTAGATTTTTAAGTAGTGCTATTGATTTGTCATACTTTTTATCTTTGTATGCCTGTTGAGCCTGTTGAATTATCTTATAATCATTCAATCCGGCATGTAAAAATATAGGTATGACAAATATAAAAATCATATAAAAAAATACTCTTTTCATTTTGCTCTCCTAAACTTCTCACCGCTTCTTGGCATGGAGCTAAGACCTATCAATAATAGTAAAACAGCACCCATCAAAGGATAATAAAACAGCTCTACTCTATCTTTGATTTTGACAACTCCCTGTATGTCGTTGGAGAATTTTTTATGTATAGTATCGGCTAGTTTTTTCATATCTTCATCTCCGTTTCTAGCTATTACATATCCGCCACCGCTCTTTATTGCCAATTTGCCAAGCTCTTCATTGAGTTGGGTAATAGCGATGGTGCCATCTCTTTTTAGTATCGGCTTACCGTTTGTATCTATTACAGGAGCTCCTTTTTTGGTAGCTGTCAGCACTGCAAACATAGTAATTTTATTCTCTTTGAGCATATCTTTGAGTCCTCTTAGAGCCTCTTTGTCTCCACCGTCACTAAATACTACTAATATTTTGGGCTTTTTTTCTTTGAGCATCTGCGATGCAATCTCACCAAGAGCTTCAAAATCAGTAGATGCCATAGATATATAACTATCATCTACACCCTCTACTATCTGAGTAAGGGTCGCTTTGTCTGTAGTAAACGGAGCCAAAACAAAAGCTGAGTGTGCAAATGCTGTAACTGCTATCTCATCAGCAGGAGTATATTTGAAAAACTCCTCCATCTTCTTTTTGGCAAATTCCAATCTGTTTGGATACAAATCTTTTGACCTCATAGAGCCTGAGATATCAAGTGCTGTCATTATGGGTAAACCTTTTAAGTTTACTACCTTCTCACCCTTCTCTATCATCGGTCTGGCAAGTGCTACTATCATCAAAAATACAGAAATAAATAGCACCATATTTCTGATAGAGTTTGGCAGAGTATTGCTGTCTGCTTTGAGTCTATGTAGTGCCTTTGTATCAAATATCCTCTCTACATTCTCCCTGTTGGTCACTACCAAAAAGAGAAAAATAACAAAAGGCACTATCATCACCCAAAAAAATTGAGGATATACAAAACTCATCTATCCACCCCCTTTGCCGTCCTGATATATATGAAAAAGAGTATAGATAGTATTGCAATAAAGAGAGGATAGATATATAGATACTGCTTTTTAACTACACTTTTACTCTTGATTTTACTGGTTTCGAGTTTGTCAATATCTTTATATATCCCCTGTAACTGCTGCTTGTTTTCTGCTGAGTAGAATTTACCGTGTCCGGCTTTTGCCAACGCTTTGAGATACGGAGCATCAAAGTCTCTATAGCTTCCTATACCTATAGTATAGAGTTTAACCGGATTTTTGGAAATTACACTCATAATCTCTTCGGGAGTTATTCTACTGCTATTGTCTATACCGTCAGTGAGCAAAATTGCTACTTTACTTTTGGCATCACTTTTGCTCAAAATATTATAACTTTGCAAGAGTGCATCATTTATTGCTGTTCGTTTACCGGCAATTCCGAGTCTTTGCATATCTACAATCTGATGCAAAAATTTCTTTTCAAATGTCAAAGGAGATGCCACAAAAGCTATATTGGCAAAATTTATTAGTCCTATTCTGTCATTTTTTCGCCTCTCTATAAATTGATTTACCACCTCTTTGACTACATCAAATTTACTCTTATACGGGTCACTAGGGTCAAATCCTCTTTGACGCATGGAATCACTTGAATCGATAATGAGCATAATATCTCTGCCGTGCTTTTTGATATTTTTGTATTCATCTGTTATTACCGGTGAAGCCAAGGCAGTAAGCAAAGATACAATACCTACCCATTTAAGAATTGCGGGTAATCTGCTTCTGCTTCTGCTCATAGACATCAACGCTTTCAAATGTGGAAAATATATAGCCATAGTTCTAGCCGGACACCATTTGGCACATACAAAAAAGAGTATCAGCAGAGCAAAAGCTATGGGATATTCAAAGCTAAATTGATTCATCACATACCTTCCTAAACATCTCAAACTCTCGTTTTACTTCATAATCGGCACTATCAACCTGTTTGCGATACTTGTATCTCTCAAGCAGAGGTAAAAGATGCTCATACATTCTCTTTCTTCTCTCGTCATCTTCACTGAGCAGTCTACCGTATTTTGTGATACGGTATGCCGTATCTTTGGGATTACTCCAATCGACTTTATAAAGCTCTTCAAGCCATAATCTCTTTTGGTCTATCTTTTTATTGGCTTTTATATATTTGATAAGAAACCAAATCCCTACTATCAAAGCTACTATCAATAAAGCTGCCAATCCCCACAGCAGATACTCACTCCAGTCACTTATCTCTACGGGTGGTTTTATATCTTTAATTTGGATATTTTTTATATTACTGTTCATCTTAGCCTCTTAGTTAGTTTGATAAACGGGTCATCATCTGTATATACTTTGGCATATCTGATACCATTTTCTCTAAACTGCTTAAATAGCTTTTTGTCATTGGCTTTGAGAGCCTTTTTATACTCCATCATTACAGAATCTCCAATATCACCTTCCAAAGAGCCTCCACCTTCGGGATCAACCAGTCTGATATATCCAAGACCTTTTGGATCTTCTTCAAATCTATCTCTTACTATTATGCAAAAGAGGTCATGCTTTTTGGATAAAAGTCTTAAATCAATTTCACCTATAAAATCAGATATCATAAAAAGCAGAGCTTTCTTTTTGACTCTTTTATAGAGCGTATCGCACCACCCTTTGTAGTCGCTACTCTTTCCAAGTGGCTCAAATGCCAAAGACTCCTCTACCTCTTTGGATGCGGCGAAGAATTTTTTGCTCGGTTTGCTGTATCTGTATAACTTATCTGCATATATTAAATGTGAAAACAGATCTCCGTTTTTGACTGCTGAAAATCCCAAAATACCAACTAGTTCACTCACTACTTCACTTTTGGCTCTTTTTATCCCAAAGTGCATAGCACCGCTCATCATAGAAGATACTACTACATTGAGTTCTCGCTCTTCATGATAAATTTTAATAAATGGTTTACCCAGTTTGGCGGTAGTTTTCCAGTCAATTTTACGGACATCATCACCGTAAACATACTCTCTAAGCTCTGCAAACTCAAACCCTTCTCCCTGAAAGAGTGAGGGGTTGTTTCCCATCATCTCCCCAAAGACCTGCTTACGGGTTTTTAGTATCAGCTTTTTGGCTTGTTTGTTCACTACAAACTCCCCTTATGGAATAGGCACGGCTGAAAGCACCTGCTCTATAATCCAATCCTGGCTTATACCTTCAGCCTGAGCTTCATAGCTGAGTATGATACGGTGTCTTAGCACCTCTTTTACAATATAAGCTACCTCAATAGGAGATACATAATCTTTGCCTTTAAGATATGCTATGGCTCGACTTGCTTTATACATATCAATACTGGCTCTTGGACTGGCTCCAAATTCGATATAGTTTTTGATTTTTGATAATCCATACTTTTGAGGCTCTCTTGTGGCAAATACCAACTCTATAATATATCTCTCAATCTCTTCATCCATATGGATTGCCATAGCCTCTTGTCTGAGCCTGTTTAAATCCTCTTTATTTACTACCTGATTGATTTTTCCAAATCCGTTATTGGCTACCCGTCTTGCAATTTCAAGCTCTTCATCTCTGGTGTTGTATCCGACAACCACTTTCATCATAAATCTATCTAGCTGAGCTTCAGGCAATTCATACGCTCCCTCTTGCTCTACCGGGTTTTGTGTAGCCATTACAAGAAAAGGCAAATCTATCTTAAATGTATCATCTCCAATAGTTACTTGACGCTCTTGCATCACTTCAAGTAGAGCAGATTGAACTTTAGCTGGAGCTCTGTTTATCTCATCAGCCAGCATCAAATTGGTAAAAACAGGACCCTTTTTGATTTTGAAACTGTTGTTACTTGGGTCATATATCTCTGTTCCTATAATATCACTAGGGAGCAAGTCCGGAGTAAACTGCACCCTTTTAAAATCAAGTCCCAAAGACTTGGCTAATGCATTGACTGTAGTAGTTTTTGCAAGTCCAGGAACCCCTTCTAATAGAATATGTCCTCTAGTTAGTAGCCCTGTAAGCAGAGCCTCTACCATCTTCTCCTGTCCTACGACAACTTTATGCACTTCATTTCTAATAGCTTGGATCGTATGCACGAATCCCTCCTGAAATTTATATATTTTAATGATAGTTTAATTAAGAGACTTTAACTAAATGTTAATATGTTGCTTATCTTCAATAAAATTTATTAGAGTTAATTGGATATAATATTTCTATACTGATTTAAAAAAAGGAATAGATTGAATAATCTTTTTTTGACTGTCTTTACACCAACTTATAATAGAGCAGACAAACTTCACAGAGTATATAACAGTATCAAAAATCAAACATTGCAAAAGATAGATAGTGAATATATCTTTGAGTGGATTATAGTAGATGACGGCTCAAGTGATAATACAAAAGAGTTGGTTGAAAGTTGGAAAAAAGAGGTAGATTTTCCTATACGATACTTCTATCAAAAAAATCAAGGTAAACCTACGGCTTCAAGAAAAGGTGTAGAAGAGGCAAATGGAGAACTCTTTTTATTTGCTGACAGTGATGATGAATTTTTACCAGAGACATTTGAGACATTTTATAATACCTGGAATAGTTTTACTGAAGAAGAGAAAAAAGAGTGTGGTGGTATAGGAGTTTTGTGTCAAGATCAGTATGGAAATAGAATAGGGTGTGATTATCCAATTGAAAAAAAGCTACTTAAAGATATTGAAATAGTCTTTAAGTGGAGAGATATAGGCTTGGGAGAGACTTGGGCAGTATTGAAAACTGCAAATCTAAAAAAATCTTTTACAATACCCAAAGAGGCAAAAAATTTAAAATTTATTCCTGAGAGTTTTTTTTGGAGCCGTATGGTATTTGAATTAAATACCTACTCTTATCATATAAACAGAGTATTGCGTATATACTATAAAGATGATAATGACAATATCAGTAACAATATCAGAGACAAATATCCTGAAGGGTTCTTTTTTGAATCAAAATGGTTTGTCACAAAGTATTGGAAATCTTCTTATAAATACCCAAAGGCCTATTTGAAGCATTTAATAAAACTTGTATATTTTTATTTTAAACGGAAAAATATATGAAATATCCAAAAGTATCAATAATAGTCCCTACTTATAACAGATCAGTCTATTTACAAGAGTGCTTGGATAGTATAATAAATCAAAATTATACAAATCTTGAAATAGTTATTACTGACGATAATTCAACAGATGATACAGAAGAGTTATGTAAAAAATATATTAAAAAGTATCCATATATAAAATATGTAAAAAATGAGAAATATCCTCAAGGTCCAAATGGTAATAAAAATAATGGTTTGGATAATTGCACAGGAGAG
Organism: Nitratifractor sp.; assembly: GCA_015488535.1. Classification (GTDB taxonomy): domain Bacteria; phylum Campylobacterota; class Campylobacteria; order Campylobacterales; family Sulfurovaceae; genus Nitratifractor. Next base: position 8,294 of record WFNP01000001.1, read on the forward strand.
ATAATAGGTATTTTTGATGATGATGATACTATGGTTGAAAATATTTTACAAATAATGGTCGATAAAATATTAGAAGGTTATGATGATGTTATGGGAAATTGTATAATTGTTTCCAAAAACAGTAATAATGGCAAATTTTCAGGGCAGGGCATGGAAACTGATGGAGAAGTTCACTGGAGAGACATCTTATGTGGAAAAATAAAAGGAGAGTATTGGAGTATCTTTAAAAAAGAGATATTGGGAAATAATCGTTTTGATACAGATTTATATGGTGGAGAGAGTATTTTATGGCAAAAGATTTTGAAAGATAAAAAAATATACTATTTTCATAAAGCTGTCAGAAATTATAAAATAAATGATGATGGAGTTATGAATAACACAATAAACAGATCAAACAAAGTAATAAAAAATTATGAAAAAGATATAGAATATAATGGAGATGAGATGAAAAAATACTGCCCGTGTCATCTTGCTACTATTTACAAGGGTGCATCATACTTCGCAAAATTATCAAATCAATATAATAAGGCTTTTAAATATACATTCAAAAGTATAATTCTTTGTCCTAAATATATATCGGCATATTCTATGTTATTTATCAATCTCTTACCAAATAATATAATCAAATATCTAGCCAAATTAAAAAGTCATATAAAATATAAGGCACTATAATGAAAGGAATTATTTTAGCAGGTGGTAGTGGAACAAGGCTATATCCTATAACAAAAGGTATAAGCAAACAACTATTACCACTATATAACAAACCTATGATTTATTATCCATTGAGTGTGTTGATGCTTAGTAATATAAGAGATATATTGATAATTAGTAATCCTGAGTATATAGAAAATTACAAAATGCTCTTTGGAGATGGTAGTAAAATAGGAGTGAATATAGAATATAAGGTCCAAAAAGAGCCAAAAGGATTGGCAGAAGCTTTTATTATAGGAGAAGAGTTTATCGGAAGTGATGATGTATGTCTAGTATTGGGTGATAATGTATTTTTTGCACATGGACTTACTGATGTACTTCAAAAAGCTATAAATAATTTAAAAGAATCCAATAGTGCTACTGTATTTGGATACTATGTAAATGATCCTGAAAGATATGGCATTATTGAGTTTGATAAAGATGGAAAAGCTTTATCAATTGAAGAAAAACCCAAAAATCCTAAGGGTAATTATGCACTGGTTGGACTATACTTTTATCCAAATGATGTCACAAAAAAAGCATACAAAGTCAAACCCAGTAACAGAGGTGAGCTTGAGATAAGTTCTGTAAATGAGATGTATCTTATAGAGGACAGATTACAAGTAGAACTATTGGGTAGAGGTTATGCCTGGTTTGATACCGGAACTCATGACAGCCTGTTGGATGCAGGAAATTTTATAAGGACTATTGAAAAAAGAACTGGATTAAAGGTTGCCTGTATTGAAGAGATAGCATATCAAAATGGCTGGATTGATAAAAAACAATTAAAAAAACTGGCAGAGCCTCTTAAAAAAACAGAGTATGGTGAATATCTTTTAAGAGTTGCTAATGATGACTTGTAGTATATGATTTGGGTTATAATGTATAAATAAAAGGAGATATCTGTGAAAAAAATTGTTTTATTTAAGGTTCATATGCCTAAAAGTGTAGATGAATCACTCTTGGAAGTATTACATAGTGGATTTATCGGACAAGGTCCAAAAGTTGATGAATTTGAAAACAAATTATCAAATTATTTTGAAAATAAAAATGTACTAACCCTAAATTCAGGTACATCTGGATTACACTTGGCTTTAAGATTGGCCAATGTAGGGTGTGGAGATGAAGTTATTACTACTCCTATGACATGTACAGCTACAAATATGCCTATCTTAGCAATGGGAGCAAAAATTGTATGGGCTGATATAGATCCAATAACTGGATTAATAGACCCCAATGATATAGAAAAAAAGATTACAGATAAAACCAAAGCTATCATAATGGTTCATTTTGGAGGAATTCCTTGTAAAATTGATGAAATTAATGAAATAGCTCATAAGCACGGAATAAAAACAATTGAAGATGCAGCTCATGCTTTTGGAGCTGAGTATAAAGGTAAAAAAATTGGTAATCATTCTGATTTTGTAATGTTTTCTCTACAGGCTATTAAACATATGACTACAATAGATGGTGGATTACTACTGTGTCAAAATGAAGAAGATTATAAAAGAGGTAAACTTCTCAGATGGTATGGAATAGACAGAGAAGCCAAAAGAAAAGAGTTTAGATGTGAAGAGGATATTTTAGAGTATGGATATAAATTTCATATGAATGATATATGTGCTACTGTTGGAATTGAGCAATTAAAATATATTGATAATATAGTTAATAAGCATATTGATAATCAACAGTTCTACGATAGAGAGTTACAAGGTATTAAAGGAGTCAGAGTAATACCAAAGCCTTCTAATTCCAAATCTTCATCTTGGATATACACTATACATATAGAAAAACGAGATTTCTTTCAGACATGGATGGCACAACAGGGGATAATGGTCTCTAGAGTTCATGAGAGAAATGATAAACATACTGCTTTTAAAGAATTTAAAACTTCTCTTCCAAATGTTGATAAATTTAATGCAACCCAAGTCTCTATCCCTGTAGGATGGTGGGTAAGTGAAGATGATAGAGCATACATAGTAGCAAAAATAAAAGAATTTTCAGAGAAATATCTATAAATTATGGAAACTATTTTAATAACAGGAGGAGCTGGATTTATAGGGAGCAATTTTATCCCATATTTTTTAGAAAAATATCCAGAATATAATATAGTTAATTTAGATGCTTTAACCTATGCAGGGAATTTGGAAAATTTAAAAGAGGTAGAAAATAATTCAAGATACAAATTTATCAAAGGTAATATCTGCAATAGAGAATTAATTGAGTATATTTTTTCTGAATATAATATAAGAGGAGTTATTCACTTTGCAGCTGAATCTCATGTAGATAATTCAATTAAAAATCCTGAAGTATTTATAGAAACTAATGTAAATGGAACATATACTCTTATAGATGTGGCAAAAAACTATTGGATAAAAGAGCCTTTTAAATAC
>WFNP01000002.1 GCA_015488535.1 Nitratifractor sp.
GAAATAGCAAAGTAAGAAATGTATTGAATGGAAAAGTGGTATTTGTAGGACAAAACAGTATGCTTGGAAAAGTAGTCGTAGTATCACATGCACATGGACTACATACCGTTTATGCCGGACTTTCCCGTATTTCACCTCTTGTAAAAAACAATGCAAATATTAAAAAAGGTGCAATTATAGGCAAAGTAAAGAGTAAACTGATATTTGAAGCTACAAAAAACTCTATGTATATAAATCCGCTTAAATTGATATCACTGCGATAATCAAAGTGCAGCATTTGCTACTGTTAAAGCATATAATACATTTACATTGGATTGCTTTAATGTAGTATATGCTTCCTGTAGTGTCAAACCGGTTGTAATAATGTCATCTATAAGTATGGCATCTATATCTGATGGACCACTGTATTTGAAATCTCTTGGGTTTGATATTCTAAAATTTAGAGATTTTCCGGCATATTCGACTCTGTTTTGGGAATTTAATACAGTATGAAGTGCTATTATTTTTGAAGTGGCACTGTAGTGTGACAAAACTGCTGTATGAGAGTATCCTCTAGTGACATTTTCATCTACGGATATCAGATAACATCTATTTTCAAGTCCCTCTTCAAAACTCTCCAAAAAAGGTTTGATATGCATTTTGGCAAAATATTTGTATATTCTGTATCCTGATGAATCAAATTTACTCAATATATACTTTTCTATATTTTTATAACTAAAAAAAGAGATTACATCCAATGAGCCTATTTGACGAGTAGATAAGGCAGGAGTAAAAAGCTCTTTGTGACACTCATCACAAAATGTTTTGAAGCTCAATCTGTGGCAACTGAAACATCTCATGATATTATATTGCCAGTCTCAATGTAACCGGAGCATGGTCACTGCCCTCTACAGTATCTAGTATATCCGCATCTATAATTTTATCTTTCAAATCTGATGAGACAAAAAAGTAATCTATCCTCCAGCCTATATTTCTGCTTCTTGCCATTGTTCGCATTGACCACCAGCTGTATCTATCTTTTTCATTAGGATGAATATATCTAAATGTATCTATATATCCGGCTTCTGTCAATTTGTCTATCCATGCTCTCTCTTCTGGTAGAAATCCCGAAACAGTGCTGTTTTCTTTTGGTCTTGCCAAATCTATGGGTCTGTGGGCGGTATTGACATCTCCACAAAATATAATTGATTTGCCTTCACTTCTAAGAGATTCGATTCTTTCAAAAAATCTATCATAAAACTCCAGTTTGTATTTCAGTCTCTCTTCATCTCTTTGACCATTTGGGAAATATACATTAAAAAAGGCTATATCAGCAAAATGTATCTCATTTATTCTACCCTCATGCAGTATATCCACTTCATGACACTCTGAGTAGAAGAGTGGTTCTATATCGGTAAAGAGAGCTACACCTGATTGACCTTTTTTATGAGATGAGTTGATATATCCATGTTTGTATACTCTACCCAATACACTCTTTGGTATCTGACTTGCTTCAGCTTTGATTTCCTGCAAAGCTACAATATCATAATCTTCATATCCGAGCCACTCAATAGCACCTTTTTTATGAACTGCTCTTATTCCGTTTACATTCCAAGATATGAAATTAAGTGTATCAAACATCTCTTTATTCTCCGCATTTGGGGCATAGGGCTATGAGTGAAGCTGTTACGGCTACATTGAGTGACTCTACACCTCTTTTCATAGGTATAGAGATACTTTTATCACACAGTTTTGCTATCTCTGGAGACAATCCTTCACTTTCACTACCCAAAACAAATATAGATTTGGATATCTTATCCATTTCACAGACAGAGATATCACCGTCTGCATCCAATCCTATTACTGTCCCTCCATATTTTTTCAGTGTCATAAGACTCTCTTTTAAAGATGAAGTTCTAATAACAGGGATACGAAACAGTGTTCCGGCACTTGCTTTTATTACAAGAGGTGATATTGTAGAGTTTTTTTTCAATGGCAGTAATACAGCGTCTATATTTCCTGCAGCACAGGAGCGTATAATCATACCTATATTTTGAGGATTGGTAAGATTATCCAGTGCTATTATTCTGTATTGCTTATTTGCCTTGATAAACTCATTTAGGGTAGGGAGATTTATCATCTCTATATCCAGAGCTACACCCTGATCCTGTTTGGCATTTTTTGAGATACGCGAGAGTTTGTCTTTATCATGATAGAGTATCTCTATACCCCTTTTGTTAGCCAGTTTTTTCATCTTCTCCAATTGTGCAGAGTGTTTGTTGCTTTTTGACAGATGTAGTCTGAATATATGTAAAGAGTTATCTTCCAATGCCTCCATCACGGGATTTCTCCCGTATATTGTAAGCAGTCTCTGTTTTAACTCTTTTGTAATATTTTTATTACTCAAAATATCATTCACCATTCCATGCTATATGCGGTTTGCCATCTTCATCAAACTCTACCGCAGGCATACCCATAATATTAAATCCACCGTCCACATAATGGATTTCCCCAGTTACAGCACTGCTCAAATCACTAAGCAGATACATACCGCTGTTTCCTACCTCTTTGATTGTGATATTTCTCTTCAAAGGAGAGTGTGCTGCATTCCATTTGAGCATAAATGAAAAATCACCAATTCCAGCTGCTGCAAGTGTCTTGATAGGTCCTGCACTTATAGCATTTACTCTAATACCTTCTCTGCCCAAATCTTCAGCCATATATTTGACAGTCATTTCAAGTGCTGCTTTTGCCACACCCATTAGATTGTAATTTGGTATATACTTGACACCTCCATAATAAGAGAGTGTCAATACAGAAGAGTTATTACTCATTACAGGTTTGAGTTCTCTGACTACTTCTATCAAAGAATATACAGATATATTCATAGCTACATCAAAAGCCTCTTTGCTGATATCTGTAAAGTGACCGCTGAGTCCCTCTTTGGGGGCAAATGCTATAGAGTGAACTATAAAATCAATTTGTCCGAAATCTTTTTCTATAGATTCTTTTAAGGCTTTAATCTCTTCGGGTTTGCTTACATCACATGGATACAATCTATCCTCACATCCCAATTCTTCAGCAATAGGCTCAAGCTTTTTTTGAAATCTCTCATTGAGATAAGTAATAGCCAATTCAGCACCTTGCTCTTTACATGCTTTTGCGATACCGTAAGCGATAGATTTTTTGTTGGCTATCCCCAAAACGATACCTCTTTTACCCTTCATCAACATAACTTTATCTCTCCTCTGTTATTAAGTTTCATTATTTTACCATATTGATATAACCAATATATTACTCAAGGGTAGCTTGGATATAATTCATATACAAATTATATTATTAATGGCAGGATATATGGCACAAAAAATATGTATTTATGAGATGTTAGAAGAATACACAAAAGAGCATACAGAAGAGTCTATTTTGATTATTCGCAAAAAGCTGACCAAAAAAGAGTATAAAATCCTTTTATACGGTTGTGAAGAGGATATACAAATCCAAGATATTATGGATAGATTAAACTTGAATGAAGAGCGATATCAACAGCTCTTGGATAGTGCTTTGTGGAAAATAAAAGTTTTAGCCCAATCTAACAAACTGAAGAGTTGATACTGTTACAACTCTTCATATTTTATATTTTTCTCTTTCAATCTTTTTATAAACATTGAGTATGATTTTTCAAGCGAGTCTTTATTATAAGATGAGAGTGATATAGATACTTTGAAGCTATCATCTGTCAATTTTGGCAAAGATGACAACTCCACATCTTTGGGTAATTTTTCCATAATATCTATCAATTCACTCTCTCTACAATCAGCTAACAGTGTCTTTCTGAGTGCCTTTTTTGCACTACCGCCGAATATATTATCCAAAGCCCACTCTACCATTGGATGACTCATTTGTGGAAATCCCGGCATAAAGAAAAATCTGTCATCAAGATAAAATGCCGGCATTTTATTTACCGGATTTTCCAGCAGTTTGGCATCTTTTGGCAAATCAGCCATTCTGATAGGGTAGGGGTAAGCTCTGTCTCCTAGTTTCTCTTTAATTATCTTTTCTGCTTGGGAGTGTCTGTATAGTTTGCCATCTTTCAGAGCTTTGGCAGCTGATATTCTGGTATGGTCATCAGGAGTAGAGCCTATACCGCCAAAGCTGAATATTACGCTGTTTGGTATAGATGATATAAATTTGATTGTATCGATTATAAGTTTTGGGTCATCTTCTATAGTAAAGCTTCCACTGAAGTGAAAGCCTCTTTCCAAGAGTATATCTCTGATAAAGTTGAAATGTTTGTCCTCTCTTCTGCCGTTTAGTATCTCTGTGCCTATAATCAGGGCAAAAAATCTCCACTTATTTCTATTTTGAGACTCCATTTTTTACTCTTCGATATAGTTTTTGAGTTTTCTGCCTACTTTTGGATGTTTTAGCTTTTTGATAGCACTGCTTTCAATCTGTCTGACTCTCTCTCTGGTAACATTCAACTCTTTTCCTATCTCTTCAAGAGTCCTGTCACTCATATCTTCCAATAGTCCAAATCTCATTCTGATAACTGCCTGTTCTCGTTCGTTGAGTTGGGATAAAACTTCATCTATCTGCTCATTTAAATCATCATTCATTACCAAATCAGTAGGACTTACAGAGTTTTTATCTTCTATAAAGTCTCCAAATCTACCATCATCTTCATCACCTACCGGTGCTTCTAGGCTTACAGGCTCATTTGTGATTTTGATGACATTTTTTACCTTGTCCACACTCAAACCTACCTCTTTGGCTATGGTATCCATATCCGGTTCTTTACCTGTCTCTTGCAGATATTTTCTCTTGATTTTGTTTATTCTGTTGATAGTCTCTATCATATGTATAGGTATTCTGATAGTTCTTGCCTGATCTGCTATGGCTCTGCTGATAGCCTGTCTAATCCACCATGTGGCATAAGTAGAGAATTTATACCCTTTTTGATACTCAAACTTATCTACTGCTTTCATCAGACCTATATTACCCTCCTGTATCAAATCCAGAAACGGCAATCCACGGTTGGTATATCTTTTGGCAATAGATACTACAAGTCTCAGGTTTGATTTTGCCATTCTTGTTTTGGCTCTTTCACTTTTTGATTTGCCTATATTTATCTGATTGAGTATCTCTTCGAGTTTTTCGGGAGGTAAATCAAAGCTGTTTTTACTGGCTTCTCTTGTCTCAAAAAGTTTTTTTATCTGAACATAAGTGCTTACCATTGTAGTTTCCGGCACAGCACTGGCTATATCCTCTTTGCTCATATTGATAATATTATCAAGTATTTTTTGATGATTTTCTCTCAGTTGCTCATTAAAAAGCTGTAGTCTGTATTCAAGCTTTTTAAGCTCTCTTTCAAATCCGTCATCACTTTTTAGTGCTGTCTCCATAGCCTTGACAAGCTCATTGATTAGTTTACTTGTCGGTCCCAAATCAAGCAGAGCATTTTTGAGAGTATCTTTTCTAAAAGCTATTTTCAGTTTCTGATGAAAAATATCATCTTCATTTGCTCCCTCTTCTATCATTTTGAGAAGTTTACTTCTCTCTTTCATCCAGTCTTTTTTGGCTTTTTCAAGAGCTTTGAAACTCTCTACTACCATTGTTACCCGTTTGTCTGCTTTTGTACTTTTGGAGTTTTCATTTTCGACTTCATCTTCATCATCACTTCCTACATCTTCAAAGCTTTTAAACAGCTCTTTTACTCTTCTTTCTCTGTTTAAAAGAGGCTCTTTGTAATTGAGGATATAATCTATCAGATACGGCACAGAGCATATAGCATCTATTATGATATCTTCACCCTCTTCAATCTGTTTGCTCAACTCTATCTCTTCCTCTTTTGTAAGCAGAGGTATCTTTCCCATCTCCCTTAGATACATTCTCACCGGAGAATCAGAACGGCTCCATTCGAGCAATTCTTTCTCTTTGGTGATATCAAACTCTTCTTCTATATGATTCTCACCATATTTTCTGCGTAACTCTGCTCTTCTTTCCTTCTCCTGTTCTGTCAAATACTTGGCATATTCTGAAGCCGAGACAATATTTATACCTTTTTCTTCTGCCAGTTTTTTTATCTTTTTGGCTTGTGTGGCATTTGGTGCCTTGTCAAACTCTTTGGCTATATTTTCAAGAGTTACCAGACTGCCTTTTTTTACATTATTAAACTGCTCTTCAATTTTTGTCAAAACATCAGGTTTTTTTTTGGTCTTTGTAGCCATATAGGGAATTCTCCTCTGGAAGTTTTAGATTATACAGCATTAAATACGGTTGAGATACCGTAGATTTTAAATGCTTCAGCGGAACGACAAATCAGACATATATTATACCGAAATTTCATAAAAAAGCAAGAAAAGAAATTTTATTTTAGGGAAAAGCTCCTTCTTCAGGGGACGGGACTTCAGTCCCGTGAATAATTTATTATGCAAGATTGGTATAAACTACCTGCACATCGTCATCATCTTCTAGTTTGTCTATCAGGATACTCACCTCGTCCATCTGCTCTTCTGACAATTCAAGAGGGCTGTTTGGTATTCTCTGGAGTTGGGCTTTTTTTATCTCTATACCTCTTTCTTCCAATGCCTTGCTCAATTCACCGAATGATTTATATTCACCATAAACTCTGATAATCTCTTTGTCTTCGCCATTTTCTTGGGGGATTTTATCCTCTTCGATATCTTCAAGACCATAATCTATAAGCTCAAGCTCAAGCTCTTCTAAATCCATATTTTCATCTTTGTCAAACTCAAATACAGCTTTTCTATCAAACATAAAATCAAGCGAACCGCTTGTAAGAAGCTCTCCGCTGTTTCTGACAAGTATCGCTTTGACATTTGCCACTGTCCTTGTAGGATTGTCAGTAGCACACTCTATATACATCAGTGTTCCGTATGGACCTTTGGCTTCGTATGCTATCTCTTTGATATCTGCTGCATCTTTGCCTGTAGCTCTTTTTATAGCTGCTTCTATATTGTCTTTTGGCATATTCTGAGCTTTGGCATTTAAAATGGCAGTTCTCAGTTTAGGATTCATATCTGGGTCGGGACCACCCTCTTTTGCTGCCATTGTGATGATCTTACCCAATTTAGGGAATACTCTGGACATTGTCCCCCATCTTTTAAGTTTTGCCGCTTTTCTATATTCAAAAGCTCTACCCATTTTTTATAATCCTTGGAAAAAATTTTTGTAATTATATCCTAATCATCTGTTATAATAGTTTGTCAAGAGGAGGTAGTATGAAAGATTACAACAGAGAAGAAGCAATGCTTGTGATGATGAGAAGATTAACAATATTGATGATATTTTTATTGTTATCTGTATCAGCCGGTTTGTATATATTATACAGCAGTGTCAAAAATGACGGATATTCATATCTTGGGATATTGGTATTTAGTGCAGGATTACTTGGAGGTTTCGTCAGTATTCAGCAACGGTTACATAAAATCAAAGATGAAGAGTTGAGACTATTATCTGCTTCATGGTTATCTACAGCATTGATTCCCATAAATGGCGGTATATTTGCACTCATATTGATGCTTATGTTTATGGCTGGATTATTACAGGGTAATCTGTTTCCAAAATTTCCGGATTTGACTGTGAGTAATATAGATACATTTAAAGACTGGCTTACATTTTCATATCCTCAGACAGGCTCAGGTATGGCAAAACTCTTTTTCTGGTCATTTGTAGCCGGTTTTAGTGAAAGATTTGTCCCTAGATTGATTGGTAATGTGGCAAGTGAAGGAATATCTTCCAATCAAAATGAAAGTGATACCAAAAAGAGTGATACTGCTACTCAAATGATGCCTATGAAAAAAGATGATAAAAGGATTGTAAATGGATAGTATGGAAAGAGATTTATTATTCAAAAAGAAGTTTACACGCAATTTCCAAGAGTTTGATACAATGCTTGAGTCATTTCCTGAAAGAACCAATATTATAGCCGAAGGGGATTCATGGTTTGCATATCCTCCGGAGTGGTTTATATACGGAGAGCCGTCAAATTTGATTGATTATCTCAGCAAATATACCAGAACCAAAGCAAACTTTTTATCACTTGCAAGTAATGGAGATGAAGCTGTAGCTATGCTCTCTGGCACACAAAAACATACAATTATAAAACTACTCAGAGAGCATAGAAGAAAGACAGATATAAGACCTGTTGATCTGTTTTTGTTTAGTGGAGGTGGTAATGATTTGGTAGGAGAAGATGATTTTGAGAGATTTATTGTCCAAGATGCCACAGGCTTGAGTGATGCTTATGATTGTATTGAGATGGATAGATTGGATAGAAAAGTATTAGAAATCTCACTGGCTTATCAAGAGTTGCTGGATATCAGAGATTTTTATTCACCAGGCACTCTTGTGATGACTCATACTTATGATTATCCATATCCCTCAAACAGAGGAGCAGAGTTTTTGGGAGGACTCATCAAAACCAAAGGATGGGTAAAACGCTTTATGGACAAGGCTCATATAGCACCGGATATTCAGGCAGATGTAATTAAGATATGTATGGACAAGATGGCTCAGGCAATATTGGATATAGAGAATGTTAGAGACGGTTTTATAGTGGTGGATACAAGAGGCACACTTCATGGCAGGAAGTGGTGGCTAAATGAAATACACCCTACATCAAAAGGTTTTAAAAAGATTGCAAAAAAGATATACAAAAAGATGAAAGAGGAGTTCCCTGAGCTATAAAAGTATGAATATACCCAAGCAAAAGCCTGGGTATGAGGGGGACATTATGATATATAATTTTACCTTAAAAAAAGATGTATAATCTTTTCATTGATTATATTCACAGATTTCTGTTAAACTGACTTACCCACTATTAAATAATTCACTGTAAAATCAAACTTTAATTTTAAACTTCAGGAGTATATATGTCAAATAGCAAAAAGGCATTCGGATTGTGGAGTGCCGTATTTATAGGTATCGGCTCTATGGTGGGTGCCGGTATATTTATTGTAATTGGTGAAGCCGGGGCAATTGCGGGTAATTTGGTGTGGCTATCATTTGTCTTTGGCGGTATTACAGCTTTGCTTAGCGGTTACTCTTTGGCAAAACTTGCTCTAAGATATCCGTCAAGAGGGGGGATAATTGAGTATCTTGTGCAATCTTATGGAGAGGGGGTATTTAGCGGATCAGCTGGGATACTCTTTTATTTGGCTCAATTGATTGCCATTGCTGCGGTATCCAAATCATTTGGTGAATATTTTGCTGCTTTAACCGGTTACCATACCACTATGTGGGTAGATATCTTTTCAGTAGGAATTTTACTGCTGTTTACTGTTATCAATCTGCTTGGAGCTTCATTGGTAGCCAAATCAGAAAATGCCATTGTCATAATCAAACTATCTGTATTGGTAATTTTTACGGCTGCGGCTCTATTTTATATCAATCAGAAACTACTGTCAGCTTCTGATATGCCTCCTGTAACGGATATGCTATATGCCATCGGTTTGACATTTTTTGCCTATCAGGGCTTTAGCGTCATTACAAATACAGTAGAGGATATGCAAAATCCGGATAAAAATATGCTCAAATCCATGATGATAGCTATTGTTTTAGTAGCTGTTTTATATATTCTCACAAGTATTGCAGTATTGGGTAATTTACCGCTGCAAGAGGTAATCAAAGCCAAAGATTATGCACTTGCCGAGGCTGCCAGACCGGCATTTGGAGAGTGGGGTTTTAAGATAATGGCTGTAACTGCATTGATAGCTACAGCTTCAGCTATCAATGCTACACTCTATGCTACTACACAAATCAGTTATACTCTGGCAAAAGAGGGTAATTTGCCAAAAGTATATGAGTATAATATATTCAAATGCTCTGAAGGATTGATTGTAAGTTCTGTTTTGATTATTCCTATTATTCTATTTATGAATCTGTCTCAAATTACCACTGTTGCAGCTTTGGCTGTATTGATAGTGCAGGGGGTTACACATTTGGGGCATCTACTCAAAATCAAAGAGACAAAAGCCAACAGATGGATAGTAATTACGGCTGTGATTTTGACTTTTGCAGTTACGGTATTGACACTGATATATACAAAGCATAAGATGCCCAATATCCCATATTATCTGATTGGAGCATTTGCATTTGCCTTTTTTATAGAAGTAGGGCTTAGAGTATTTAACAGAGATGCAATCAAAAAACAGATAATTAAAGACAAAGAGATATTAAAAAAAGCCGAAGCTATCATCCATAATAAAATATAAAGGATTTATATGCTCCATCTGTTTATGTTGCCTATAAATATTTTGACTCATTACGGTTATACGGCTCTTTTTGTATGGAGTATCATGGAGGGAGAGATAGGGTTGATGCTGTCTGGTTGGCTCTCTTACAGAGGTGAAGTTTTTACTATGCAAGGAGCAATCCTCACTGCCATAGCAGGAGCGATTATAGGTGACATATCACTCTTTTTATTTGGCAGAGTGTTTGAAAAAGAGGCTAAAAGATGGCTCTCAAAAGAGCAGGGTAGAGAAGAGAGATTTACGAAATGGTTTAGAAAGTGGGGTGCCTTTGTGATAATATTTGAGAGATTTATATACGGCACTCATATACCTGCTTTGCTCACGATAGGATTATCCGGATATAGTTTTTTGAAATTTTTGATATATGATATTATAGGCATTGTTTTGTGGGCTGTTACTTTTGTATCTATAGGATACTATTGGGGTGAGAGTGCTATAGATTTTATGCTCTTTGTTCAAAAAAATCTGCTTGTAGCCATATCTTTGATAGCAGTAGCTGTTTTTATTTTCATATTAAAAAAATTTGAAGCTGATAATATATAATTTTTAGATATAACTTCATAGTTATATTTTATAAAGGTAGTAAATATACTCTATGAAACAATATCATTTACCGACAAAAATACTGCTTTTTTCAATAATCACCGGTATTTTGGCAGGTAGTGCAGTCACAGTATATGTCTTACTGAGTCAAGCTTTTACCACCTTGCTCTTTTTAGGACATGATATCCAAAGAGGTGATAATGATTTGCCTGTATTGTATCTATATGCTATCCCGATTCTATCTATACTCTTTGTAAATTGGATGATAAAAAGAGATAACTCTGTCAGAGAGTATGGAGTAGCTGAAATTGCTCAAGCTGTAAATGAGGGTAAATTTAATATATCAATAAAGAGTGTAATTCTTAAAATGATAGCTTCATCTATCTCACTGGCAAGTGGATTTAATGTAGGTAATGAAGGACCCTCAGCCGCTATTGGAGCTATGATAGCATATCATCTAAATCGCCTCTTTAAATTACCTGCCAAATTTATACAATTGATTTTGAGCGTAGGAGCAAGTAGTGGAATAGCTGCTGTATTTGTATCACCAATTACCGGCATTACTTTTGCACTTGAAAATATAGCTTATTCTCTTTTGAATAGATTGGTCGGTCCTATAATACTTGGAGCTACTATCGCTTTTGCAATAGCTTATCAATTTCTTACCCCTTTGATATTTGATTACTCTATCGGCAAATATTTCGATTATGACTATATTGAGGCTTCTCTTCTTTTTATACCGGTAATGGTGATATCTTTATATATCTATTTTGGACTCAAAAAATATATACTTCATTTTATCAATAGATTGATAATGAACCATTTTGGGCAGAAATACAGAGATACAATTTTTGCTATTATTGGCGGTTTGGTAATTGGAACTATACTTCTGTATGCTCCCTATGCCGCATTTTCAGGGCATCAAATGGTAGAGGATTTAATTAATGACAAGATTAATATACCTATTATTTGGATAGGGATTATTATCATTCTTCGAGTTATCGGCACAGCAGTATCTATATACTCCAATGCTGTCGGCGGTCTGTTTTTGCCTTTGATGAGTATAGGGGCATTGGTAGGATATGGATTTGCTGAAATATCAAGTCAATATTTAGGGCTTGATATTCAAGCTTATGCTTTTGCGGCAATTGGAGCATCTGTATTTATGGGTGTGGTGATGCGTTTGCCTCTAACTGCACTTGTATTATCTTTGGAAGTAACTTATGATTATAATGTAATTACAGCTACTGCTATTACACTTGTATTGACCGGCTTTCTTGCTGATAAGCAATTTAATATCCAAAAATTAAAGGCAAATGAGATAGATAGATGAAATTAACCAAAGCACAACAAAAGATTGTAGAGTTATCAAGTGGAGAGCATCTGGTATTGGCACCTCCCGGTACCGGTAAAACAGAGATATTGACTCATAGAATTAATTATGCACTATCTCATGGATTTGAAGCCAATGAGATGATATCTCTTACTTTTACCAACAGAGCTGCAAGAAATATGCAAGATAGAGTAGGTAAAAGTGATATATTTATAGGTAATATCCACAATTTTTGCTACTACTTTCTCAAAAAGGTTAGAGCCATACCGCATAATATATCTTTGCTTGATGAAGATGATACCGCTACACTGATAATGGAACTATTGGAAGATATCAATATAGAAGTAAAAGATAAGCAAAACATTAGAGCTATAAAAATATCTGAAGCAAAAGAGTTGTTATCTCAAATCAAGATGAAAAGATACGGTTTTGATGATGAATTGATTGGAAAATTACAAATCTCTTTTGCCGATACCCAAAGCAGAGATAATGCCATAAAGCTCTTTGATAGACTCCAAAAGATTAAAAAAGAGTCAAATTTTATAGATTTTGATGATTTGTTAATTGAAGCATATAATTATCTATCCAATAACACCATAAAAGCATATCGCTGGATAGAGATAGATGAAGTGCAGGATTTAAATGCTATGCAGTGGGCTATTGTAGATAAAATTTCAGCTTCAAATGCCCACAGAGTATATTTTGGAGATTATGAACAGGCTATTTTTTCATTTATGGGGGCCAAGGTTGAAGTGCTTGATGAGATATCCAAAAGGTGTCAAACACATTTTTTGAGAGAAAATTTCCGCTCACCGCAATATCTGCTCAATCTGTTTAATAAATTTGCTATCTCGTGGCTGACACCAAAATGGGAGTATGAGCCAATATCTATGATAGAAGCAGACAAGCCAAAGGGTGCTTTGGGATTTAGAGAGATTATTACTCAGCACGATGATGGTAGATACTCGACAGCAGAAGATGAAGCCAATTGGATAGTAACAAAAAAATTGCCCAAAGAGCCAAAAGAACCCACTGCAATACTGGTGCGTAAGAATGCTCAAGCCGATATCTTTGCTGATAAATTTACCCAAAACGGCACAGAGTATTTTAAAATCTCCGGACAAGACCTGTTTAGACGAAGAGAAATCAAAGATTTGTTAGCTTTTTTTAGAATAATTGCCAACAGAGATGACCGAGGGGCGTGGGTTAGGGTATTTCATCTGTATAGCAAAAGCCGATTAAAAAGTTTAAAGAGTGCAAGAGAGTTTATAAACACTATTTATTCAGTTGGTATTCATCCGTTTGATTTTACTTATGAAAAGCCATATTACTATTTGGATAGTTTTAATGAAAAGTTACAAAAGGGCAGGGTGGTAGTATTTGATACAGAGACTACTGGACTTGATACTAAAAATGATGATATTATCCAAATTGCAGCTATTGAGATAATTGATGGCAAAATCGGAAAGAGTTTTGAAGTATATATTGATACCGACAAAGATTTAAGCGAGTCTGAAAAAATCCACCATATCAGTAAAAATAGGCTTCAAGAGTCTGGAATAGAGAGAGTAGAGGCACTGTCAAAATTTTTGGAGTTTGTAGATAACTCTCCTCTTGTAGCCCACAATATCAAATATGATAAAGATATTTTACAATCCAATCTCAAAAGGGTAGGGTTATCTCTACCTAAGATATATACTTATGACTCTATTGAAATTGCCCGCAGATTATACCCACAGTTGCCAAGTTACCGTTTGGAGTATTTAATAGATAGATTTGATATAGAAGGGGTAAATTCCCATAATGCTCTTGATGATGTAAAAGCTACTGTAAATTTACTGCTGTATCTATCACAAAAGATAACACAGACTTCAAAATCAAGAGAAGAGATATTTAATCAGTTTGAGACTATCCAAAGAGCAATGTATCAAAATTTTAGACCACTGTATCAGAGTGTAGAGGGTGAATTTGGTAAAGAGTTGCCCCTTGGGGTGGTAGTAGATATGGTAATGGGGTATATGTTAGACAAGCTCAATTATAAAACAGATGATGAGATATTCAAAGAGTTAGAAAAACTTACCCACCATATGGATAGCAGGACACTTACTACAATATATGATGCTATTATTAATTATATCCCTGAATACACTCAATATAATGAAGCCGATTTAATCAAAGGTGATGAGAAGATACTAATAGCAACTATTCACAAAGCCAAAGGATTGGAGTTTGCAAATGTAGTCATACCGTTTTGCACAGATGATGAGTATCCAAGCTACTATGAGCAGAAAAGCAGAAATATTACAGAGAGTGCAAGATTGCTCTATGTAGCAATGACAAGAGCCAAAAAGAGACTATTTATTACATCTCATACCAAAAAAATTATTAGCCGTATTGGCTGGAGTAAAAGTTTTGATGTGAAACCTTCCAGATTTTTGGCTCCTATAATGGATAAGTTTAAGGAATGATTACTGTTTTTTATAAATATAGAGGATAAGAGGTGTAAAATAACGCGAGTCTCGTTTAAACTCTAATCACTCTAAAAAGCTAAATTTTTAACTGACCTTACACAGATAAAATTATATTGAACAATATAGCATAGGAGGCGGGGTTTCAACCCCGCATTATTGGTTAACATAATATATATTCTTTGTAAAAGATATATATTTGGGCTTTTGACCCACTCTAAACAGGCAACATTGGGCATTATATTTTTACAACACCCCAATTTATTGTATAAATTTACTTTTTTTTGGTGGTGGGACTTTAGTCCCACATATTTAGAGGTAATCGATTTGCAGTATTATTTATCTCTTTTGCTTACTTCTTTGCAAAGGCTTACAAAGTATTTGGCATTCTCTACAGGCACATCTGGCAATATTCCATGACCCAAATTAAAGATATGTCTGCCATCTTTCATAATCTTGGCAAGTGCTTCCACGCACTCCTTGGTAGCTTCTTTGGAATACAATCGACACGGCTCCATATTACCTTGTAATACATATCTATCACCAAGTTTCTCTTTTGCCATTGCCATTGGGGTTCCCCAATCAACTCCAAATACATCAAAATCACCATCTATATCATCAAGATATGCTCCTATACCTTTGGGAAACATAATTATAGGAATATGTGGATATTTGGCTTTTATATGAGAAGCGATATCTTTCATATATTTCCAACTAAACTCCATATATTTTGGCTTTTCAAGTGCTGATGCCCAGCTATCAAAGATTTGCACTACATCTACACCGGCTTCTATCTGCTTTTCAAGATAATATTTGACAACTTCTGTCACTTTTTCTAAAAGCCTGTGCATCAATTCAGGCTCTGTATAGATTAGTTTTTTAACCAAACTATAAGTTTTTGTTCCCTGACCTTCAATCATATATGTAGCGAGTGTCCACGGAGCTCCGGTAAAACCTATCAATGCCTTATCATCAGCCAATTTTTCTCTGACTATTTTTATGGTTTCATATACATAAGTCAGCTTGTCTGCTGCCTCTTCACCGCCAATAAGTGCATCTACATCTTCTATACTCTTAATCGGTTTGGCAAATACAGGACCTTCTCCTTTGACAAAATCCAGCTCCATACCCATTTCATTGGGAACTACAAGTATATCACTGAACATTATAGCTGCATCTACGCCTACAATATCTACCGGCTGAAGTGTAACTTCTGCTGCCATCTGTGGATTGTGGCACAGATTTAGAAAGTTACCGGCTTTTGCCCTTACCTCCATATATTCAGGCAGATATCTACCGGCTTGTCTCATCATCCATACAGGTGTATATGGTGTCTCTTTACCAAAACAGGCATCTACAAAAATTTTTGACATTAGTGGTCACCTTTATGCATAAAATAAAAAGATAAAGCCAATGCAAAAATTGCACCGGCAAGCATTAGCATATCAATAGCACTGTCATAAGTGGTGTGCATAGCTCTTTTGAAAAATCCGACAATAAGTACCATAATGATAACTTTTGCCAATTTGTCTTTGAGTTCATCGAGTGAGTGAATCTCCAAGATTTTGGAAGCTGCACTCTTTTCTGCTACATCTATTTTGGATATAAACAGCTCATACAGTCCAAATCCGAAGATAAACAGCACAATGGCAATAAGATACAAATCAACCGAACCTATCAACTCGCTTACTATTTTCTCATGGAAGTTTTCAGGGTGGATACCGTTAAAATATACATTAAATACTCCCACTGCCACATGCCATATATCTACACTGGCTACAATAAACAGAGCCATTCCGCCTATCATACTGAAAATGACAGCAAGTAAAACAAAAAATCTGGTACTCCACAGTGCTGATTCAAAGGTTTGTTCTATCCAATTCAACATTAGACATCCTCCAGCTCTATCCATTTTTCGGCAATTCTTACAGCATTTGTTGCAGCCCCTACCCTAATTTGGTCTGCTACTACCCACATATGCAGTATATTATCGGCAAATATATCTTTGCGTATTCTACCTACAAAAGTGATATCTGTATCTGTTGCAGTGATTGGCATAGGATATACTCCATGCTCCAAATCATCCATAACTTCCACATCTTCAAAATTACTCAAAGCCAATCTACACTTGTCTATATCTACCACTACATCATCATTAAAAGTAACTGTGACAGATTCACTATGGCTTCTAAGCACTGGCACACGCACACAGGTAGCACTTACAGCTATATCAGAGTGGAGTATCTTATTGGTTTCATTAACCATCTTCATCTCCTCTTTTGTATAGCCGTTTGGTTGTGGCTTGTCTATTTGAGGTATTACATTCAGGGCTATTTGATGCATAAATGCCTTATGCTCACTCTCATCTAATCTAAATGCAAAAAAGTCCTGCATCTGTTTTACAAGCTCTTCCATACCGCTCTTCCCTGCTCCGCTTGTAGCCTGATAAGTGCTTACATCTACTCTTTTGATATCTCCATACAAATCATACAGAGGTTTAAGAGCCAATACCATTTGAATAGTAGAGCAGTTTGGATTGGCAATAATGCCTGTCTCTCTCCATGCTTCTATATCTTCGGGATTGACTTCAGGCACTACCAAAGGCACATCCGGCTCCATTCTGAAATGTGATGTATTATCTATAACTACGGCTCCGGCTTCTACTGCATATTTGGCATAGTGAGCAGATACACTCCCACCGGCTGAGAAAAAGGCTATATCTATATCTTTGCCTTCAAATACACTCTCTGTCAATTCCTGGATTTTAAATCTTCTGCCTTGACACTCTACTTCAATCCCTGCACTTTTGGCACTTGCCAACGGCAGAAGCTCACCAAGAGGAAAATTTCTCTCTTCCAAAATTCTGAAAATCTCTTCACCTACAGCACCACTGGCTCCTACTACTGCTACATTGTATTTTCTACTCATCACATCAATCCTTTATCTTCATTTTCACTGTTTTCAATCTCTTCTTCTTTTTCCTCTTTTGGACATTTGGCAATACTTACTACGGTATCTTTACCCTCTGTATTTACCACCTTTACACCTGATGTGTTACGACCGGCTTTTCTGATACTGTGCATATCTGTTCTTATCATTTTACCGGCACTTGTAAGACACATTAAATCTTTGTCCTCCTCCACAAATACAACACCTACCACATCACCTGTCCTGCCAGTGAGCTTCATAGCTATGACACCTTTTCCTGCCCTGCCCTGCTCTCTGTATTCATTGGCTACGGTTCGTTTGCCAAGACCTTTTTCACTGATAATAAGCAATTCATCATTCTCATCTTCAATAGTTGTAGCACCTGTTACAAAGTCTTCATCTATCTTGAATTTGATAGCTGTTACCCCTCTTGCTACTCTGCCTATCTCTCTGACATCACTTATTGGGAAGCGGATACACATTCCTTTTTTGGTCACGACAAAGAGCCATTTTGTCTCAGGTTTTACAATCTTTGCATCAATCAAAGCATCATCTTCATCTAAGTTTATAGCTCTTACACCATTGCTTCTGATATTTGAGTATTCACTGAGCTTTGTTCTTTTTACAATGCCGTTTTTGGTGAAGAATACCAGACTCTTATCTTCACTGAAATCACTTGTAGGGATAATTGCTCTAATTTTTTCATCTTTGTCAAGATTTATAAGATTGACTACGGCTTTACCTTTGGCTGTGCGTCCGGCTTCTGGGATTTTATATACCTTTAGCCAATACAACTGCCCTTTGTCTGTAACAAACATCAGTGTATCGTGAGTTTTGGAGATGAAAAACTTCTCTATAAAGTCATCATCATAGGTAGTAACGGCTGTTTTACCCTTGCCTCCTCTTTTTTGCTTCTCATAGAGTTTGACAGGCACCCTTTTGATATATCCTCTGTGAGTGATAGTTACTACCATATCTTCATTTGGTATCAAATCTTCAATATCTATATCATCATAATCATCTACTATCTCTGTGCGTCTTGCATCACTGTAATTATCTTTGATTTCAAGTAGTTCATCTCTTATAATTTCAGTAATTTTATCTTCACTCTTGAGTATGCCTTCAAGTCTTTCTATTGTAGCCAGTAGAGTAGCCAATTCACTCTCAATTTTCTCTATCTCAAGACCAGTCAGTCTTCTCAGTCTCATCTCCAGTATAGCTCTTGCCTGAATCTCACTCAAAGAAAATCTCTGCATCAAGTTCTCTCTGGCATGAGTATCATCATCACTGCCTCTGATAATCTTGATAACTTCATCAATATTATCGACTGCTATCTTCAAACCTTCGAGTATGTGAGCTCTGGCTCTGGCTTTTTCCAGTTCAAAAATCGTTCGTCTGATGACTACTGTTTTTCTGTGATTTAAAAACAGATCCAACAGCTCCGGCAATGTAAAGACCTTTGGCTCCTTATTGGCTATAGCCAACATAATGATTCCAAAAGTTGTCTGAAGTTGAGTAGATTTATAGAGATTATTCAAAATGATTTCACTCATTGCATCTTTTTTGAGTTCTATTACTACTCTGATACCATCTCTGTCAGATTCATCTCTTACCTCACTGATACCTTCTATCTGTTTCTCTCTTACAAGTGTGGCAATATTTTCAATCAGTTTGGATTTATTTACCTGATATGGCAATTCGTCTATAATGATAACTTCTCTGTTTCTATTATGCTCTATGTGGGTTTTGGCACGGACTTTGATTCTGCCTCTTCCTGTCTTGTAGGCATCAAGTATCCCTTTTTTACCAAAAATTATTCCGCCTGTAGGGAAATCCGGTCCTTGAATGACACTTATTAAATCAGCTACTTCTGCATCAGGATTATCTATTCTCATCAAAAGTGCATCTATCAACTCATCCAATCTGTGAGGCGGAATATTTGTAGCCATACCTACGGCAATACCAGAAGAGCCATTCAATAGCAAATTTGGTAATCTACTTGGCAATACATCAGGCTCACGCATACTGTCATCATAGTTTGGCACAAAATCTACAGTCTCTTTGTCTATATCAGAGAGTAACTCTTCTGCAAGTTTTGTCATTCTTGCCTCTGTATATCTCATAGCTGCCGGATTGTCTCCGTCAATAGAACCGAAGTTACCCTGACCATCTACAATAGGTGCTCTCATAGAGAAATCCTGTGCCATTCTTACAAGTGCATCATATACAGCAGTATCTCCGTGTGGGTGATACTTACCGATTACATCTCCCACAATACGGGCAGATTTTTTATATGCTGCTCTGTGAGTAAGATTTAGCTCATTCATAGCATAGAGTATTCTTCTGTGTACCGGCTTGAGACCATCTCTTGCATCCGGAAGTGCTCTACCAATAATTACGCTCATGGAGTAATCAAGATAACTACCCTTTAAGCTCTCTTCAATATTGATCTGTTCTATCTCTTCATTATTGAATAGACCGTTCATATCTCTCCTTGAATTTGCCATCTTTTTGCTCTGTATAATAGTTTAGATGACAATAAATAATCCCTTGCAGGAATTTATAAATTTTGATAGAGATTATACCCAATACGAAGTAAGAAGTAGCAATTTATGGACAAAATTCAAATTTAAATATATCTTTTAAGTATCTTTTTTAATAACTTATGTCTAATATCAGTAAAGTTGGTTGAACCTTTTTTATACAGGACTGAAGTCTTATCCTCTAAAATATAACTTCTAGACAATAGATTTTTGGTTTTGAGAGATAGTGAAATTTTCAAATCTGTAAAAGATATTGTTTCAGCCCCACATATAGATAGCTCTTAATACCAAACTCCTGTAGAATATTGCTTAATATCGTTTTAGCTATATCTTTTTTAGAAAATTTTAGCTACATATAGTATAGTTATAGAGATTATAATTTTCAGGAGTCTTAATGAGTATATTCAGAGAGTATGATATCAGAGGTATTGTCGGTCAAGAGTTAAATCAAAATAGTGTTACAAAGATAGCTTACGCATTATCCAAAAGAGTAGATGGTGATTTTGTAGCGGTTGGATATGATGCCAGGACACACTCTCCAGAGCTGTTTGGTTATATTTGTGACGGTTTGGCACTCGGAGGCAAAAAGATTTTGGCTATGGGATTAGTTCCCACACCGGTAAACTATTTTGCCAACTATATAGAGTTTGAGATAGATGGTAAAATAGTCACCACATCAGCATCTGTTATGATTACCGGCTCACACAATCCAAAAGAGTATAACGGATTTAAAATCACAGTAAACAAAGCTCCGTTTTTCGGTGAGGATATATACTCTCTTGGCAGAGAAGTCCAAACTATGCAACTGCCAGACACCCTGCCCTCTCCTACAATATATGAAGTAGATGTGGCTCAAAGATATATAGATTTTATGGTAGAAAATTTCTCTCATCTAAAAGGGCTTGATAAAAAGATTGTATATGACTGTGGTAATGGTGCAGCCGGTGTAATATTGCCTGAAATTTTTAATAGATTGGAGTTGGATGCCAAAGGTATATATATCAAGCCGGATGGCAACTTTCCAAATCACCATCCTGACCCGTCTGTAGAAGCAAATTTGTCAGATATAAAAAATGAGCTTAAAAAAGGAGCTGATATAGCCTTTGCATATGATGGAGATGCCGACAGAATTGCAGTGCTGACACACAAATACAATATCAAAGGCGACCAGATGGCACTGCTGTTTTCTATGAATATGGACAAACCTACTGTCATAGGAGAGGTCAAATGCTCACAGGTAATGTATGACACACTCAAAAATAGAGGTGCAAATGCCGTAATGTATAAAACAGGACACTCCAATCTCAAAGTCAAAATCAAAGAACTCAATGCAGATTTGGCGTGTGAAGTGAGTGGTCATATATTCTTTAATGATAGATACTTTGGATTTGATGATGCAATATATGCAACATTTAGGATACTTGAACTGCTCAAAGAAGATATTGATATAGATGCCGAACTTGATGCTCTACCTGAGACTTACGCTACAGAAGAGCTAAAGATTGAGACAACAGAGACAGAGAAATTCAAAATTATAGAAAAAATGGCAGAGTTATTGAAAAACCCACCGGCAAATTTTCCAAAAA
>WFNP01000003.1 GCA_015488535.1 Nitratifractor sp.
ATAAAAATTTGTTTATCCTTTGGATTTAATAAAATATTAAATCCAAATTTATATCAAAATAAAATTAAAACAGCACAAAAAGTTTTAATGGATACATTTCCATATATTGTGATATATGAACAATATCAAGATATTATTATGATTTTAGCCATATTCCATCCTATAAATTTAAAAGATAGGATATAACAAATTGTTAGAAACAGATATCATCTCTATTCCATCTCTTTGGGTCTAAAAAGGTGTCATCATCTATATGCTTGAAAGATGCTTTTATCATTGTAAATAGTTTATCATTATCTCTCTCCATTTGAGAGAGCCACTCTTTGGTATTGGCTCTTGCATAGGGGGCTTTTACATTTACTCTCATGGCAGGACAGGCTTCATCTCCTATAGTGGCAAAACCGTTTTCATCGGCAAATGCTCTCAAGGCTCTTTCTCTAATCTCGATTAGTGGTCTTATTACATGAAAACCTCTCTTGGCTTTATATACAGGAGCCAGAGAGCGGAGAGAGCCGTTGTAAAACATATTCATAAAAAAGCTCTCTACAGCATCATCAAGATGGTGTCCGAGTGCAATTTTGTTGTATCCATGCTCCTGGGCATAAGTATATAATGCACCTCTTCTCATTCTTGAAAAGTAGCTACAAAAAGAGCTGTTTTCTCTGATGGTCTTTTGAGATATATCGTAAATATTGGTCTCATAGACATGGTGTTTTATTCCATACTCCTTGCAGTGTGCCAAGAGAGCATCATAATTTTCATCATCCATACCATACTTTACAGTGCAGGCTGTAAACTCAAAATCAAAGGGTGCGTGTCTTTGCATATACTTGAGCAGATGAATGAGTGTAAGTGAATCTTTCCCACCGCTTAGACCCACCAATACTCTGTCTCCTTCCTGTATCAAGCGAAATTGTGCATTTGTCTTGCCAAACTCTCTAATCAGTCTTTTACTCAGTTTGGCCTGTTTGATATTTTCTCTCATACAGTGAACTATTTCCCCAGATATTCAGGTGTTGCCAATTCTATTTTGTGGCCTTTTTGCTCCATCACTACCACCTCTACTTCATCACCCTCTTTATATACATCGTGGATATCATTTACTCTGCCTTTGGCTACTTTTGAGATATGAAGCAGAGCATCAGTTCCTCCCGGTAGCTCTACAAATGCTCCAAAATCAACAAGTCTTTTGATTTTGCCTTTGTATCTCTTGCCTACTTCATATTTGATCTGCTCTTTGTTTGAAGCTCCATTTACAATACTCTCTATATGCTCTTTTGCGGCTTTTACCTTGTCATCATCGTGTCCGCTGACTTTGACATGCCCTTTGTCTCTGTCGAGGTCTATGGCTACTTCAAATCTCTCTATGATATCTCTGATAGTAGAACCGGCTTTTCCGATGATATGGACGATTTTGGACGGATCGACACTAAAATGCTCTATTGTCGGCAAAGCACCGCTTGGCTCTATCCCCTCTTTTGCTCTCTCCATAATAGAGAGAATATGCTCTCTGGCATCTTTTGCCTGTATAAGTGCCTCAGATAGTATAGACATATTCAGACCGCCTAGCTTGATATCCATCTGAAGGGCCGTAATACCTTTGTGAGTGCCTCCTACTTTGAAATCCATATCTCCATCGTGGTCTTCCAAGCCCATAATATCTGTCAAAATGGCATAATTGTCTCCCTCTGTCACGAGCCCCATAGCCACACCGGCTACCAAAGCTTTTGTATCTATCTGTGCTGACACAAGAGCCAAAGAGCCTCCGCATATAGTAGCCATAGATGATGAGCCATTACTCTCCAATACCTCTGATACCAATCTTACAGCATTACTCATATTCATATCTATGACCGGCTCTAAGGCTCTTTTTGCCAAATTTCCGTGACCAAGCTCTCTGCGTCCCGGAGCTCCAATTGGTTTGGCTTCTCCTACACTAAATCCAGGGAAATTGTAATGCACCATAAATTTTTCGTTTTTTGGACTTCTATCGCTGAGCATCTCAAACATCTGTCCATCTTTGGCATCTCCTATTGTGGCAGTAGCCAATACCTGTGTCTCACCTCTGGTAAATAGACATGAGCCATGGACACTTGGGAGTATATTTGTCTCTATTGTAATAGGACGCACCTCATCGAGTCTTCTGCCATCTGCTCTGACTCTATCTTCTAAAATCTGTCTTCTTACTTCTGCTCTTTTGACTGCTTCTACTGCCTTTTTGATTTCATCTTCATCAAATCCTGTGGCAAACTCTTCGGATTTGATAAATGCCTCTTTTGATATATCTTTGAGCATACCGCCTCTTTCACTTTTGCTCAGGGAGTATAGAGCAGATTTTATCTGCTCTTGGAAATGCTCTTTTATGAAAGCTATGGCTTCATCTGATGCAGAACTTGCACCAAGTGTTAAATCAATTTTCTCTTTTGCCAGAGGAGCTATTTTTTCATTATATTGAGCAGAGGCTTCTTTAATCGCTTTGGATGCAAATTTGATTGCTTCCATAAGCTCCTCTTCACTCATCTCATTAATCTGCTGATGCTCTAGCACCATAGGTATAGGAGCCATTATAGGGTCTATCTCGATATCATCCAAATCTACATTCTCCATTACCTCTGTAGCTTTTGCTGCCATCTCTATCATCAATATATCATCATTTGCACCTGTAACAAATAGATCCAAAGATGAGCTTTCCATAGCCTCTCTGTCTGGATTTAAAATAAACTCACCATCTATTTTACCCACTCTCACACCTGCTACTGCTGTCTCTACAGGAATATTTGATACCATCAGAGCCGCATTTGCCGCATGTAGGGCAGCAAGTTGCAAATCTGTATTTTTGTCTGCACTTACCACCATTACAGTAATTGTAACCGGATAGTAAAATCCTTCAGGAAAAAGAGGTCTCAAAGAGCGGTCTATCAATCTTGATGTGAGTGTCTCAAAGTCACTTGGTTTACTCTCTCTTTTGAGATATCCTCCTGGTATTTTGGCAGCTGCGTAAGCCTTTTCGATATACTGGACTGTCAGAGGCAAAAATGGCTCATCTACAGGCTTTTCATCTAATACTGCAGCAGCTATTATTACTGTCTTGCCTTCTCTATACATTACGGCACCGTTTGCATGTTTTGCTACTTTGTCGAAGATATACTCCTCTTTCAATCCATTTATCTCTATCTCTACTATTTTTTCATTCATATTTTTAATTACCTTCATAA
Organism: Nitratifractor sp.; assembly: GCA_015488535.1. Classification (GTDB taxonomy): domain Bacteria; phylum Campylobacterota; class Campylobacteria; order Campylobacterales; family Sulfurovaceae; genus Nitratifractor. The sequence continues at coordinate 3,216 of WFNP01000003.1, forward strand.
CTTTTTGTTTATTTTACACCTATATTCTAAATTTACCGCTGTGGGTGCTGTGTGGATATCTCTTGCGAAACTCCTCTTCATCAAAAGCATATCTGAAACCATCTATATATTCAGAGAGCAACTCATAAGCTCTGTTGATTTTTTCCATCTCCAAAGAGTCTCCATTCACTCTGTCTGGATGATACCTTCTTGCCAACTCTCTGTATCTTTTTTTGAGGTCATCTCTTGTAATCATTCCCGGTAAGCCAAGTATCTCCATAGCTTCAACTATATTTTCATATTTCATAAGCTTAGAGCAGTCTTTTATCTAATCCTGAACCCCCAAAAGGTATCAGATTGAATTTAAACATAAAGGTATTGTTGTGTATGGAACCTGCACCATTTGACCTCAATACAGGTGTAATCTCCTGCTTGAAAATCAACTGCATATTCCAACACCCTCTGTCATACATCACACCTACTTCCCAATCTTTATCATAGTGTTTGTCAAAATCATAGCTAAAACCTCCATAAAGAGATAGCTGATTACTATACTTGTATCTTGCATGGAATTTTAACTCTTTTTGCCATAAATCTACAGCATAATAATCTTTCTTCCATGTATAGTTTGTATATATTGAATAGTTCTCTTTATCATATGACAATCTGTTGGTAAATTCGAGTGTTTCATTTTTCTGGAATGAATAGGTATATAGACTAAACCAACTAAAGTGCTTGTAATTTAAATGCAACTCTTGTCTAAGCAGACTCCATCTTGAATCAATTCCAGGGTAGTAGTCACTTCTTAGAAGATAATCTATATGTAAATTTCCACCATTGCTATCCCAGAAATGGTGCATATAGAGTGATACTTTTCTCTCTGTGAGAGTATTTAAAGACAACTCTGTTTTTAGAGCCTCTTCAATATCCTTATATTTTAATTCACTCTCTGCCATATTTGAACTATCTGTATATGTAGCACCCAGTATCATAGTATGAAGTCCCAAATCATATGATTTGATAAGTTGTGAATATACTCCTATCATATGGTGAGCAGAGAGTGAATAGTATCTACTTTCATTCTCTATATCTTCAGAGAAATTTACAGCATTTCCTACAAACTCCTCTTTTATGACCAAATCTGTATATCCGTTAAACAGTGATGTATGAAACTCTACAGGAAGTTGAAAATCGGCACTGTATGCATCTATCCCCTCTTCTCTTGTATAGTTGTGAAAATTCATATCCAATGAATAGTTTAGATATTTGTTAAATATCGGTTTTGTAAATATATGATATTTAAGAGAAGGCAACTCTTGCAAAGTTGAGTCATTTTTGGTCAATTCGGTATCTATATAGTATTTGGCACCTATTGAAAAATAGTTGTTTTCATTATATAGAGCATAGTTAAATCTGGATTCTTTAAAACGGCTGGTATTTTCAAAATGAAACATCTTTCCATATTGCAGATTAAGATAATCTATATCGTTAAAAAGATCCAAATTTAAATAGAGAGTATCTGTATAACCCTTTGGTTTATAGCTTTTTAAAAAATCTTCACTCCTATATAGCATCTCTATACCATAATGTGAAGAGTATTTTAAGTTATGCTCATTTGTAAAGCTGTTTTTATCTTTGAAATATCCCACTCTGATTTGTCCGTTTGACACCGCAGTATCTGCAAATCTGAAAGTAGCAAATAATCCTGCCCCTCTTTTTGTCCTTATTTGCGGGTCAAACTCCAAATCCATACTCTCAGATACTGCCCAATAGTATGGCTGAGAGTAGATTAATCCCTCATCACCACTATATCCAAACTTGGGCATCAAAAAGCCAGAACTTCTCTCTCTGTTTAGAGAGAATGAAAGATATGGAAAATACAAAATTGGGGTATCTTTTGCGTATAGTTTCACATCATCAAGTTTGATATATCTGCTTGTAGCATTATAATCTGCATGTTTGAAATGCATAGACCAATCGGGATTTTTAGGTGCACAGCTTGATAAAAAACTGTTTTTGAATTTGTATTGATTATCCTGTTTGAGAGCATCTTTTGAAGCTATCCATATATCATCACTGCCGATATGGTAAAAATTCTTAAACAAAATTTTGTGTTTGCCTACATCAAATCTGATACTATCAGCAGTAATTTTATTGCCTTTTGCACCTATTATTTCAGTATCACCAAGTATTGTAATAATATTTTTGTTTCTGTCATAAACAGCCTCTTTGCCTATGAAAAGATTGCCGTCATATGATAATACTATATGACCATAAGCATGGACAATATTGTTTTTGCTTTCAAATCTATCGGCATAGAGAGATGCTTCTTTTCCCCCCTCTTTGACAACACTGGCTGATATAACAGCCGGTATCAATACCGATAGATACAATCTCTTCATCAAAATACCTTTTATAAGACCTATATATTATAGAAGAGACTCTCAAGACTCTTCGGACAATGCCTGATAGGCAATATCGGTTCTGCACTGTTTTCCGGCAAAGTGAACCTGACCTACCAACATATATGCTCTGTCTCTTGCCTCTTTGATACTATCTCCAAAACCTACACATACCAATACTCTGCCACCTGTTGCATAGAGTTTACCGTCATCTCCTCTGCTCACTCCGGCATAAGCTATATAGCTGTTTTGAGCCAAATCTTCATGATGTATCTCATCTACAATAATCTCGGCAGGTTCACTGGATTTGTATGGATAGTTTTTACTTGCCATAACTACACCTACAGCATATCTGTCATAAAACTCTATATCTGCTTCTGAGAGTCTGCCTGTTGCTGCTTTGTAAAACAGCTCTGTGGCAGGAGTTTTCATCAACGGCATCAACTCTTCACACTCAGGGTCACCAAATCTTACATTATATTCAAGTATCAAAGGCTCACCATCAACTACCATTACTCCCATAAACAAGACACCTGTAAATGGCATTCCCTCTTTTTCCATACCCTCAAGTGTAGGTTTTACGACTCTGTCTTCCAGTTTTTTGTATATCTCATCATTGACTAGTGGTGTAGGTGCATAAGCTCCCATTCCACCTGTATTTGGACCTTTGTCCCCATCAAGCAGTCTTTTGTGGTCCTGAGCAGCAGGTAATATCACATAATCTTTGCCGTCACATACAGCAAATACAGACAATTCATAACCATCAAGATACTCCTCTACGACAATTCTTTTACCAGCTTCACCAAAAGCTTCTCCACTTAGCATCTCTTCGGCACTCTTTTTAGCCTCTTCTTTGCTAGGAGCTATGATTACACCTTTTCCTGCACATAGACCGTCTGCTTTTACGACTACAGGCTCTGAAAGTGTATCTATGAATTTTGATGCCTCTTCGATAGAATCAGTCTCTATATATCTGGCCGTTGGGATATTATATTTGGCAAGAAAGTTTTTCATAAATATTTTTGAGCCTTCAAGCTGAGCAGCTGCGGCACTTGGTCCGAATATTGTCAAACCTCTTTCTTTGAAAATATCTACTATACCATCTACAAGTGGTGCTTCCGGTCCTACTATGGTAAGATCAATACTGTTTGCTTCAGCAAAATCTGCCAACTCTTTCCAGTCTGATATAGAGATATTCTCACCCAGCTCATCAGTAGCACCGTTACCTGGAGCAAAATATAGTTTATCTACATTTTCATCGGCTCTTAATGCTCTTCCTATGGAGTACTCTCTTCCTCCACTTCCTACTACAAGTATATTCATCGGTATATATTCTCCTTATTATAAAAATATCGGGAAAAATGGAATATTATCCATCTTTGCTGATATCTCTTGACAATTTGATAATCAAAGTTTATAAAGTCGCCCCAGGTGGCCGTATCTGCTATGTGTCGGCCCTGATAAGCCAACGGTGGAAGAGTGAGGCACTCTTTAGGGGACGGCTTCTCGCCGGTCAAACCGACTCAAGCGAAGTCATCCACACACGGAGTACTCTACAACTTCTCCCTACACTTGAAATGTTGGACCCCATTTGCAAGTCAGCGAACCACCCAGGGCTAAGGAGATTATAACCTATTAGAAGTTCATAGAAAGTAAAAAAAAGAGCAATATCTCTTCATATGAAATGATATCATCAATTTTTATTAATTTCAAGGGCTTTTTTTACACAAAAATCTATATTTGGTGAGTCTGCAACAGCATAATATGCATTTTTTGGCAAATGTTGAAGAGTCGCTTTGCCTATCACTATCGCTTTATAAGTGCTTTTCCATTCAAAATTATTTAAAAAGCAGTGTATCGTTGATGGTGAGGTAAATATAATAATAGAGCCATCTTCAGGTGCATTCTCTTTGGAATACTCTATACAAGATGTTTTATAAATAATCTGCTCTTTTATATCTATGCCGTGCTGTTTCAGAAATCCTTTACTGTCAAAAGATACTGTCTCGGGTCTGATATAGAGGATTTTTTTATCTGAGAAGAATTTTATAATATCTTTTGCCAATTCAGAGCCGTAAAACTCTTTTGGTCTGTAAATCACTTCTCCTCCCAACTCCTCTATTCTCTTTTTGGTAGCATCTCCTATTGCTATAGTCGGAAACTTTTTCCATGATTTATCTATAGCTTCAGCACTGCTTACAGCCTGTTTGGAGGTAAACATCAGGGTATCTACATCCTCCAAATCCAATCTGTCACTACATAGAGTAAACTCTATCATTGGCAAATGTATAGTCTCAGGTTTTGGTATGGGAGAGGTCAAATATATCTTTTGATTCATTTCTGTTTTCCTATCTTGCCCATATAAAATATTTCATTGATATGCTCATCATCATATGGGTCAAAATGCGGTGTAATAATCCATCCCTTGTTTGGCTCAAGAGAAGCTATTTTATACTCCAAATCTTCGGCTATTTTATGAGCCTCTTGCAGTGTCATTTCAGGAGTCAAAACAAGATGAAACTCTACAAAGTTGTGACTGCCGTCAGTGCGTGTTTTAAGCCAGTGAAAACCTCTGACTCTGCTGTCAGATGATGAGAGTATCTCTCCTATTTTTGCGACTATATCAGCATCCAATGCTCTATCCAAAAGTATCATTACACTCTCTTCAATAATTTCATATGCAGAATATATAATATACAACCCTATACCTATACCAAAGACTGCATCTATCCAACTCCATCCGCTAATATATACGATAAATAGTGATATTATTACAGCACCATTGCTCAAAAGGTCTGTCTGATAGTGAAGAGCATCGGCCTTGATGACAATATTATCTGTCTCTTTGGCAATTTTGAGCAGATATCTGACCAACAGCCATGTAAGCACAATAGAAAACATCATTACCACAAGTGATACACCTAGATATTCTACTTTTTTATCCTGAATTACTTTTATAATACCTTCGTAGATAATATATAATCCCGATAGAGTGATTATAGTCCCTTCTATCACTCCCGCAATTGCCTGTATTTTACCTTTGCCGTATTGAAATTTGTCATCAGGATGCTCTTCTGCTTTTTTTATTGCAAAATAGTTAAATATGGATACCCCCATATCCAGTATGGAATCTATAGCAGAAGCCAATACTGCAACAGAGCCACTGAGTATTCCGACTATAAGTTTGACAAATGTCAATATACTAGCTGTCGCTGTAGATACAGCCGTAGCTTTTCTCTCTGCTGAGAGTGATGAAAAATCCACTTTCAAATTAGCCATTAATATAACCCCTTTATATTTTTTATAATTATAACTGAAAGTGGCATTGGGCATTGGGCATTGGGCATTGGGCATTGGGC
>WFNP01000004.1 GCA_015488535.1 Nitratifractor sp.
AGGCATTGGGCATTGGGCATTGGGCATTGGGCATTATATTTTTATATAACTCCTCAATTTATTGTAGTTTGTATAATGGACTTTTGTATCAAGTTATTAGATTTTTATAACTATTTTTTACTGCTTGTTTCATTTTTATACGAAATATATTTTCTAATGCCTCAATGCCTATTGCCCAATTACTATTTATGCGTAATATCAGATACTAATACACCATTAAGTCCATATTAGATAGATTACGGACATGAAAACGATATTTGTTACCGGTGGAGCCGGATATATAGGAAGTCATACAGTATTATTGCTTTTAGAAAGCGGATACAGAGTAAAAATTTATGATAATTTGAGTAACTCTCATTTGGAAGCTGTTAAACGAATTGAAAGACTCAGTGGTAAAAGTGTAGAATTTATTGAGGGTGATATCAGAGATACAGACAGGGTTGCAAATGCTTTACAGGGTAGCAGTGCTGTGATACATTTTGCCGGAGTCAAGGCAGTGGGAGAGTCCGTATCAAATCCTCTTAAATATTATGATAATAATGTGCTTGGCACTATCGAGTTGCTCAAAGCTATGAAACAAAGTGAAGTCAAAAAGATGATATTCAGCTCATCTGCAAGTATATATGGCAATCCACAATATCTGCCTATAGATGAACAGCATCCCATAAATCCCACAAATCCCTACGGACGCAGTAAATTTATGCTAGAGCAGATTTTAAGAGATATTTATGATACCAATAGAGGATACAGTTTTGGAATATTGAGATATTTCAATCCTATAGGAGCCCACCCATCAGGTGAAATAGGCGAAGACCCCCAGGGCATACCAAATAATCTACTCCCTTTTATTACACAGGTAGCATCAGGTAAACTTGATAAACTCAGAGTTTTTGGTAATGACTATGATACGCCTGATGGCACAGGTGTAAGAGATTATATTCATGTAATGGATTTGGCTGAAGGGCATCTGAGAATGCTTGAAAAACTTGATGATAACAGTTTTGATATATATAATCTTGGGACAGGCAGAGGTTATAGTGTATTGCAGATAATAAAGACATTTGAAAAAGTAAATGGTATAAATATACCTTATGAAATCGTCTCAAGACGGGCAGGAGATGTGCCTGTAAGCTATGCTGATGTATCAAAAGCCCAAAAAGAGCTTGGCTGGAGAGCCAAAAGAGGTTTGGAAGATATGTGCAAAGATGCTTGGAGATGGCAGTTAAAAAATCCAAAAGGCTACAGGAGTAGCATGTGAAAATACTCATAGAGACTCCAACATGGCTTGGAGATGCCGTAATGACCACTCCTGCAATAGAAAATCTGATAAAAGCCTATCCTGATGCAAAGATTACACTCTTTGGCTCAAAAGTTGCAGTAGAGGCACTTTCGGCTCATCCAAAAGTTGTAAACAGTGTAATTGATGATAGTAAAAATGGTGGAAACAGAATAGTAAATATTTTTAAATTATCAAAAAAACTTGGAAAATATGATTTGGCTATAAGTTTCAGAAGTCATATATTCTCAAAATTATTACTCTTTTTGACAGGCTCAAAAAAAAGATATATTTATAAAAAAAGAAGATATGACAAGCCACGCCATCAGGTGCAAAGATACAATGATTTTATATCTGCCATTACAGGATTGGAAAAAGAAGCAGATAATTTAAAACTCTATCACCATGCAATAAAATATAACAAAGCTACACTGGGTATAAATCCCGGTGCTACTTACGGCAGTGCCAAAAGATGGTATCCTGATAGATTTGCAAAGACAGCTATAGCATTTGCAGACAGATTTGAAATTATAATATTTGGCTCACCGGCAGAGAAAGAGATAGCTGATGATATAGAGGAGTCTTTGAAAAATTTTGGTGCAAATAGTGTCAAAAATATGGCAGGGCAGACAAGCATATCGCAATTATGCTCTATGATAGGCGGACTTGATTTATTTATTACCGCTGACAGTGGTCCTATGCATATAGCTGCTGTATATTCTGTGCCTACTGTTTCGATATTTGGTCCTACAAAACATTTGGAGACTTCCCAATGGAAAAACAGTAATTCTACTATCTTGAGAAAAGATTTGGATTGTGCTCCATGTATGAAAAGAGTCTGCCCTTTAAAGACTCATGAGTGTATGAAGCAGATAACTCCTGATGATGCTATTAATGCAATGAAGAAACTGATATGAAAAAGATTTTATTTGTAAGATTTGCTGATACCCCATTTGGAGGAGCCCAAAGATACCTCAAAAGACTTGATAAAGAGTTGAAAAAAAGAGCCTATGATACAGATATAATATATTCAAAACTGCCCAAAAAACTGCCGTCATGGCTGAAAGTGATACTCTTTGACAGATATGTGCAAAACATTGCAAACAAAGAAGATAATGCTCTTGTATTCTCTTTGGAGAGAGTCTCTAGAGTAGATATCTACAGAGCAGGAGATGGAGTCCATAAGGCATATCTAAGAAGCAAAGGTTTTTCACTCAATCCTCTTCATTTGGCTTATTTATGGCTTGAGAAGCAGACATTCAATAATGCCAGACTGATAATAGCCAACTCCAATATGGTAAAAGAGCAGATTATAGATTATTACGGTATAGATAAAAAGAAGATAAAAGTAGTATATAATGGTGTGCCAATACCTGAGAGTGTAGATAAAACAAAAGCCATAGACAAACTAAAAAGAGAGTTTGGTATAGACAGCTCTTTGCCGATTATTCTGTTTGTAGGTAGTGGTTTTGCAAGAAAAGGTGTATCAGAATTTCTGAAAATAGTATCATCTCTTCAGACTCCATTTAATGCTTTTGTAGTAGGAAAGGAAAAACATATAAAAAGATACCAACTATACTCAGACTCTCTTGGTATATCTGATAGAGTAATATTTACCGGTGCCAGAAGTGATGTGGATATATTATATGATGCTTCTGATATATTTTTGTTTCCCACCAGATATGAGCCCTTTTCCAATGTTGTATTGGAAGCTATGAGCAGAGGGTGTGTAGTATTTACTACCAGACAAAACGGAGCATCAGAGATAATTGATGACTATTTTGTAATGAATACACCAGATGATTTGTCTGTATCATCTAAAATTGACACCTTGATAAATGATAGTATTAAATTGACAGAGTATCAACAAAAGGCAAAAGAGAGAGCAAAAGAGTTCTCTATAGAGCGAAATGCAGATGAAACACTAACAGCTATAGAGCCATTTTTACTTGAATAGATTTGGTAGCAACCTCTTGCCATCTTCTCTTTTTGGCAGATTTGCCGAATTGAGCAGCTTCATATTCGGTTGAGACCAGTATTTTGCATTTTCGATATCTTTTTTCTTTTTCTCTTTGAGCATTTTTTGATACTTCTTTTTATCCTCTTTGCTCAGATTGGATTCATTTACAAACGGCAGTGTATTAAAAATACTTGGTCCTTCAGCAAGTGTCCTTCGTGGTATCTTGGTAGATTCAAATACAGCCAGAGGTTTACTTATTGCTCTGGCATACAACATACCGCAACTTGCTGTGAAAATAGATATCATACAGATAGATGTAACTCTTCTCATTTTTTATCCTTGTTTTTTAATTTGCTTCTGTTTTTTCCAAAATAGCACTTTTTATTTTCTCTTTGAATATCTCTTCAGAAAACCTCTTTGCTGACTCAGATACCTTTTTACTGTCAAAACTCATACTCTCAAATCTATCTATTGCATTTTGCAGTGATTTTATACTCTGCTCTTCAAACAAGACTCCACTCACCCCATCTTCGACAGTATCCAAGGCTCCGCCCTTGCCGTAGGCTATTACGGGTGTGCCACAAGCCATAGACTCTACAGGAACAATGCCAAAATCTTCAAAAGAGGCAAAAATAAAGGCTTTTGCTCTTTGCATTAAATCTACCATCTGCTTATCACTTACACTGCCAAGCATTATAGTATTTGCACCTATTCGTTTTCTGATTTCGTCACTGTCAGGACCATCTCCTGCTATGATGAGTTTTTTTCCGTTTTTGGCAAATGTCTCAGCTATCAGTCTGATTTTTTTATATGGTACCAGTCTTGAAGCTGTGAAATAGTAATCATCTTTTTCTGTATGACACTGAAATCTCTGTGTATCTACAGGAGGATGAATTATTTTTGAATTGATTCCGTAATATTTTGATATTCTTTCAGAAATAAATCTTGATATAGCTATAAAACTATCGATACTTACGCTGTTTGAGCGGTCCCAAATTCTCATTTTGTGAAATAGGTATGAGAGATATATCTTTTTGATACCTCTTATTGAGTGGTCTTGAAGATAATCTTTTTGCATATCCCACAGATACCTCATCGGAGTATAGCAGTAACATATATGTTTCTGTCCGGGATGAGTAATGACACCTTTTGCAAAGGCATGAGATGAGGAGATGACTATATCATATCCTCTTAAATTTAGACTCTCTATTGCATATGGAAACAGAGGAAAATATCCTCTGAATCTATTTTTGGCAAATGGCAGATTTTGAATAAATGTAGTATTTACACTCTTGCCATACAGATATTTGTTTCTGTCTTCTTTACTAAAAAAATCAACTATAGAGAATATATCTGCATTGGGAAATATCTCTATGAGATTTTTTACTACTCTCTCAGCACCTCCTGGCTTGTCAAACCAATCGTGAACAATAGCTATCTTCATTGATACTTCCGATAATATTCATACATCTCTTTAAGCATATCTTCAAGAGCTTTAAGCTTGAAATTTCCTATAAGAGATTTGAGTTTTTCTGCCGAGCCGACTACTTTTTTAATCTCATCTTTTCTGACAAACTTTGGATTGGTTTTGACTTCTATCTCATATCCTGCAATATTATTCATAATCTTTATGATCTCTATAAGAGCCACACCTCTGCCACTGCATATATTTACTGTTACAGAGTTGCAATTACAATTGATAAGTTTTTCATAAACACTGCATACAAAATCTATATCATTAAACTCTCTTATCACATCAATATTGCCCAGTTCGATTACTCTTTTACCCTCTGCATAGTGCTTTACTATTTTGGGTATCAAAAAATTATCACTCTGTCCTATACCTGTATAATTAAATGGTCTTGTAATAATGATATTTGATTCATCAAAATAGTTTGAAGCTACTCTCTCCATAGCATATTTACTGTTGCCGTAATGGTTTGAAGGAGTAGGACACAGGGATTCATTTAAAACTGCTTCTTCCCTTCTGCCATATACAGCCGCACTGCTTGCCAAGATGAGTTTTTTTACAGATATCTCTTTTGCAACCTTTAAAATATTTTCGCTTCCTATGGTATTGACTCTGTAAAATGCCTCATTGTCAGAGTGAGCTACAAATGAGATGGCTGCAAGATGAATAATATAATCTGGCTTATAATCATTTAACACATCTCTTACAGAGTCTATATTCGTAATATCCATTTGATATGTAGTATTTTTACCATCTAATGAACTGCCACAGACACTATAAGCATTTTGCAATAGATATGATTCCAATGCTCTGCCGGTAAATCCCTCAATCCCGGTAATAAAGACTCTCTTAGAAGCTCTTTCCAAGATTGTTCCTTTCGATATCAGCTCCCACCATCATGGCACACAACTCTTCAAGAGTAGTTTTCGGTTTCCATCCAAGCTCACTCTTAGCTTTTGCTGCATCACCTATAAGCAGTTCTACTTCAGCAGGTCTGTAAAACTTTGGATTTACTCTGACTACACACTCACCTGTAGCCTTGTTGAGTGCTATTTCACTCTCTTCCTCACCTTCAAAAACCAATTCTATATCAACAGCCTTAAATGCCATCGTAACAAAATCTCTGACACTCTCTGTTCTGCCTGTAGCCAATACATATGTATCAGGTTTTTCAGCCTGTAGCATTAGATACATACCCTCTACATAATCTTTGGCATATCCCCAGTCTCTTTTGGCATCAAGATTGCCAAGCTCAAGGGTATCGAGCATACCAAGTTTTATTTTGGCTACTGCATCTGTAATTTTTCGTGTGACAAACTCTTTGCCCCTAAGCGGTGATTCATGGTTAAATAAAATTCCACTGCTTCCAAAGATACCGTATGATTCTCTATAATTTACAGTCATCCAATGTGCATAAAGTTTTGCTACTCCATAAGGGCTTCTAGGATAAAATGGAGTAGTCTCATTTTGTGGGATCTGCTGGACTTTGCCAAACATTTCAGAAGTAGATGCCTGATAGAATTTTATATCTTTGTTTACTATTCTGATAGCTTCAAGCAGATGTAATACCCCTATTCCTGTAACTTGTGAAGTAGCTTCAGGTTGCTCAAATGATACTCCCACAAAACTTTGAGCCGCAAGATTATAAATTTCATCAGGCTCAATATCCATCAATAATCTAATAGCATTGGACTGATCAAGCAAGTCATACTCTACCAAATGTAAATTTGGATGATTTCTGATACCCAGATACTCTATCCTCCAGAAGTGTTCAGATGCTGTTCGTCTGAAAGCACCATATACTTTATAGCCTTTTGTTAATAACAATTGAGCCAAATACGCACCATCCTGCCCTGTAATACCGGTAATTAGAGCCTTTTTCAAATTGTTACCCCTCCGTTAATTTACGATTAGATATAATACCGCTCTAATCTTAAAAATCAATTGGGAAAAATTCGTGAAAAACAAAGATACAAAATACTCCGAACTTGAAAAAGCGTTAAAGAAAGTAAAATCATCATTTATAGCAATAGGTGTGTATAGTTTCTTTTTAAATGTTTTGATGCTCTCTTCCACTATATATATGCTTGCTGTATATGATGTGGTTATGCCGTCAAAAAGTCTTGATACACTACTTGTAGTAACACTTGTAATATTGATCTTTTTTGTGGGAATGGCACTTTTAGAGTATGTCCGCTCCAAAATTATGCTGCATGTGAGTAACAAACTTGATGCTATGTTAAACAGAAAAATATTTGATGCCACTTTTGAACTTGCCATCAGAAATCCTGGCAAAGCAAATGCGGCTCCAATGAGAGACTTTAATACAGTCAAGCAGTTTTTGACAGGCTCTGCCGTATTTGCAATATTTGATGCTCCATGGTTTCCTATATATCTGTCAATAATGTTTATATTTGACCCGATATACGGATTTTACGGATTGGGAGCGACTATTATAATCATTCTTCTGACTATTATGAATGGAAAGGCTACCAAAAAAGGCTTGGAGCATTCAAACAATATGTATCAAAAATCGGTAGAGCATTTCAGTAATACTGTCAGAAATGTTGAAGTGGTCGAAGCTATGGGGATGAAGAGAGCTTTATTTAAAAAGTGGATGGAAAAACATTTTGAATTTATCGAAACTCATACACAGGCAAGTAGCACAGCTTCAATGTATAACAATGCTTCTAAAACTTTTAGAATGATGGCTTCATCATTGATGTATGGTGTGGGTGCTTTACTTGCAATCAATGGCCATATATCTCCGGGTATGATTATCGCCGGTGCTGTATTATTGGGTCGTGCTTTGGCTCCGATATCTCAACTTGTAGCAAGTTGGAAGACATTCAGTAATGCTAAAATATCTTATAAAAGATTAAATGATTTACTGCTAGAGTTTGATGAGATGGAAGAGAGAATTTCACTTCCGACTCCGGAGGGTAAAATTGAGTTTCAAAATATTGTAGTAGTTCCTCCTCTTGCCCAAAAGCCGGTCATTAGAAATGTGAGCTTTACAATCAACCCTGGTGAGAGTGTAGGAGTCATCGGACCAAGTGCAGCTGGTAAATCAACATTGGCTAAAGCTGCTGTGGGTGTATGGCCGGTAGTTAATGGCTCTGTCAGGATAGATGGAGCCGATATCAAGCACTACAACAGAGATGAGCTTGGTGAGCATATAGGGTATCTTCCTCAGGATATTGAGCTGTTTGAAGGGACAATAGCAGAAAATATTGCAAGATTCCGCTCAGAAGATCCTCAAAAGATTATTGAAGCAGCCAAACTCTCAGGCACACACGATTTAATCTTAAATCTTCCAAACGGATATGAGACAAGAGTAGGACCGGGAGGTGCTTCACTCTCTGGTGGTCAAAAGCAGAGAATCGGACTTGCTAGAGCTGTATATGGTATGCCAAAGATGATAATACTTGATGAGCCAAACTCAAATCTCGATGATGCCGGTGAGTATGCTCTGATGATGGCTCTAAGAATACTCAAACAAAAAGGGACAACACTCCTTTTTATTACACACAGAAAAAATCTGTTGGCTATTGCTGATAAAATAGCTGTAGTAAAAGATGGTATGTTAAGCCTTTACGGTCCAAAAGATGAAGTATTGACTGCTTTGTCACCAAATGCACAGAACAATCAAGCCCAAAAAGCAGTAGAAAAGTAATTAGGATAAGATATGGAAAATAAACAACCTGTAAAATCAACACCAATAGAAAATCTAGATGATCATCCAATAACAGATACCAAAAAACCCCATTTTTTGGGGCTTATCACATTAGGCTTGATATTTGGTCTGTTTGGATTGTGGGCAGTATTGGTCAAAGTAGATACCACAGTATTGGCAGGAGGAGATGTAATATCAAAAGGCTATAAAAAGTTGGTAGTGCATCCAAGAGGCGGTATCGTCAAAGAGATTTATGTCAAAGATGGAGACAGGGTCAAAAAGGGGCAACCCTTAATCAAGCTTGACGGTTCAAATATTGAGAGTGAATTAAAAAACAATATCAAACAACATGATACTTTGTCAATTCAAAGTGTCAGACTTGAAGCAGAAGCCAATCTCAAAAGTGATGCCGATTTTACAAAGATAAAAAATCAACTGATAGATAAGAATGCTTCAAAAAGCACAATAGAGCATGAAAAAAAGCTACTTAAATCTGATTTGAAAGCTCTTAATCTAAAATTGGCAATGCTAAAGAGTCGAAATGATATACTCACTGAGCAAATCAAAGGTCTTGAAGATAGAATCAAATATAATCAAAATATACTTGAATCTTATCAAAAAGAGTTGCAAAAGTGGCAAAATCTGTATGACAGGAATATGACAGATGAACTTAAACTCTTTGACAATAGAAGAAAAATCAATCAGATATTATCAGATATTGACAGTGCAAAGTCCAAAATAGCAGAAGACAAAGAGACCATTATCTCAAACAATCAACAGATAGAGCTTGAAAAAGCAAACTTTGAAGATAAAGCCAGAAATGAGTTAAAAGATGTATTGTTAAAAATATCTATGCTAAAAAATAAAATCAAATCTTTGCAATCAAGCCTGAATAATATTATCCTAAAGGCTCCGGATGCAGGAGTTGTAAGCAATATGGAAATTCATGCTGTTGGAGAAGTAGTCCCTCCAAACAAGCCGGTAGCTACAATTGTGCCAGAGAGCAAAAAGATAGTATTGGAAGTGATGGTAAATCCTACGGATATAGACAAAGTCCATGTAGGACAAAAAGCTGATGTTCATTTTCCATCTTATGTAAATCCGGCAGCCAAATCTATTCAAGGAGTTGTTACTTATGTATCAGCTGATACAACTGTGCCAAGAGGAGCAAAACATCCTGTCTATAAAGCACATGTAGATATCACTCCAAAAGGTATGGAAGCAATAAAAGAAAATGGTTTTGATATAATACCGGGTATGCCTACATCTGTATATATCAAGGCAGGTAAACGCTCATTTATGAGCTATATTCTAAATCCGTTAGAGAGTTTAATCAAGGGTGCTTTCCATGCAAATTAATAAAAAAATATCAATATCGATAGTGATAGCTACTCTGTCACTGTCCACATTACAGGCAAAATCTCATCATCAGCACACCTCTTTGGCTAATTTGTGCAAAAGAGCTGTATATAACAGCCCCAAAATATTGGGACTCATTCACAAAGAGAATGCCTCCGGATATGCTACAGAGCAGTTATATGACAGATACAAACCCCAAATATCTATCAGTGCCGGTGGTGGATATGAGAGATATGATGAAAAGTTTCCCAGTGGAAGAAAAATAAAATACAATGACAGTGTATATAATTATGAAGCAAAAGTATCTCAAACAATTTATCGCCCTACTCTGCTAAAATCTATCGATAATTACAGACTCAAAGAGTATGCTTCCAATTTACAAACTCAAGACCAAAAAGCCCAGCTTGTCACGATGCTTGCCCAAACAGCAGTAGAGAGAATGAGACTGCAACAGATTGTAAAATTAAATCAAAAAAAAGTAGCTATTTATAAAAAAGCTCTTGATCAAATAGCATCAAAATTCAGTATGAGATTAAGTAACAAATCAGAGCTAAATCAGGCAAAAGCAAGACTCCAAAGAGCAATAGCAGATTTGGCAAGAACTAGACAGATGATTATGATGACCGATGCCAATTTAAAATTGTTGAGTAAAGTCAGACATATACCATCAAGTATATTCAACAAAAAATTTAGAATATCAAATGTAGAAAAGCATTATCATAGAATAAGTTTAAAAACACTAAAACATTTAATCAGCAAAAATACAAGTGTGAAACTATCACAAGCTTATGTAGATATAGCACTCAGTGAAATCCAGACAAGAAAAGCAGAGAGATATCCAACAGTAGATGTAAGTGCAGGATATAGCGGAAGCCATGCCGCTGATGATACTACCATCGAAAAAAGAAGCAGGGTTATGCTAAATGTTAATTTTCCTATATTTCAGGGTGGATATGTTACAGACAGGGTAAATGAAGCAAAAGAGTTATATTTAGCAGCTGCTCAAGATTTGAGTAATACAAAAATAAACAGTGAAATGTCATTGGAGAAGTATTGGTTACAAATAAAATCAGGACTTCATACATACAAAGCCCAAAAATCAGCTGAAAAAGCTACAAAGATATATTTTGAATCGGCAAAAAGTGCTTATGTGCAGGGATTACAGAGTTTGACAGATGCATATTTGGCAGAAGCTGATTATTATGATGCCGAGGTTAGCCGTATCAATACAGGAGCTGATATTCTCAAAACAATTTTAAATATATATTATATCATTGGAAAAGCCGATTATAAAGATATCGCACAATTTGAGAGAAAATATCTGAGATAATTTGATTTTACTCTTTCCGATTTTATATGGATAAATCCTGACATAAGCTTATCTTATGTCAGGATTTACCATGCCAAAGTCTAATCTGTTTGTAAGATTTTAAAAGTTTTATATCCTCTATCTCTTACTTTTTATTTTATCGGATTGACACGGAATTTATAACACTCCCTAAAAGATTGCAGGAATAGAAAGGTTTATAACCTATTTGGCAGTTAAAACTATTTAAATCTGTTACTATCACCTGACCCCTTTTCTCTCTACTGATTTTTGATATAAAAGTTCGGGGTCTAAGTCTAATTGATTAGCCCATTCTATACTATCAAAACAAACTTTTACACTTTTAAATAATTTTTCATCTTTCAATTCTTGGAATTTAGCGATTTCTAAATATGGTTTTACATCAAAAACTTTTTCTTCATCATTTTCAAATTTCAATAATAAACGGTAGTTTTCTAAAGGCTTTACATCTTTTATAGCTAAGTATATTTAAACCTCCTATTTCAAAGGATCGATTTTGAATGGTAATTCACCATTTTGAGCCAATTTCCAATCTGTCAATAGATCCTCTTTTATAAGTTCAACCCAAGCCAAAACCAATCTAAGCTTGTTTTTTGGTAATTTTTCCTCTGTTTATTCAACTTTATTAATATCAATTATGGCTTTGTCATCTTGATAGTAAACATGAATATGTGGTGGGTTATGCTCATTTGATGCACAATACATTCTGATTATTATTCCGTAGAACATTCATATTGTTGGCATCAGATTTTCCTAAAAATATATTTCTTTGGATTATAACATATTTTACAGGTATGTCACATAACGATTATCGTGAGGAATAAATTAGCTATCAGGGTAATTTATTCC
>WFNP01000005.1 GCA_015488535.1 Nitratifractor sp.
CTCTAAAACACCCTGATGGGATATTACTATTACACTCAATACCGAGTCTTTTTTGATTCTCTTGCATCAATATCATAGCTACTTTTTGAGTAGATTCTAATGTTTTAAAATCTCCACCCCAACTAATCTTTATAACTGGATACTTTATACTCCAATCCCATTTATCATAGATATAGAGTCCTTCAAAGAGCTTCTTGTTTCCCTCAAAGATATTTTGAAGTGTATCAAGAAAGAGGCTTTTACCAAATCTGCGAGGACGAGAGAGGAATATATATTTATAGTCATTTATTAAATCAAAAGCCTCTTTAGTTTTATCTATATATAGGTAATTATCTTCTCTGATATTTTCAAATGTCTGTATGCCTATTGGTAGTTTTTGCATAAATAGCCTTTTTAATATAAATTGCTCTGCTTATGTTTATAAGTAGCATTTGGTCTATGCTTAACGGGTTTATCGAAGTGTTGATAATCTTTTACACTATGCCAATCACCGCCCCATCTCCAACCTTTTGAGTGAAATAGTTTGACAATATAATCATTTTTCAAAATCAAAGCTCTCTGCTGAGGGGTGTTACCGTGTCTAACTCTATTTCTATACTGCAAAGATAACTTATGAGCAATCTTTCCGCTTCTTGAAATATATGGATTTTCAAGTGGATTGATATCTATGGCTCTACCATATGAGTGATTTGACCACTTTTTACCTCCTGTAACAGGACGACAATTAAATGCTGATGTATTATCTGCTTCGATTGAGTGCCAATCATCAGCTCCAAAATCACTAACTAATCTCATCTGTCTAATTGGGTAATTTTTTTGATAGAGTTTGGAAAAGATATCAATTACTTGATTTGCTACATCTTTATGGACTATCATCTCCCCTACTCTTCTTTGACCATAGAAGTTTTTATATGGGATTTTTAGATATCTCAAATCTTTGATTGGCACAGGACAACCGGGCTTCCAAGATTTACCGTAAATTCTTTTTTTGATATGGTTATCTATTTTGTGTATGCTACCTCTACTCTCTCCTGCTACAAGAGTAAACGAAAAAAACAGTATTGCTATAAAAAGTTTCATTATAATATCCTTTGTAAGTCGTTAATTATGTATTATAGTCCAAAAGAGTTTAAAGGAGTTCTGTTCGCAGGATTGTTAGCTATGAAATTGGAGGCACAGCCATCCAATTTCTTTTAGATTGATTAAATTACTTATTTTCGTCTTTTTGTAGCTCTTTGGCTCTTTGGGCTACTGCTTTTTTGAGTTCGTTAGCATGAGCTGCTATTCTATGCTGAGCCAATTTCATAGTCACTGCTGTAAGTCTTGGCAAAATCACAAGAGATTTTTTTCCAAGTTTTGTAGAGTAAAACTTTGCCAACTCATCTAACTCTTTAGCTGTAAAATTAGTCGCATACAGCCTCGCCAAATCCTTTTTCATATCATCCCATTTGGTATATTTATGGAAATATTTTTGATAGATATCTTTATATGGCACCATTGCGGGGATTCTTTTGAGCTGATACTCCAAAGATTTATCCAATGCATTTCTGATACCCTCTTTTATCTTCAAAACCTCAAACAGATGATAAGCAGCTTTTTCAGCTTCTGGTGATATTTTGATATTATTTAGAGTTTTTGGAGTCTTTTTGGTAGTATTGTCTCCTGCATACATAGTCGCACTTGTGGCTACCAATAGTGTAGATAGTGCAACTATCTTCATTCCTCTTTTTAACATATTAATTCCTTGTTATAAAAATTTTATCTAATAATATAGTCTTAAGTTTAACCAAAAGTTAGTAAAATCTATTATCGACTTTTTCATCTCTTTGTCTCTATCATCTATTAGTATTGCTTATGTTATAATATATTTATCAAAAAAAAGGTTTAACTAATGCTAAATTATATAACCAAAAATATTAATGACTCTATTGAAACAAAACAGAAGATATTGACAGACAACAATTTAATGAGTGATATATTAAAAGCTACCAAGATGTTGATAGATGCCTATAAAAACAATAAAAAGAGTCTAATAGCAGGGAATGGTGGAAGTGCGGCTGATGCTCAACATATCGCAGCTGAATTTGTAAGCCGATTCTATTTTGATAGAGATGCACTTGCCTCTATTGCTCTTACTACCGATACAAGTATCCTTACTGCCATTGGTAATGATTATGGATTTGATAGAGTATTTTCCAGACAGATAGAGGCAAATGGTGTAGAGGGGGATATTTTTATAGCTATATCCACAAGTGGAAACAGTCAAAATATAATAGAGGCTATAAATACAGCAAAATCAAAAGATATCAAAGTGATAGGATTTACAGGTCAAGATGGTGGCAAGATGGCAAATTTGTGTGATATATGTATCAAGGTGCCATCATCTTCTACCCCTCGTATTCAAGAGTCTCATATATTAATAGGTCATATTATGTGTGCCATTGTAGAAGAGGAGATTTTTGGCAAAGGTTTTGAAAAGTAATGCAAAAAAAAGCTCTCTTTTTAGATAGAGATGGTGTAGTTAATATTGAAAAAAATTATCTCTATAAGATAGAGGATTTTGAATTTTGTGATGGTATATTTGAGTTGTGCCAATATTTTCAAAATAGAGGCTATCTTATTATTATAATCACCAATCAATCAGGGATAGCAAGAGGCTATTATACTCATCGAGATTTTGAAACTCTTACAAACTTTATGATAGAAGCATTCAATAAAGAGGGGATAAAAATATCGAGTGTCAAATACTGCCCTCACCATCCGGACTATTCAGGAGTATGTAATTGCAGGAAGCCATCAGATGGTATGATAATATCCTCAGCCAAAGAATTTAATATAGATTTGGAGTCATCTGTTTTGATTGGTGATAAAATCAGTGATATAGAGGCTGGTAAAAGTGCCAATATTGGATTAAATTGCCTAATTAAGACAAATAAAGTTAAAAATCTCTTAAAGATTATAAAAAAGGATATATTGTGATAATAATACCGGCAAGACTTGGTTCAAGTAGGTTTCCTAGTAAAGTATTGGCTGATGTTGCAGGTATGCCAATGGTAGTTAGAACCGCAAAAGCAGTAGAGGATATTGATGATGTATTAATAGCTACTGATAGCAGTGAAGTATTGGATATAGCAAAGAGTTTTGATATAAAAGCTGTGCTTACCTCAACAACCCACCAATCTGGAACCGATAGAATATATGAAGCAGCAAAAAGCTTAAATCTAAGTGATGATGAGATTATTATAAATGTCCAGGCTGATGAGCCATTTATTGAACAAGATGTAGTAAAAGCTGTTTATGAATTGACTCAAAAATATAGCAGTAATGGTTCAATTATTGCTACAAGTGCATATAAATATATCACCAACCCCGAAGCTGATGACCCAAACATTGTAAAAGTGGTTACAGACAGCAAAGATATAGCTCTGTATTTCTCTCGCTCCAAAATCCCATACCCAAGAGACCACCATTTTGATAGATACAAAGGTCATTTGGGGATTTATGGCTTTACAATGAAATCTCTATCCATATACTGCTCACTAAATCAAAGCTCACTTGAAAATATTGAAAAACTGGAGCAACTAAGAATATTGGAAGCTGGATATAAAATAGCTATGGTAGAGGTAGAAACCGAAAGTTTTGGAATTGATACTTATGAAGATTTGCAAAGGGCATTAAAATTGCATACTATATAAAGTATATTTTATCTCTTTTGGATATGCTTTTTTATATTTTTAAGTAGGAGAGATTATGAAGTTTAGTGGTAAAAATGTTTTGATTACAGGCTCAAGCAGAGGAATTGGGGCTGATATCGCTCAAGTTTTAGCCTCTTATGGCTTGAAAGTTTGGATAAATTATAGAAGCTCTGAAAATGAAGCCAATGAAGTAAAACAAAAAATAATCCAAGCAGGTGGAGAAGCAGGAGTAATTGGCTTTGATGTAAGTGATGAAGATGCTTTTGTATCTGCAATCAAAGAGATAGTAGCTCAAGATGGGGAACTGTCATATCTTGTAAATAATGCCGGAATTACAAAAGATAAACTTGCTATTAGAATGAAAACAGATGAGTTTATGGCTGTAATTGAAGCCAACTTGAAATCAGCTTTTATTGGTTGTAGAGAAGCTCTAAAAGTAATGAGCAAAAAGAGATTTGGCTCTGTTGTAAATATAGCCAGTATAGTAGGTGAGACAGGCAATGCCGGACAGACAAACTACTCAGCCAGTAAAGGCGGAATGATAGCAATGAGCAAAAGTTTTGCTCTTGAAGCTGCACCAAGAGGTATTAGATATAATACCATTACTCCGGGATTTATAGCTACCGAGATGACAGAGATTTTAAAAGATGAGGTAAAAGAGGGCTTTATATCCCGTATTCCATTAGGAAGATTTGGCAATCCGGAGGAAGTAGCCCAAGCAGTAGCATTTCTTTTGAGTGATCACTCATCATATATTACAGGTGAGACACTCAAAGTAAATGGTGGAATGAGTATGTGATAGTTTATGAGCGGATAAATATCCGCTTATTTATTACTAAGATTGCTCATATTGCTTGAGACAACCTTGTTTAAGTACAATTTAACTCCAGTTCTACACAGTGCGTAGTTAATCCCCCTCTTCTAAGAGATGTTGTTCAATATAATTTTTTTGCATAATATCAGTTATTATTCAATGTGAGTCTCGTTTAAGCTCTAATCACTCTAAAAAGCTAAATTATTAACTGACCTTACGCAAATAAAATTATATTCATAGGAGGCGGGGTTTCAACCCCGCATTGTGCAGGACTAAAGTCCTGCCTCCGAATAAATTGCATTAAATTATAGTTGTTTTGAGTAATATGTGTAACATCAGTTTTCAACTTAATATCTATAGCAATTTGATGGACAAATATTATACTTGTCTCTTATCCGAGACTCGCATTATTCAGATAACTTCTCTTTTAACTCTTTGATGCTGTCATAAGTATTTATCCTGTCATCACAAGGCGATTCTTCACTTGTGGTATTGATAAATATCTTTGAACCCTTCACTCTTAGAGATTCTATAATTTGACAATCTTCACTCTCCAATACGGCTGAATGAATAATAACCACATCATAATTGGATTTGGATACCGTTTTTATAAAGTCTTCACGATTATCTAAGATGTCTAAATGATATTTATTATCATCGCTGAAACTCTTTTCATGAATTTTACAAAATATTCCATGTTTGGCATATAAAAGAATTTTTGTTCTTTGTTTAGCATTGTTTTTATCTACTGTAGAAACTTCATTATCTTCTATCTTCCTTGTAGATATATAATATCTATGTAGAAGCTTTCTAAGATTATCTATATTTACTGGTTTGGAGATATAATCATCCATTCCTGCATCAAGATATTTTTTACGCTCTTCTTCCTGGGCATTGGCTGTTACAGCTATAATTGGAACATGTACCCATCCATTATCTCTCTCCATTTCTATTATTGTTTGGGTTGCCTGTATTCCTCCCATTACAGGCATCTGTATATCCATCAGTATAATGTCGTAATCTCTTTTTCGTCTCTCCTCTATAGCTTCAAGTCCGTTTTCTACCATAGTGAGTTCAGCCTTTGTATCTTTAAGAAGTGCTTTAAGAAGGTTTCTATTTATCATATTATCTTCGGCTACAAGAATTTTCATACCCTCTAGATTTGATCCTTCATCAACTTTTTGTTTCTTGGCAGAATCAGAAGTATTTTCACTTAATAACATATCAACATATTTGACCAATTTATAATATGTGATAGGTTTATAC
>WFNP01000006.1 GCA_015488535.1 Nitratifractor sp.
GGGCATTGATAGTATATATAAATATATATTTTACTATAAAACAAATAACTAATATACCAATATACCAATATACTAATACACAATTCCGTTAATTCATATCTATTATAATATCGCAAAAAAAGGATTATTTGATGTTGGAGTGGATTATTGGTATATACAGCTTGTATATATTTATGAAAATTTATCTCTCTGTTATGCAGATAGGTTATATCAATCAAGAGAAAAACAGAGAGCCGGTATTGATGCCGGAGCATAGATACAAAATTGCAGGTAACTATGCCATAGCCAAAGAGAGACTCTCGATTATAGAGAGTTTTATAGACTATTTTCTATTTTTATGGTGGATATATGCTGGTTTTGCGTGGCTTCAGAGTATTACAGGTATAGATGAGGGTATTAGAAGCTCACTATTATTTTTATTTGGATTTTTTGGAATCAATTATATTGTTACGCTCCCATTTGATATATACTCTAAATTTAAAATAGATAAAAGCTTTGGATTTAACAAGATGAGCATTAAAGATTATATAGTTGATACTTTTAAATCTGTTGCACTATTTATTGTAATTGGAGGAGTTATATTTGCCATTTTATCGTGGATAATATCATCTTACACCACTTGGTGGTTGTGGGGTGCCATTACACTGTTTGGTGTAGCACTTTTGGCAAATGTGATATACCCTACAATAATTGCTCCAATGTTTAATAAATTTACTCCTCTGCCTGATGGTCATTTAAGAGAATCTATTGAAAAGATGATGAGTGAAGCAGGGCTTAAAAGTGATGGTATTTTTGTAATGGATGCCAGTAAAAGAGACACAAGATTAAATGCCTACTTTGGTGGTATCGGCAAATCAAAAAGAGTTGTGCTGTTTGATACTCTGCTTCAAAAGTTAAATGATGATGAACTCTTAGCAGTTTTGGGGCATGAATTGGGACACTATAAACATGGAGATATCTGGAAAAACATATCTATGATGGGTATTTTTATATTTACGGCTTTCTATATTTTTGGACATTTACCAGAAGATATATTCACTCAAATAGGAGTGGTGCCGACTGCCGGAGTAACAATAGCATTAATTACTCTTCTTTTATCTCCTGTTGGATTTATATTTACTCCAATTATGAGTATGTTGAGCCGTCATAATGAGTATGAAGCAGATAGATATGGCAGTCAAATGGGAGGTAAAGATAATTTAATATCAGCATTGATAAAACTTGTCAAAGAGAATAAAGCTTTTCCAAAATCTGACCCGATTTACTCTAAATTTTATCATACTCATCCGCCTGTAATTGAGAGATTAAAAGCTTTAGGATTTGACATAAACAGAATAGATTTTGATAGTGAAGTTCCAAAAGATGGTATATTTCAATTTTTGGATAATGAGTCAAAATGACAATCAAAGAGGCTATAGTATTGGGGCGAACGAAGTTAGCCAATAGTGGTATCCAAAGACCTCTGCTTGAAGCTGAAATATTAATCTCTTATCAGCAAGAGATGGATAGAGTTTCTTTGATATTAAATGAGAATAAAAAGATAGATGATATAGATGGTTATCTATCTTTAATTGATAGAAGATGTAATCAAGAGCCGATAGAGTATATTACAAACAGAGCCGGATTTTACGGTATGGATTTTATTGTTCATAAAGGGGTATTAATCCCTCGCCCTGAAACAGAGATATTAGTAGATAAAGTATCCCAAATTATAGAGAAAAACAGTATAGAGTATATTGCAGAAGTAGGGGTAGGCAGTGGTATAATATCTGTAACTTTGGCTTTAAAATTTCCACATCTTAAGATAGTCGCCACAGATATATCAGATAAGGCAATAGAGAATACAAAAGCCAATATTGAGAAATTCAAAGTGGATAATATAGAGTTAAAGCACTGCTCTATGCTTGATAGTATTGATAGTAAAATTGAGCTTTTGGTATCAAATCCCCCATATATCTCTCCTGATGTTTCATTGGAAAAATGTGTGCAAGAGTATGAGCCT
This sequence comes from Nitratifractor sp., assembly GCA_015488535.1. GTDB lineage: Bacteria > Campylobacterota > Campylobacteria > Campylobacterales > Sulfurovaceae > Nitratifractor. The sequence goes on from WFNP01000006.1 coordinate 2,003, forward strand.
CATACAGCTTTGTTTGCTGATGATAGAGGTTGTCTTATGCTAAAAGAGTTGATTGATTTGTCAATAGATAAAGAGATTGCATTTTTGGCATGTGAAATGGGATATGACCAAAAAGATGAATTGAGTAAATATTTGCAAAGCAAGGGCATAAAAGAGTATAGTTTTTATAAAGATTATGCAGGATTGGACAGAGGATTTACAGCCAAGATTTCCATCTCTTAGCTGTAAATTCCTTTTACTCTCCGATTAGCTCTCTATGCTCTACCATTGCACACATATTCTGCACTACTGATATACCTGCCTCTTTTGCTTTTTGTGCTGCTTCATTATTTACTATACCCTTTTGGGTCCATAATACTTTGACATCACCTCTGTCTATACATGCATCAGCTATCGGTGCCACAGCTGCAGGTTTTCTAAATACTACTACCATATCTACAGGTTTGTCTATCTCTTTGAGACTTCTATATACCTTTTGCCCTAAAATAGTATCCTCTTTTGGATATACAGGAAATACCTCATAGCCATGTTCGATGAGGTATTTTGTAACTTTGTTACTATCCTTTGATGAGTCAGGTGATGCACCTATTACAGCAATTGATTTGGTATCTGTCAAATATTTTTTGACCTCTTCGGGGTTACTGTTTACTCTTGGAAATTCACACTCCATTAATAATCCTTTTGGGTATAATTTCACAAATTTTACTCAGGATATAGTAATGCTGGACTTAAAAGATATAAAAGAGGCTCAAAATAGATTAAAAAATGTAGTTTATAGCACACCTTTTGCATATGCACCGATACTTAGTGAAATGAGTGGCTATGAAGTCTATCTCAAAAAAGAGAACCTTCAACGAACAGGCTCATTTAAATTAAGAGGAGCTTTTAATAAAATAGCTACTCTTATAGAGAGTGGCAAAAAAAACGGAGTAGTGGCAGCAAGTGCAGGAAACCACGCTCAGGGAGTGGCTTTTGCAGCTCGACATTTTGGAATAGACGGCACTATTGTAATGCCTGAATCTACCCCACTTACCAAGGTAATGGGTGTCAGAGAACTTGGCTCAGAGGTTATATTAAAAGGGACTAACTATGATGAAGCTTATGCTTATGCTGTAGAGTATGCAAAAGAGCATAATAAAGATTTTGTCCACCCTTTTGCAGACATAGAAGTTATGGCAGGGCAGGGGACTATTGCCCTTGAGATGTTGAATGAGGTAGATAATTTAGATGCTGTTGTAGTGCCTGTTGGAGGTGGCGGATTAATCTCTGGAATATCCACAGCTGTTAAGACAATCAATTCTGATATCAAAGTCATTGGTATAGCATCATCTGGAGCTCCTGCTATGAAGATGTCTTATGATGCCAAAAAGCCAATAGATACCACAAGTGTCAGAACTATTGCCGATGGTATAGCAGTAAGAGATACATCACCTGTCACACTGGAATATATACTGAAATATGTAGATAGTATGGATTTGGTATGTGAAGATGAGATAGCCAATGCCATACTCTTTTTGTTGGAGAGACAAAAATTGATGGTAGAGGGTGCCGGTGCTGTTGGAGTTGCGGCATTGATGCACGGACATTTGGATTTGCCAAAAGGCTCAAAAGTAGGTATTGTTTTGAGTGGTGGAAATATAGATGTAACTATGCTCTCTTTGATTATTGAAAAGGGATTAATCAAATCATACAGAAAGATGAAATTGATAGTTACTTTGATAGATAAGCCCGGAGCATTAAGAAGATTGTCTGAATTGCTTGAGAGTGTAAATGCCAATATTGTTCAGATAGGTTATGACAGGACATCTACCGATTTGGAATTTGGAGATGCTCATGTGAGCGTATCACTTGAGACAAAAGGCAAAGAGCATCAAGATGGTATTCGTCAAGCACTTCAACAAAACGGATTTCCATTCAGAGAAGAGCATTAATGAGAAGCAGGGATTTTACTCCCTCTTTAAAAAGAGTACTCAAATATAGAGCCGTCATTTTTGATTTCATTTAGCATATCTCTATCCAAAGAGTATATAAATGCATAGTTAAAGTGGCTTTTTTTGAGTATATCTCTGGCTTTTTCTACCGATTCAAACCATAATGGTTTTTCTACACCCTCAATTTTGGTTTTTGGAGGTGTAAGAATTATACTCTTTGTCCATTTGCTCTCTTCTTTGGTATATTTCATAGCTTTTGAAATATCATCTGTATTATCACAGAATATGACTACTTTATAACTGTTTCCTCTTGATACACTGCTGAGATTACCATCTATAAAAACAGGTTGAAAGTGTCTGGTATATCGGACTCTATCTATGGAGTATGGGATTTGATACTCTTTACACAGATAAATAGCTTTTGAGAGATACTCTATATGAAACGGTGCCATCTCTTTGTCCTGATAGATAAATTCACCAATTCTAAATGTAGTGCGAAGCAGAGTATCATTTATAATATATCCGTATATTTGATTATCTATTACTTTATAATTTGGGTCTATTATCTCTACAAGCTCTTTATCCGTAGATAAAAAGAGTCTCTCATCACCATTTAAAATAGCTTCAAAAGATTTTGTCCAATCATCAGGCAAGATTTTCATATTTCTTTTTTGGGTGGCTATCATCTTCAAAAAGCTCATCTCATGCGGTGAGAGCAGATAGATATCTGTCTCTTTGTGAAGCATTACATAACGCAACAGTCTCATAGAGGCATTTTTTACAGAATCTACCGATATCCATGCTATCTCTTCATCCATATATTCGGGTTCTTTACCTTCAAAGATGATGGCATATGCCCCATTTTCCACAGCTTTTGGAATATCTTCTTTGTCTGTAGCGATGAAGAGGTCTCCACTATCTACTTTTGACGGGAATACTGTAGCTCCTTCTATTGCTCTGACTGAAGGTGTATTTATCAAATCACCGTTTGTAATATTTAAAATGTCGCTTATTTTCATCATCATCCTACAGGTGTGCCGGCTTTTTTGGGTTTTTCAGGGCGTATAAGTGCCAAACCTTCATCATCTTTGGCAGCCAATATCATACCTTCTGAGAGCATACCCATCAATTTGGCAGGTTTTAGATTGGCTACTACACATACCTGGGTATCTATCAAACTTTCAGGTGAATACCACTCTTTGATACCTGCTATGATTTGTCTTGGCTTATCTTCTCCCAAATCCACCTGTAGTTTGAGCAGTTTTTTACTCTTTGGCACCTCCTGGGCATCTGTAACTGTGCCGATTTTGATAGATGTTTCAAAAAATTTATCTATCGTAATCAGATTGACTCCTGATTTATCATCGCTTTTATTTTCATTTTTCTTTGGCTCTTTGTCTGTTTTGTTTTCTTCTTGTTTGGTCTCTTGCAATACTGCCTCTTCAATTCTAGGGAAGAGAGGAGGAATTTTTTCTATTGTAAATTCATCAAGAAGTTCTCTGTTTATGATGAGTGAAGTATAAGAGTCATTGTCTATTTTAAATCCGAGTGAATGTGCTATATTGTCTGTGGTTTTTGGCATAACAGGGTGTAGCATTACTGCCACTTTTGCCAGGATATTTGCTATCAGACCATTTAATGCCAGAGCTTCAGACTCTTTGCCCTCTTTCATCAATACCCATGGTTGGTAGGTATCTATGGCTTTGTTTGCTATGGATAGAGGTCTCCACAGCTCTTCGAGGTATCTGTGTAGTTGCATATCATATAACAGAGGCTCTAGTTTTGCGATATGCTCTTCTACTTCATCTATCTCTTTTTTGTAATATTTTTCTACATCTTGGCTGCTTATTTTACCCTGTGAGTATTTGCTACTCATACCTATCAATCTGTTTAGCAAATTTCCAAGGTCATTACCAAGATCTGAGTTTATCCTGTCTATTAGAGCCTTTTGGCTAAAATCTCCATCTCCACCAAAAGGGACTTCTCTTAGCATAAAGTATCTAAAGTTTTCTAGTCCGTAAGCATCAGCTACCTCTTTTGGATTTATTACATTGCCTTTGGATTTGGACATTTTCTCACCGTTTCTTGTCCACCAGCCGTGAGCTGCGATATGCTTAGGAAGTGGCATATCCAGACTCATCAAAAATGCCGGCCAGTATATAGCATGAAAGCGTAAAATATCTTTGCCTATCAGATGGACTCTAGCAGGCCAATAGTCCATATTGGCTTCATCTGTGCCATATCCAAGAGCAGTCAGGTAATTCATCAGTGCATCAAGCCATACATACATCACATGTTTTGGGTCATTTATCGATTTTGGCAGTTTTACACCCCAATCAAAGCTGGTTCTTGTGATAGACAAATCTTCAAGTCCGTTTTCTACAAATCTGACAACCTCATTTTTGCGTGTGCGTGGCAGTATGCACTTTTCATTCTCTCTGTACCACTCAAGGAGTCTGTCCTGATAGTTTGAGAGTTTGAAAAAGTAACTCTCCTCTTCTACTATTGTAGTCTCTTTCCCACACTCTGGGCAGTAGTCTCCGTCAAGAAGTTGAGTTTCGGTAAAAAATGCTTCACAAGAGATACAGTAGTGACCTTTATAGGTATCTTTGTATATATCACCCTTTTCATGCATCTTTTCAAAGGCTTTCTGCACTCCGATTTTATGCTCTTCATCTGTAGTTCTGATAAATTTGTCATAAGTGATATCAAACTCATCCCAAAGGTTTTTGAATCTTGCTGATATCTCATCGGCATACTCTTTGGGCAGTTTACCTCTGGCTTTGGCAGCTTGCTCAATCTTCTGCCCATGCTCATCTGTGCCTGTGAGAAAAAATGTATCAAGTCCTGCCATTCTGGAGTAGATGGCAAGAGTATCAGCTATAATTGTAGTATATGCGTGTCCTATATGGGGTATGTCGTTTACATAGTATATTGGTGTAGTTATATATGCTTTTTTGCAATTTTTTGACATTAGAATATCCTTGAAGAGAAAAATATCGTTATTTTACCTTATAGTTATTGGTATATTGGTTATTTGTGTGTTGGTATATGTAAATTATCTATTTTTTAAACTAAAATATTCAGGAGTTAGGATGAAACAGAGCATTTTGATACTTATTTTTGCTTTATCTTTTGCATTTTCCAAAGATATAGAGATACCAAATAATCAAGCCAAAATAATAGCCCATAAAATTTGGATAAATGAGGGAGCTGGTAAAAAGAGGTATTTGGTATGGTGGAACAGAGGTGAAGAGTTTGCTTCACTTGGAGTAGGGCATTTTATATGGTTTACAGAAGATAAGCCAATGTGGTTTTTTCATGCCTTTCCTGATATGCTCAGATATATCACTGCTCATGGAGCCAAACCGCCAAAGTGGCTCACTCCAGATAGCAAATGTATATGGAGTAGTTATGATGAATGGAAAAGAGCAAAAGCAAAAAATACACCAAAAATGAGAGAGCTTAGCAAATTTTTATACCGCACAAGAGCTTTACAAGCCAAATATATGGTACATAGACTCTCTATTACATATCCCAAACTACTCAAATACGCCCCAAACAAAAAAACAAGGCAAAAAATAGCTCACAATTTCAACAGATTGCTATACAAAAATGGCAAAATAGACTCTCAGGGAGCTTATATATTGGTAGATTATCTCAACTTCAAAGGTGATGGCACTTTGGAGAGTGAGAGATATCAAGGCAAAGGGTGGGGACTCTATCAAGTGCTACTTCATATGGATAATAAAGGCAATCCATACAAAGCATTTGCAAAATCAGCCAGATTTATATTAGATAGATTGATTAGGGTATCACCACCAAAAAGGAGACTTTTTAGATTTAAAAAAGGGTGGTTTAATAGAATTAAAACTTATGAAAAAGAGAATTAGTTATTGGTTATTGGTTATTGGTTATTGGTTATTGGTTATTGGTTATTGGTTATTGGTTATTGGTTATTGGTTATTGGTTATTGGTTATTGGTTATTGGTTATTGGTTATTGGTTATTATAGTATATATAAATAC
>WFNP01000007.1 GCA_015488535.1 Nitratifractor sp.
CCAATGCCCAATGCCCAATGCCCAATTATAAACATTTTTTTCTCATCCCTATATACAGGTATATCTTTTTGTGCTATAATTAAACAAATCTTAAATAGTGACAAAGGCGTATAGATGAGAATATTGATAATTGAGGATGAGGTAACTCTGGGTAAAACACTTGCTGAAGGGCTAAAAGAGTATGGCTATCAAAATGATGTAGCTGAAAATCTAAATGATGGCAGATACTATCTGGATATCAGAAACTATGATTTGGTATTGATGGACTGGATGTTGCCTGATGGCAGTGGGGTTGAATTGATACCGGAAATCAAAGAAACAAGACCCAAAACAGCTATTATTGTCCTCTCAGCAAGAGATGACAAAGAGAGTGAAATAGAAGCACTCAAAGCCGGAGCAGATGACTATATCAAAAAACCGTTTGATTTTGAGATACTTTTGATGCGTATCGAAGCAAAACTCAGATTTGGTGGTAGCAATATTATAGAGATAGAAGACCTTGTTATCAATCCCGAAGAGGAAAAAATTATATATAAAGGTGAAACAATCGAATTGAAAGGTAAACCTTTTGAAGTATTGACTCATTTGGCAATGCACAAAGACCAAATCGTATCCAAAGAGCAGCTATTAGATGCCATTTGGGAAGAGCCTGAACTAGTAACTCCAAATGTAATAGAAGTAGCTATAAATCAAATTCGCCAAAAAATGGATAAACCCCTTAATATCACTACCATAGAGACTGTAAGAAGAAGGGGATACAGATTTTGCTTCCCACAAAAAGCTTAAGATTAAACTTCCTTATCAAATTGAGTACCGCTATGGCGGTGCTACTGACACTATTTTCTCTAATACTATACAAATATATAAGCTATGATTTGGATAAGGAGATGAGAAAATCTATGGTAAAACAGTCTCGATATCTCTTTGCCAAATATCACAATCTGGACAAAGAGTTGAAAAAAAACCACAATCTACTGGAATACACTCTTCAAATAGATGCCCATATCAGACATATAGAGCATTCCAATCACAGACCTGCATATATCAGAAAAATTAAACAAAACAACAGAATATATCTGCAAGGTTATTTCCCTTATGACTTTGGCAAAGAGAAATATCTGGTTTTGAAAAAAGATATCACAACACAAATCAAAATGCAAAAAAAAGTGCTTCAAAGTATCATAATGCTTACTATTGCCATGATGCTTATAATAGTGCTTTATGCTTTTATTTTATCCGGAATGCTTCTGTCTCCTATCAAATACTTTTCAGAAAAACTGGCAAAGATGAATGAAAATATGCTTGCTCCAATGGATTTGAATGAGATACCTCATGAGTTTAGACCTTTGGGTCGCTCAATCAATCAATTGATAGCAAAAATAAACAGTTTTTTAAGATACAAAAAAGAGCTTTTTATTGGAGCAGCACATGAGATGAAAACGCCACTGGCTGTAATGAAATCAAAGTGTCAATTATCTCTAATCAGAAAAAATCCATCACTCAACGAGTGTAAAGATGCCTTAAAAGAGACAGTATCCACAATTGACAATATGAACAGAACAGTTACATCTATTTTAGAATTTGGCAGAGCAGAAGGGGCTCAATTTGATAAAAGTATAAAAATAGATATCATCTCTTTTTTAATCAAAAAGAGTGAAGAGTATAGATTATTGGCAAAAGAGCAGAATAAGGATATAAAATATACATTTACTCCTGAATCATTTGAAATAAATATTCAGCCTTTGCTTTTAGAGCAGATTTTTAGAAACCTTGTCCAAAATGCACTGAGATTTTCTCCAAAGGAGAGTGAATTAAAAATCAGCAGTTATATACACGATAACTATTTTTATATCAAAATCAGAGATGAAGGACCCGGTATAGAGGAGGGATTGGATCTCTTTAGTCCTTTTAAAAGAAGCAAAGAATCACCCGGCACAGGATTGGGACTATTTCTTGTAAAAAGTGCAGCTGATTCCATCGGAGCTACTGTAGAACTCAAAAACAGAAAAGATTCAAAAGGGGCAGTGGCTACTGTGGCTATACCAGTAGCCTAAAAGCTTATATCAGTGTAACCTTACCGTCACCTGCAACCAATTCGCCTATAATATAGCCGTCTGTTTTCTCCAAAACTCTATCTACACTATCTGCTTCCACTATCCATACCATACCCACACCCATATTAAATGTGCGATACATCTCTTCAGTGTCCACATACTGAGAGATAAAATCAAATATAGGCAGAGTTTTGATTTTACTTCTATCTACTATTGCATTTATATTATCCGGTAATACTCTTGGGAGATTTTCTACAATACCTCCACCGGTAATATGGGCAAGTGCTACAATATCATCTTTGCACTCTTTAAACTCTTTTACATATATTCTTGTAGGCTCTAAGAGTATATCTATTAAGCTATTCTCTTCAAACTTCTCATCCATACTCATTCCGAGTTTGTCAAAAAGCAGTTTTCTAACAAGTGAATATCCATTTGAGTGGATACCACTGCTTGGAAGTGCTACAAGTATCTGACCGGTTTTTACCTTGCTGACTCTGTCCATCTCGCCTCTTTCAGCAATACCTACGGCAAAACCTGCCAAATCAAAATCTTTTTCAGAATACATTCCGGGCATCTCGGCAGTCTCACCACCAATCAAGGCACACTCTGACCTGCGACACCCTTCGGCTATACCACCTACTACCGATTTGGCATCTTGGGGTTCAAGTTTTCCGGTAGCATAATAATCCAAAAAAAACATAGGTGTTCCAAAATTACAAATCAAATCATTTACGCACATAGCTACCAAGTCTATACCCACGGTATCAAGTTTGCCACTCTCAATAGCCAATTTGAGCTTGGTTCCTACACCATCTGTAGCAGAGAGTATTACAGGCTCACTGTATCCTGTAGGCAGAGCATAGGCTCCGGCAAATGAGCCTATACCTCCAATAACATTACTGTCAAATGTAGATTTAACATCCTCTTTTATCGCTTCTACAAAACTGTTACCAGCATCTATATCTACTCCGGCATCTTTATAACTGACTTTCTCTTGCATCTACTACTTCTCCTCTTCTTTACATGACGGCAAAAACTGCTTCAACAATACTAAAGAGGGACAAAACCCTGTAAATCCCCCTACCAACAGTGCTATTATCAATATCAACTGTATCAAAAAAGCTATCTGCAGACCTTGGGAACCTGCCTCTGTAATACCTGTGGCAGCAATACCCATAGAAAATCCCAATACAATAGCTATAATAATTCTTTGCATTCTCTCAGCACACATATCTCTACTCCGGTAATTATGAATATGACATTATATCCAAGCTAACTGCTAAGCTTCCTGCCAAGTTTCTCTTCTACGGAGGATACCTTTTTTTTGAGTCTGCCTACAGGACCTTTTCTGTAATCTATTTTGATTACACTGTAAATTCTGGAGCAATCCTCTCCAAGCTCGGCATAGGCATCTTCTATCACTCTGAATATATCAGATACACTCTCACCCTCTATTATTGTCCCCATAGGAGTAAAGGCATAATCCAATCCGCTTTTATCAACGATATCCAATACTCTAGCGACAAAAGAGCTTTTTGATTCGCCTTTGTCTGTAGGAAACATTGCAAACTCCACAAGTGCTGACATACTATACTCCTTGATTATCAAAAAGATTTCAATATCTCATCTTTGACTCTCTCACACTCACTCTGAAGCTGAGCCAAAGAGCCACTGTTATCAATCACCCAATCTGCTTTTTCTCTTTTTGTCTCTATATCCATCTGAGCCTCTATTCTTGCAACAGCTTCATCTTCACTGATACTATCTCTTTTCATCACTCTGGAGATCTGAAGCTCTCTTGGAGCATATACTGTGACAACTCTTGCAATCGGATATGTAGCTCTTTCATAAAAAAGAGGAATATCCACAATATATGGCTTACCCAGCTTCTCCTGCTCAAGAGACAATCTCTCTATCTCAAAGAATATAGCAGGATGAACAATAGCTTCCAACTCTTTTCTGGCATCTGTATCAGAAAAAACCAATCTACCCAGTGCTTTTCTATCTACTCTGCCATCATCACTGAGATACTCTTTGCCAAAAGTTTTTGCTATCTGTAAAGATTTACTATCCAAAACTTCATGGGCTACTTTGTCAGCATCTATTACTCTGAAACCATACAGAGACAATATGGCAGATGCACTGCTTTTACCTGTGCCGATACCGCCGGTGAGGGCTATGGCTTTGTCAAACGCTCTCACCTTTTAATAATCCCCAAATACTCTTTGAATATAAATGTAGGCATCTGAAATGCTGATACTGCTATATCGCTGTTGTAGTATCTGAAACCATCTGTCAAATCTGCTCTTTGGAGATTGATATCGGCTGTAGGGTGGTAAAATCTACTGCATAGTGTCATATATCCACACTCCAATCTGTCTGCACCCTCTTTTTCATATCTGTATGGCATCACAATACCATATATGGCTCCAAGCATCTTGTAGCTCTCTTTACTTCTGTCCATATCCAACACTATATCAGGAGATACAGAGCTTACCAATCCTTTATCGTTCAATCTTTTGGTAAGCTCTATCCAAAACTCTCTGTCAGTTGCAAAGCTCTCATCTGCCACTATTGCTACATCAAACTTTTTACCCTCCATGGATAGTAATGATTCTTTGGCGACATCTTTATCTATGTGAACTACCTCATCAAATATATTATATTTGCCAAGCTCATTTTTAATATTATCACATCCGCCTACAACCAATATTTTTTTTGGATCTGCATGAGTGCAAACCGGAATATGAACCAACATCTCATCTTTGATAAAGTGAAAATTTCCCATAACTGTTCCTTATATAGATATATCGAATTTTGGCGATTGTATCAAAAAATAGTAGATTTTGCTTAAAAAGGAGAAAAATAATCGGATTTAAATTAAATTAGTGTAGAAATACCGCTTTATATAGAAGCGGTATAATAGTATTACACTATTTACTATTTAAAACATACTCAGCCATTTTTATACCTGCGTTGTATGCCTTGTCTGCTCTATCCTGTACAATAACCGGCATATATTTGTTTTTGGATTTATTGACAAAGAGTATATATTTCAAAGACTTATCAGCTGTATTCCACTGCTTTTTAAACTCCGGATTTTTTATAAATTTACTTTTAGCCAGTATATCAAGTGATTTTTTGAATATCTCTACACCTTTGTTCCAGTGTTTTTCTATGGTAGGGTCAGGCAATTTCCACATCTTCATCATATAGTGTGCAGACAAACGCCTAGCCGATGCTGCTACCTCTATAGCCGCATTTAACTCTTTGATATCTTTTGAGCCATTAATTTCGACAAAATGGTTTTTGATATTTTCCATCTCTTTAATTACATTTCTTATATTATTATGGACAAACATAGCCCCTTTTTTAAGCTCTTCTTCACTCTCTTTTCCAGAAAGTGCCTTGTTTAATTCAATTTTTAGAGGTTTCCAGGCTTTTTGGGCTTTTGCTACATCTTTTTGAACAACTTTATCTTTTTTATATTTATCAGATATCAGTTTAATTGTCTTTTCGTAATTTTTAATCATCATATTTAATCGTTTTTCAGGGTCTTTGTATGTAACACCTGTGCCTATAAGAGAATAAATCTCAAGCAGATGTCTCATATGTGACATCTGAACACCCATAGCTTTTATAGCATCTGTATTATTGTTTATAACTACCTTTTCCATCGGATACAAAGATAGACTTGATATACCTATTAGTATAAC
>WFNP01000008.1 GCA_015488535.1 Nitratifractor sp.
CCAATGCCCAATGCCCAATGCCCAATGCCCAATGCCCAATGCCCAATGCCCAATGCCCAATGCCCAATGCCCAATGCCCAATGCCCAATGCCCAATGCCCAATGCCCAATGCCCAATGCCCAATGCCCAATGCCCAACTCTGTAACCTCTCGTTACAACTTATCTCTATGATTTAAACCATTTATATTTTTCAAACTATCCAAATCCTCATTTAGCTAAAATCGTGTTACCAAAAAACCTAAGAGGGAGAATTTAATGTCTTTGATTGAAGATTATAAAAAACATACGCAAGAGAGAGCTGAACTTGGTGTACCACCATTACCTTTAACAGCACAGCAGACAGCTGAATTGGTAGAGTTACTAAAACAAGACCCTATTCCAGAGGAGGAGTATCTACTTGATTTACTAAAAAATCATGTAAATCCGGGGGTTGATGATGCAGCTTATGTAAAAGCAGCATTTTTGAATGCTATTGTTACAGGTGATGCACACTGTAAAGCAATTCATGCAGTTGATGCTATTGAAATACTTGGCTCAATGCTTGGTGGATATAATGTAGGACCTTTGGTAGAGGCACTAAAAAGCCAACATGTAGAGGTAGCTCAAGCAGCAGCTGACCAACTCAAAAAGACTATCCTTGTATATGATGCTTTTAATGATGTAAAAGATTTGATGGATGAGGGTAACAGCTTTGCAAAAGAGGTAATAGAGTCTTGGGCAAATGCTGAATGGTTCCTAAATAGAGACCCTCTTCCAGAAGAGATGAAACTTACAGTATTTAAAGTACCTGGTGAAACAAATACAGATGATTTGTCTCCAGCAAGTGAAGCATTTACAAGAAGTGATATCCCTCTACACGCTAATTCAATGTTGGCAGCAAAAATGGATAATCCTCTTGAAACAATTGCTGAACTCAAGAAAAAAGGTAATGATTTAGCCTATGTTGGTGATGTTGTAGGAACTGGAAGCTCCAGAAAATCTGGTATCAACTCTGTTCAATGGCATTTTGGGCATGATATTCCGGGTGTGCCAAACAAAAGAACCGGTGGAGTTGTAATTGGCTCAATCATTGCTCCAATCTTCTTCAATACAGCAGAAGATAGCGGATGTTTGCCTATTCAAGCTCCTGTTGATGCCTTAGAGATGGGTGATGAGATTGTTTTAAAACCGTATGAGGGTAAAATTTATAAAAATGGTGAAGTTGTAAGTGAATTTAAACTTGAGCCAAATACTCTGCCAGATGAGATGAGAGCAGGAGGAAGAATTCCTCTAATTATTGGTAAAGGACTTACAAATAAAGCAAGAGAAGCACTTGGACTTGGTCATAGTGATGTATTTGCTACTCCAGAGCAGCCAGAAGACAGCGGAAAAGGCTATACACTTGCTCAAAAAATGGTAGGTAAAGCGTGTGGTATGGATGGAGTAAGAGCGGGGATGTATGTAGAGCCGGTTGTTACTACTGTTGGTAGTCAAGATACTACTGGACCTATGACAAGAGATGAGATTAAAGAGTTGGCGGCTCTTAGCTTCGGTGCTGATTTGGTAATGCAGTCATTTTGCCATACAGCAGCTTATCCAAAACCTACTGATGTGGAACTTCAACACACACTACCACCATTTTGGACAAGTAGAGGTGGAGTAATTTTAAGACCTGGTGATGGAGTAATTCACAGTTGGCTAAATAGAATGACTCTACCTGATACAGTAGGAACTGGTGGAGATAGCCATACAAGATTCCCAATAGGTATCAGTTTCCCTGCAGGCTCTGGACTTGTGGCATTTGCCGCAGTTACTGGTATGATGCCTCTTAATATGCCAGAGTCTGTTTTGGTTAAATTCAAAGGTGAAATGCAACCGGGTATCACACTCAGAGATTTGGTAAATGCTATCCCTTATCAAGCTATAAAAGATGGTCTGCTTACAGTAGAAAAGAAAAATAAAAAGAATGTATTTGCCGGTAGAATTTTAGAGATTGAAGGCTTAGAGCATCTAAAAGTAGAACAAGCATTTGAGTTATCTGATGCTTCAGCAGAAAGAAGTGCAGCTGCTTGTACTGTAAAATTGGATAAAGAGCCTATTATTGAGTATCTTCGCTCAAATATTACTCTATTAGAAAAGATGATAGAAGAGGGGTATGAGGATAAGAGAACTATTCAAAGAAGAATAGATAAAATGAAAGCGTGGTTAGAAAATCCAGAATTGATGGAGAGAGATGAAGACGCAGAGTATGCAGCAGTAATTGAAATTGACCTGAATGAGATTACTGAGCCAATTGTTGCTTGTCCAAATGACCCTGATGATGTAGCCACACTTAGTGAAGTATTGGCAGATGAAAACAGACCACATAAAATTGATGAAGTTTTTGTTGGTAGCTGTATGACAAATATTGGTCTATTTAGAGCATTGGGCGAAGTGCTAAAAGGTGAAGGTCCGGTAAATACAAGACTGTGGATTGCACCTCCAACCAAAATGGATGAAAAAGAGTTAATTGAAGAGGGTTACTTCTCAATCTTTGGAACAGCAGGAGCAAGAATAGAGATTCCGGGTTGTTCATTGTGTATGGGTAACCAAGCCAGAGTTAGAGATGGTGCAACAGTATTCTCTACATCTACAAGAAACTTTGATAACAGATTAGGAAAAGATGCCAAAGTCTATTTGGGTTCAGCCGAAGTTGCCGCAGTAGCTGCACTTCTTGGTAAAATTCCTACAAAAGAGGAGTATCTTGAGATTGTAAATAGAAAAATTACAGATGAGAATAGAGATAAAGTATATAGATATCTCAACTTTGATCAAGTGCCAGAAGAGATACTTGATGAGATGATGAAGTAATAAAAAATGAGCAGGGGAATTTCTCTCCTGCTCTTATAAATTTACTTTTTCAATCAGTTCATTTTTTATAAGATTAATTATAAAATCCTCTACATCACTATAAACAATCTTTTCATCAATCTCATAAACAGATATGATATATTCTACTATTTCCAAAAAACTCATATTTTTTTGTGTAATAAGTTCCCATATTTCAAGACTTATACCTTCAAGAGCAAAATATTCACCACTCTTTTCATTTAAAATGACTATTCCATCTCCCAGATTTTCTATAAAGAGTTCATTGGAAACAGTAAAAGTATTAGTTGGATTTAACATATAAGGTTATGTAATAGAAAGTTGGGTGCGGAAGCCCGACGGCATCCGCTAAGAAATTATAAATTACTTAAGTTTGCTGATATAATCTGCAAGAGCTTTCATATCATCTTCGCTAAGAGAAGCAACTTGACCTTTCATAACTCCACCCATACCATGCTTGTTAAGAGTACCTGCTTTGTAACCTTCTAGGTCTTTTACAATAGTAGCAGCATCCAATCCACCAATATGTGCAGACTTTCCTAGAGCAGCTTTCTCACCTTTTTGACCATGGCATCCTGCACATTTAGCAAATAGAGCAGCACCATCAGCCGCCATTAGTGTAGCACCTGCAAAAATCATTGTTAATGCAATCTTTTTCATTAGTTCTCCTTATAAAGTTTGTTGAATTACAAGGTATTGTAGCATATAATTATTGAAATTTAATTGACTTATATCACAAATTTAGAGATAAAATATACTTATAAAGGTTTATATGAGAAGGAATTTATCTATTTTATTGTTTCTAATACTACTACTGAGTTTTATAAGAATATACAAAATCAGTGAAAACAGTATGAATTATTCTCTGATTGCCGGAGATATTGTAATTGTGGATAATTTCTCTGTAGGTATTCATATTCCATCGTTTTTCTTTTATATTGATAAACATATATACAGTAATGAAAAAGGTATTCACAGAGGGGATTTATTGGCATTTAGACATCCGTTGGATAAGAGATTATATATCAAAAGATGTATAGCCCTACCAAAAGACACCCTGTTTGAGCATAATAAAAATCTATATCTTCAAATAGAGAGTAACTCTACTGCTACACTTTATTTTGCCATTAAAAATGCCTTAAAGACAATCAAAAGAGATGATGGATACTGGCTTGTAAATCCTTACAGAAAATATTATGATATTGTTCATGACAGCAGAGTTTATGCTCCAAGAGAGTTAATCGATTATCCAAAAACAACACTCGCTCCTCATGAGTATTTTATGATGGGAGATTTCAGAGACAATTCAACAGACAGCAGATTTTTTGGTGCAGTCAATTATGATTATATATACTATAAAGTCAGATATATAATCAAAAAATCATACTCACTGAAAAATCTGTCAAAATTGAAGGAGTTTTAATTTTAATATTTTTATATATTAAAAAGTATTAATGTGCTATACTCTTGTTAAATTTCCTTAATATACAGGAGTAAAGTGTGAAAAAGATTATATTCTCAATGTTTGCAGTAGCTTATCTTCAAGCAGCAGACCATGCATTATACACTCATTCAGTCGAAACAGTCGGTGGTTTCGTTCTAAACAGCAGTGGTTCACATCTCGATGATAACTGGAATCTTGGCTTCAGATATCAATACAACAGAGATACATATAGTCCATGGGATATAGATGCTATTCAATTTGCAATTGATTACAGTGGAAATACAGATTATGTCAATGGTGCAGGTCATACAAATGTAGCCAGATTTGGAGGAAATCTGCTGTGGTATGCAGATAATGAAAGTGATTTGACTCCTTTTGTATTGCTTGGTGCAGGTGTGCAGTTTTTCAATAATGAACAAGGGGGTGAAGATGATGGTATGTTTGCTACTCTTGGAGGTGGTATAGAGTATCAAATGAGAGGTGATTTTTCACTTGTAGCCGAAGGAAAATGGGATTATGCAGGTGATGACGGAGATTATATTCTCGGTAACTTTGGTATAAAATACAGTTTTGGTAACTAAAGGATATCTTTGGAACATATAATCCAAAATTTATCCACTTACGGATATCTTATTCTGGCTTTTTACTCATTTGGTGGCGGTATGTTGGCATTGATAGGTGCAGGGATACTCTCAGCCATAGGCAAAATGGATATTACAACATCTATTTTTATAGCTACTGTCAGTAATTTTGCAGGTGATACATTTTTGTTTTATATGTCACAAATCAATAAAAAAGAAGTAATGAAGTATATGAAAAAACATCGCCGTAAAATTGCATATACAAATTTATTGATGAGAAAATATGGCTGGTTGGCTGTATTTATACAAAAATATATATATGGAGTCAAAACTCTTGTACCTATCATAATGGGATTATCACGATATGATTTAAAGAAATTTATTATTTTGAATTTTTTTGCATCTATTGTATGGGGATTGATAGTAGGACTTGGCAGTTACTACTTCTCTAATATAGCCAAAACAATATTTGGATAAATAAACAAGGAGATAACTATGTTTGAAGATGAAGAGTATGAAGGCTCACTGCTTACAATAACTGCTGAGATTGTAAGTGTAGAACCTGATGGATTTATTATTAAAATCTATAATGATGAGACAGGTGAAACATTTGAAGCAAACTCAACCAGAGAGTATGCAGAATATCTGATAAACAGTGTCAATAAATCCACAATGGATAATTTCAAAGCTGTATGGCTACCTTCACCTTTGGCAAAAAAAAGAGATATAGATTTAATCGGTATGCAACTTGGAATGATGCAAAAATGGATGGAAGAGGAGTTGGAAGAAGCTCAGGAAAACAAACTATCTGATGACAGAGAAGATATTATGAAATATTGCAAAGAGGATAAAGACGGCGATATACCGTCTTAATGTTTATAGATATCAACTGTGTTGAGATATCCACTGCATTATCTGTGGAGCACTCAAGGCTCCACTAACTCTGTCAATCTCTTTACCATCTTTAAAAAGTATCATAGTAGGTATTGACCTAATACCATATTTTGCACCCAAGTGTTGATTCTGCTCAGTATTTACTTTCAAAAATTGCGCTTTCAAAGGCATATTTTCAGCTGCCTGTTCAAATGCCGGTGCCATCATTCTACAAGGACCACACCATGGAGCCCAAAAATCGACAACAATAGGCAAAGAGCTGTTATTTAAAAAATGTGCCATCTGTGAAGCATCTACTTCTACAGGATGATTATCAAGCAAAGAATACTTACAGTTTCCACAGTTGGCTTTTGAATAACTATCTTTTTTGGGTAATCTGTTTGTCTTCAAACAGTTTGGACATACTACATTTATATATGACATAATATCTCTCCTTTATATGAGTTGATAAAATTATATCTTGAAGATATTTTTATATATACTACCTATGTTGCATTAGAAAAGAGAAATAATATAGTAGTTTATGGGAATAAATTCCCATAAACTGGAGATTTTACTTAGAGAATTTTATTTTTGACTTCTGACATAAAGTTGGTTATATTTATTACATCAGCACACAAATCTGTATCTTTAACATCATTTCGTATCAAAAGATACGGTTTTATACCCATCTCATCTATGCCCTCTATAATCATACACTCTTCATCACCAAGCAGACCATAATCTATCAATACATAATCTATATCACCCTCATCAATAGCCTCTATCAACTCATCTTCACTACCTACAACTTTAGAGTGTATTCCCAATCTTTCCAGAACTTTTACAAAATTCTTAGAGAGCATTTTAGCTTTGTTAAATAATACTACTTCAAGCTTTTTGTCAGATACACTGTCTGATATCTTACTCTCTTTTTCAGATGATTGAGGCTTCTCTTCTTTTGGTTCTTCTTTGATAGATTCAGTATTGACTACCACTCTTTCAGGCTCTTGCAGAGGCTTTGTATCTATTATTTTAGAATCATCATTCTCCTCTTTGTGAGTATGATGTATAGATTTGTTATATGAAGATATAAGATTTTTCAACTCTGGGATATTTATAGGTTTTGAAATATAGTTATCCATCCCGGCTTCCATATATTTTTCTCTGTCACCTGTTAATGCATTTGCCGTCAATGCAATAATTGGAATATGATTGAGATGATTTACCTCTTCATAATGCAATATTTCACTTGTAGCTTCCAATCCATTCATCACCGGCATCTGTATATCCATAAAAATCAAATCATAATCATTCTGCTTTCTCAAATCAAATGCCTCTTGACCATTTGATGCAAGAGTTACATCTATTCCAAACTTTTCAAGTGTGGTTCTTATCAGCTTTTGGTTGATAGGATTATCCTCTGCCACCAAAATCTTCATCTCCTCAAAAGGCTTTTCTGTCTCTGTCTTGACTTCTTCTATCTTTTTAGGACTTCTATAACTTTCAAATGCTCTGTATGTCTTGGAGAAATTGACAGGCTTGTATATAATTTTTTGTAATCTATCTCTTACACTCTCTAACTCTTCTTTGGATTCACCTGTAGTTATTAATACTATTCTAGTATCCAAAGAGAAATACTGTTTTAATGTAGAAACATCTTTGATAAACATATAATCTATAAAGAGTATTTTAGGTGGTTTTTCTTTCAATTCAAACAAATCATCATTATATACAGGTGAAAATTTTGCACCCAGATACTCTACATATTTTTGTAAATTTTTATCACATGTTCTCATCTGTTGCTTACGATTTGTAAGAAGCAAACCGGTATCTACATCTGAGAAATCTTCCAAATTCTTCTCATTGTCTTCACCTTTTTGAAGTGTCAGTGTGAAGAAAAATGTTGAACCTTCTCCTGGCGTACTGTCAATATCCAGTTTACCACCCATAAGCTCTACAAGTTTACTAGAAATTGCCAATCCAAGTCCGGTACCACCATACTTTCTGCTAGTTCCTGCATCTGCCTGGGCAAATGCTTCAAAAATTTTACCTTTTTGCTCTTCTGTAATACCGATACCTGTATCTTTGACAGCAAAATAGACTGTCGCATCTACTGAACTCTCTTGTTGCATCTCTATAATAACATCAACTTCACCATTTTGACTTGTGAATTTGATAGCATTACTAATAAGGTTTACTATGACCTGAGATATTTTTGTAGGGTCTCCTATCAATGTCTTGGGTAATGCCGGATCAACAAATACACTAAATTCTATATTTTTCTGAGCAGCTTTTGCACCATATGACTCTACTGCATCTTCAAATTTCTCTATTGCATTAAATGGAATACTCTCAAGCTCAATCTTGTCGGCATTGATTTTGGAAAGATCCAAAATATCATTAACAATCGCAAGAAGGTTATCAGAACTGCTTTCAATAACAGATATAAATTCAGCCTGATCAGGTGTCAAATTTGTGCTTTTTAATAATTGTGTAAATCCTACGATACCATTAAGAGGTGTTCTGATTTCATGTGACATATTTGCCAAAAAAAGGTCTTTTGCCTGGTTTGCCTCTTTAATAGTCTCAGCTAACAATCTATAAATGGATGCCATATCTCTTTTGCCTACAGCATTTAACAACTCTTTTTTTCTTTGGGGACTCAAATCTATCTCAATATTTTTAAGTGCATCTTCAAGAATTTTAGACTCTTTACTTACATGATAGAAAAATACTATCAATATAATATCTACCAAGAGCAATAGTCCAGCACCGGAGACAAATAGTATCCATTGATTATTCAAGCTCTCCATTTTACTTGAAATGATACCTGTTAGTGAAGTATCTATTATCTTTTCTGCACTCTTGAGTTTATCAAGTCGTGCATCTGTCACAGAATACCACTGTTTCAGTGTTATGGGATAAGTTCCATTCATTATTCCGGCAATAAATGATTCTCTATAACGATTTATAGAGTTCTCAAATTTTTCAATATCCAGAATTTTTCTTAATTTATGCTCAATTCCATCATTATGTACTTCTGAAACCAAAGGAAGCACATCATTTGCTATCAAAGAATCCCACAGCTTTAAATCAGCATCTTGCAAACTCTTTGAACTGCCGATAAAAAATCCTATAAGACTTCTTTCAAGCTCTTGAGTGTTATACAGATTTTGTAATTTGTGACTATACTCCAAACTCTCAGAGATATCTTTTCGCTTAAGAGCTTTTATAATTTTTTCCTGGATAAGAGAGAGTCTATTTAATATTTTATCCTGAAACTCATTATTGAATATATCAATATAATCTTGACTTATAGTCTCTATTTTTGTTCTGACTGCTTTAAGATTATTTTTTATATTGTTTATATTTTTTACTTCATCTCTATATTCACTGTATTTACTTAAATTATTGGAAAATTTCTGTAGCTCATTATCTACCAATTCTCTGTGTTTCTTAAGCTTGGATAGTGTTACTGCAGAAGAACCACTAATAAACATAGAGCTTAATTTTCTCTCTTTACCTATCAATATAGAGAGTTTGTTACTCTCATTTATAAGGTCAAATCTCTTTAGTTCTCCTCTTTGGAGATTATATTTCTGAAAAGAGTTAAAGCCAAAGTATCCCAATGCACCTACTATTGCCAATATCACTATAATAAGGAGTGCAAGCAATATTTTCTGGTTGTTTTTTCTCAATTTAGACCCCTTTAATTATTGGTTTTTACTATGATAAATGACAAATAAATCAGTTATTTTTTCCAATTTATCATCTGTCAATACCATAATATTGGATACAAACAGTTTATTGTTTTTGTCTATAAGTGCTTTATTTGTATTCCAATACCCAATCAACTCTTTTCTACTTTTCAAAAGAGTTTCAGGATAGCTCTTATAATTTTGGATTTCAGCCAATTTTTCATCTGCACCTTTGATAGACTCTTGCATCTGTTTTTTAATCAAAGGAGATGATAATCCCAAGCCCTCTGCCATGTAATACTTGAGTACTCTTTCAAGATAAAAAATAAAGTTTTTACTGTCTAAAAACATCTTGTCACTGTCTGAATATACATATTTGTATTGTTTGGCTATATTGTTTGCACCCTCTAAAAGTGTTTCACTGTAATCTAGCATCTGAAGAGCTATATCTTTACTAGGTTTCTTTGCAAGCAGTTTTTCCAATTCATTTTTACTGTATGTAAGAAACTCCAACATATCTTTGGTATCCTGATTATTCGTAGTGATAGCAATAGTCCGTATATCAGAGACAAGCTTATCAAGGTCTTTATCCAAATCCCTCTTCAAATATATCTTTTGGGGATTGGCATAAAAATAGAGATACTTTGCCACCAACTCCTGGCTAAGATATCTGATATGCTCTGTAGCTTCAAGTATATTTACATCTGCTCTTGTAGATGCATTTATACTCTGTAGAGAAAATATCATAAATAAGACTATCAGAGTGACTTTTTTCATCATATCTCCTAATTAATGCTCATAAAGTTTTACATACATTTTAACAACAGAATCCATCTTTCTGGTAATATCATTTGTGGTATTATAAACGATAAGAGGCAATCCGCCTTTTTCTATATTTAGATAAAATTTATGCACTATTTTCCACAGTTTGTTTACCTGATGAAGCTCTTCGTTTATAGCCGGTGTATTATCTTTGTAGCTCATAATGAACTGATTGTTTTTACTAAACTGCTCTACAGCCTTTCTGGTTTGTTCTACAGTGTTTTTATCTTTGATACCCAACTGATATGCTATATAATATTTGGCTATCCTCTGAGCCAACATTCTTTGCTGTCCGGCTTTGTCTATTACTTCAGCACTTTTAAGATTATATTTCTTCTTCAAACTATCTACAATATATTGACTACCCTCAAGCATGGATTCACTAAGATCAAGCAGTAACTGGGCATTATTCAGATTGAATGGCTTTTTGACTATACCTTTAAGCTCATCTTCACTCATTTGAACAAAGGCTATCAGATTTTTAATCTCTTCATCATTGATATCTTTATTTAAAATATCTATATTTTTACTAAACTCCTGCAATGACTTTTGCAACTCTCTTGAAGCCTTTTCCTGGGCTACACCTTTGCCTTTGTAGAGATAATCTTTAGCTATTCGTTGAGAGAGCATTCTCTGCTTTCCTGCAATATTGATAATATCCTGCACTTTGTCATTGACTCCTCTTCCGGCAGATACGAAGCCTACAAACATCAACGATACTGCTACCACCTTCACCATACTTTTCAAAAAAAACTGCATCTTTTTCTCCTTATTGTATTTTTTGTGACGCATACAACTCTGTCACTTTGTCCATATTTTTGAGTATCTCATTTGATTTGTTATAAATCAAAGACGGAATAAAATTACTTGAAGATTTATTCATTATTCTAAAGAAAGAGTAATCCTTTTCAACTCTATTGAGAAGATTGTTAATCTCTTTACTGTTCAAGTCAGAAGCTTTAAGAGTTTTTAATGAATCTTCAAACAGTTTCATAGCCTCATCCATCTTCTTTTTAAATTTTTTATCCTCTATACCCCACACTTTCAGCATATACAAAGATGCCATTCTCTGAGACAACATTCTTTGTCTGCCTGAGATATTTATTATTTTACCTGACTTTTTACCACCTTTTACTGAAAACAGTTTGGTAGTATCATCAGCTACTTTCAGTAATGTATCTAATTTATACTGAAGTTTACTGGCATTATCTTTTGTCGGTTTAGCCAAAAGTAGAGTTTTGATACTATCATATATATTTTTTTGCTTTTTTATACTCTTTTTTATATTGGAGTCTTTACTAAATTTATCCAAAGCATTGAGATGCTCTTCAAACTCTTTCATAGTATTGTTTAAATCTTTGTCAGGATTGCCAAATCTAACTCCAAGACCAAGCATACCATAATCTTTTAGCATCCTTTGAGTAAACATTCTTTGTTTACCGGCTATATTTATAGCTTGTTGGATGTTAGTGATTTCAAAAGCATTTACACTTCCGCTTAATAGCATAATAAACAGTAAAGTATATACTGTTTTTAGCATTTTGATACTCAAATACCCCTCCTCTTTAACTGGTTTGAAATACAATACTATATACACAGATTTGTATATTCTATAATGACATACTTTATCTTAATTACCTTTGAATATCAATATAATACTTTAAAACATCTTTATATTATAAGTATAGTATAATATGGAAAAAAGGTATAAAAATGCTGTCAGAAAAAATCAAAAGATTGTCACCATCTATGACAATAGCGATATCCACTTTGGCTAGAGAATTGAAAGAAGAGGGAAAAGATATACTGAGTTTCTCAGCAGGAGAGCCTGATTTTGATACTCCAGAAAAGATTAAATGGGCTGCAAAAGAAGCTATAGATCAAGGTTTTACCAAATATACGGCTGTTGCGGGTATCCCTGAATTATTAGATGCTATTGCATATAAGCTGGAAAAAGACAATGGTCTGAAATATGATAAAAAAGGAATCTTGGTAAGTAATGGTGCCAAGCAATCTCTTTTCAATCTGACTCAGGCTCTTTTGAATGAAGGAGATGAAGTCATAATACCGGCTCCTTACTGGGTAACATATCCAGAACTCGTCAAATATGCAGGTGCCAAACCTGTAATAGTCCATACAGATGAGAAAAACAGCTTTAAATTGACTCCAGAGCAGTTACAAGCTGCAATTACAGATAAGACAAAACTACTATTTTTAAATTCACCGTCCAATCCCACAGGCTCTGTATATACAGCAGATGAATTAAAAGCACTAGGAGATGTTTTAAAAGGAACAGATATTATAGTAGCCAGTGATGAGATGTATGAAAAACTTCTATATGACGGCACAGAGTTTGTATCTACTGCCTCTGTAAGTGAAGATATGTATAATAGAACAGTTACCATAAACGGATTGAGCAAAGCTGTGGCCATGACAGGCTGGAGATTTGGTTATCTGGCATCTGCAAATATAGAGCTTGTATCCAAAATGACAGCTCTTCAGTCACAAAGTACATCAAATATCTGCTCTATAGTTCAAAAAGCAGCTATTCCTGCACTTTTGGGAGAAGTAGATGAAGAGATAGAGACAATGAGACAGGCTTTTGAAAGCAGAGCCAATGAAGCCACTGCACTGTTCAATGAGATAGAGGGTGTAAGTGTTCTAAAACCAAAGGGTGCATTTTATCTCTTTGTAAATATTAAAGATATAAGTAATGATTCAATGAAATTCTCTCAGGAATTATTAAAAAAATACGGTGTGGCAGTAGTTCCGGGTATAGGTTTTGGCTCAGAAGGTTATTTTAGATTCTCGTTTGCCACAAATATAGTAACTATCAGAGAAGGTATCAGAAGAATAGAAAAATTTGTAAATACTTTGAGATAATTTTATACTATTTTAAAACAGTCCCAAATCAATTTGGGACTTGGTCTCTTATTCTATTTTTAATTTTTGTAAATTATCTCTGCTTCCTCGCAATTGCCACACTATACTATTATTTTTGAAATCTCTGGACACTATTTCAATATCACTGTTTTTACAGATATACTCAATCTTTCTTATCTCATCATAAGCTGATGTAATTGTTATATCTTCTCTATTTACATACTCTGTCAGTGGGATATTTTGCAGTAACTCCTGGGCTGATTTGGTATATGCTCTGACCATCCCTCCGGTACCTAGCTTGATACCTCCAAAATATCTTACTATCAAAACAGCACTCTCTACCAATTCCCATCCTCTCAAGACTTTGAGCAAAGGCATACCCGCACAACCTTTAGGCTCTCCATCATCACTGAATGCCTCTTCAATTTTGCCGTCTGCAAATCTTCTGTAAGCATATACTATATGTGAAGCTTTTGGATTCTTTTCTCTCAATTTGGCTCTATAACTCTCAAATATATTATACGGCACAATATGAGCTATAAATTTGGAGCGTTTTATCTCTATTTCATGAAAATATGGCTTATCTATATACTTCATGAGACTTCATTAATTACACTGGATATAAAATTTACAAAATCTTCATCATCATTGGGACATTTTGCTACTATATAATCATCATATCCAATTTTCTGGGCTATCTCTCTATGCTCTATATCCAACTCAAAAAGAGTCTCTGAATTATCTATGGTAAATGACAGTGGAAATATCAATACTTTCAAATTATCAGGATTTCTCAATATATCTGCCAAATTAGGCTCTAACCATGCACTTTTGCCTACTTTTGACTGATATGCAAGTGTATGCTTCTTAAAATCTATTCCCCTCTCATTCAGTTTTTTAATAATAAGTGAACAATTATGCTCTATCTGCTTTTGATATGGGTCACCGGCTTTGATAATACTCACAGGCAAACCGTGAGCAGATAGTATCAACTCATACTCAGTGGCATCTTTGTCTCCAAGAGCTTCTATAATTTTACTGCACTGTATATCAATATATCTGTCATCATTATAATAAGGCTCTACTATTGTAAAGTTTGAATAATACTCCATCTCTTTGGCATTTGCTTTGATATCTTCTACAGATGATAGTGTTGTTGTAGTAGAATAGTGAGGATACATAGGAAAGAGTATCAAATCATCTATAGCTTCACTTTTGAATTTTTCCAAAGCATCTTTTGCAAAAGGTGGCACATATCTCATAGCAGGAAGGACAGGTATATTCAATCTATCTGCTATTTTTTTGGATAAATTCTCAGTAATATCTCTTAATGGTGATTTACCTCCAAGTATTTTATAATTCTCCTGAGCCTCATGCAATCTCTTTTTGACTATTATATTGCCTATAATTTTACGCATAAGAGGATTGGTAGGAAGGATATTCTTATCAGCAAACATATTTCTCAAAAACATCTCTACTTCATCTATATTACTCGGTCCACCCATATTTAGCAACAATACGCCTCTTTTAGTATTTGATAATGACATTTTCTATCTCCTTGATTCTTGCTTTTGTCTCTGTGTATCCCATATCTACAGCCTTTTTTACAATAGAAATATCAAATTCCAATCCATTCATTCCACCATCTCACTAAAAGTAGATATCGTAAAGCTGTATGTTTTAAATGATTTTACAGTAACTATATTTACTACTCTTGTAACTTAACTGCTTAGTGCAAGTGTAATTTCTCTATTGTGATACATTTGTATCCAACCCCAACTCTTTGGCTTCTTTGATATCTTTCAATTTCTGCAACTCCTCTCTGACCTTTTGCAAAGGATGATGCTTAAAGTATCCATTGTAGTAGAGCCATTTATATATCTTTGCCGCAATAGGTCCTGCACTGCTTCCACCATGACCACCATGCTCCATCAATACTGTAATTACATATTCAGGGTGTTTATATGGTGCATATGTAGTAATCCATGCATGAGATTTTTTGAAATATGCCAAGTCATTCTCTTTGACTCTTTTTTTGATATCCTGAGGAATTGAAACTACCTGTGCTGTTCCTGTCTTACCGGCTACTATAATAGGCAGTTTGCTCATTGTCTTGTATGCAGTTCCTCTCCTGTCATTACATACATCATACATACCCTCTCTGATAGTATTGAAATGCTTTGGGTTAAACCATATTCTTTTTAATACAGGTTTTACCTTTTTACCTGCCACCTCTTTGGCAAGCATAGGTGTAGGCAGTTTGCCTGTAGCTATAAATGCTGTATATCTGGCTATCTGCATAGGTGTTACATTATCATACCCCTGCCCTATTGCACATATTACAGTTTCACCTTTATACCATGGCAGATTGTATCTTTTTCTTTTCCATGCTTTGTTTGGAATGATACCTCTGTATTCCCTTGGCAAATCTATCCCTGTCTTCACACCAAGACCTATCTGATGCAGTGTTTTGGATATATTGTCTATACCTATTTTCAAACTCTTGTCATAATAATATACATCACAACTCTCTCTTATAGATTTTCTCAAATCTACATCACCATGCCCCCATCTTGACCAGCATCTAAATTTGTGTTTACTCTTGTCTATAGTGATATAGCCTTTACAAAATTCATGCTCATCAAGCACTCCATGCCCAAATCTCGATGTAGCAAGTGCAACTCCCATTTTAATTACTGAGCCTGGAGGATATACTGCATTGATGAATTTATTAGTAAATGGGTGTCCTAAATTGTTTTGTAATGCTCTCCAATTCTTGACACTGATACCTCCCACAAAGAGATTTGGATTGAAGCTTGGGTTACTTACAGCTGCCAATACTTTGCCATCTACTGTCATCACTACTACAACGGCAGCTCTTTTATCAAGTATCTTGAATATATACTGTTGCAAATCCATATCAAGATTTAGTTTTATATTACGGTTGCTTATCGGTTCTACTTTTTTAATGACTTTCAACTCTTTGTTTCGTGCATTAACCTTGCTGATTACATATCCTAGCTCCCCCTCAAGCACCTTGTTATAATAAAGCTCCAATCCACTTTTGCCGGTTTTGCCGACTATCTCTACTACTTTGTCTTTTTTATTCTCTTTTCTGTTTGAGCGTCCTACATATCCTACAATATGAGCTGCATATCCACCAAATGGATAGTATCTTTTTGTCTCCGTATCTATATGTATATACTGGTTTGGCTCCAATTGAGAGTAGTATCTAATCATATCGTTATATGCTATAAAATCTATTACTTTGATAAATTTATAGTTATATGGTGAATTGTATCTTTTATATACTTTTTGCATAACTGTTTTATTGATATCAGGAAAATAGCTCTTTAATAAATCTATGACTTCGGATAGTTTTTTCTTTTTCATATGAGGAGCTATCGATACGGAAAAGCCCAGCTTGTTTACTGCAAGATAGTTGCCTTTACTGTCAAATATCTCTCCTCTTACCGGCTTGATATATGTTTTTCTCTCTATATTCTCTTTTGCAAGTTTTTCATAGTAGTAATTGGATTTGATACTGATATGATAGAGTCTGACTACCAGCAAACCCCACACCAGTATAAAAATAAACCAAAGCAATCTGTATCTCATATTATAACCGCCATTACTATATCCATCACCAGAGAAAATACAAGATTTGAATCCAAATCTATACTGAATGTAGAGAATATAAAGTCATACAACAGAATAAATCCCAGATAAAACAAATCTATGAATATTACTGAAATGACAGCTATACATCTGCGACACCGCTTCAAAAATATCAATCTATGATATATACTCAGATAGTAAACCAATACAGAAAAAAATGACAACATCATAGGCAAAGATAAATTTATCTCCAAATTCAACAGATAAAGAAGAGGCATAATAATATATGTAAACCCTTCTCCCTCCAATCCTCTGATTATGAGATATCCTGCAATTCCTATCATCAACGGCAAAGTTACATGTATGGATATCATTGTGGGGTAATACAGTACAAACAGTATCATAAATCCCCACTTCAGAAGATTTTTCAATACACTCTTCACCTGCTATTTGTCTCCGTCTATTTTTAGTATCAAAGATACTTCATCACATTTTGGAAAATGAATACACTTGATACAGTCAGCCCAGATTTTATGCTCCGGAATTGCGGTTTTTTCTATCTCTTCAAAGCCCATCTTTTGGAAAAACTGAGGTAGATATGTCAGCACCAACAGACTATCTATACCCAGCTCTTTGGCTTCTTCTATACAAAAATTGACTATATCTATACCTATGCCCTGCCCTCTGTAATCTTTATCAACAATTAGACTGCGTATCTCTGCAAGTGATGGTGAATGTATATGCAAAGCACCATATCCAATCAATTTGTCATTATCTTTTGCCAATACATAGCTTCGGATATTGGTAGCTACTTCATCATCACTTCTTGGCAGGATTATTCCATCTTTTACATCATTTTCCACAAGCTTTTGCATCTTGGGAATATCACTGAGTTTTGCTTTGACTATAGATATCAAGGGTTATCTCCAAATACTGTTTTGAATATTTCTATATGCAGTCTGTCTGCACCCTGTTTTTTAAGAGCGGATAAAAATATTGCATCGGGAAACTCTCGCTTTAAAGCACTTTTTTCTTTTTGGTTTAATTTATCTATCTTTGTAAATACAGTCAAATACCTCTGATCTGCTCTGATAAATTCGGTGATATATTTCTGCACATCATCATCTATTTTGGCATGAGGATGTCTGGCATCTCTTAGATGTATAAATAGTCTGATAGCTACTCTGTTTTTTATATACTCTACGAGATTATTTTGCCATACTTCTTTGAGACTTTTTGAGACTTTGGCATATCCAAAGCCGGGCAGATCCACAAAACGTATATTAAAATCTCTCTCATCATATCTGTATCTGACATTAAAAAAATTGATTAATTGTGTTTTGCCTGGAGTAGATGAACTTTTTGCCAAATTTTTTCTGTTTGTCAGTAGATTGATAGTAGAGCTTTTACCTACATTTGAACGCCCCAAAAAGACTATCTCACTCATACTCTCATCTACCGAATCTCTAATACTCTGTGCCGACTTTTCAAATACGGCATCCAAAACTCTTGGGGTCTGTGTCATTTTTTGCCTTTTGTGGTATCTTTGATATCTTTCATCTGAAATATAAATTTCACCGGTTGTTTATGATTCAGGCTTTTTGCTTTTGCCTCTTTTTTCAAATTGTCCAAAAATACTTCATCTCCACTCATCTCTCTACCATTTAACAAATCTTTTATATGTGCGTGTCCCTTGAGCAGATAACTCTCCTGTGCCACTTTGTATATAAGATTGTCACACTCGCCTTTTACATGCTGATTTGGTTTGATGATTTCAAATCTGACATGACCTACTGCATGATACTCTTTGGATTTGTTGTTTTTATCCAAATATATGACAAATTTGTCAGCATCTACTCTGCTCTTTCCGTTTATGGCGTGGGCGTGTCCTTCAAATATCGCTTTGTTCTCTTGTTCTATATGAGTAAACTTGTCAGCCGTCACCTCAAGCTGTTCGGCGTGTAATATCCCAAACAGTAATGCAATCATTATCAACAGTTTCATTTTCATAAGATTATCCTCTCATTCATTTAACGACTCTTTAGCTCTTTTGAAGCCATTTGATAGATACCATGCACCTTTTCGGCTCTGCTGAATCCATTTGTTTTGTCATGATAAAAATTTTTTCCTACTGCAACCGTATTGTTTCTGTCTGCTCTAAATCTACCCAAGGTATAAAATATTTTTTTGTCAATCAAATAGACAGCTCTGTTTGCCCAGTATTTAGAGTCATCATCAGAGAGCATATAGACATCTCCGGTTAGTTCAAAATAATTTTTGCCTCTTGTGGCCTTGGTAGCTCTCAACTCTTTGACACCGGTAGCAGTCAAATTTACATCTTTGAAATACCATACCCCTCTGTTTTGATAAGCATATTTTGCTTTCAGGTCATCTAGTCTATCCGTAGCATTTGCTTCCACCAATTCGGCATCTGTCAGCTCTATACTGTTACCTTCGACTTTGTCATTGCTTTTTTCTGATTTGATAGTAGTATCCAATGCTATTGATACTGCCACAAGCAATATAGCTATAAGTATCAGTTCGAGCTTGCCGACCATAATTTACGCATCTCCTCACTCAAGCCCTCTGTATCAATAAGTATATCTATCATCTCTCTGACTGCTCCAGAGCCACCTTTTGATGATAATTTATAATCAGCAATATATTTGACAGCATCCACAGCATCTGCAGGTGCAAATGTAAGCCCCGCTATTCGCATCATCTCATAATCATTCCAATCATCACCTATGACAGCTATCTGAGTCATACTCAATTTGCATATATCGGCTATCTCAAACAGTGCTTCTACTTTATTTTTGACTCCCTGCCTGATATAGTCTATCTTTAACTCTTTGGCTCTTCGTTGGACAATTGCAGAATCTCTACCGGTAATAATGGCAGATTTTCTACCCAGTCTTCCCCAGCTTCTGATTCCAAGTCCATCTTTTACATTAAATGCTTTCATCTCTTCGCCACTCTCGCCATATATAATAGAGCCGTCAGTCATTGTGCCATCTACATCCATGACAATCAATTCAATACTCATAATACCCCCTTTGTGCTTGGAATACCAGCTCTGTCATTAGGAGTCAATGCTCTTCTTAGTGCCACTGCCAATGCTTTGAAAGATGCTTCGGCTATATGGTGTCTGTTTTTTCCTCTATTGCATACTATATGCATAGTCATTGGCATATTAAATGCAAAAGCTCTAAAAAACTCCTCTACAAGCTCCGCATCAAAATCCCCAATTTTGCCATCTAATGGTAAATCATAATATAAATATGCTCTATTACTTAAATCTATATCACAGCTCACACTGGCTTCATCCATCACTACCGTAGCATTTCCATATCTCTCTATGCCTTTGACCGGATAGATAGCTTTTCCAAATATCTGTCCCAATACAATGGCAGTATCCTCTACACTATGGTGCATATCTATATGCAAATCACCTTTGCATTTGATATTGATATCTGTCCACGAGTGACGACATAGAGCCTCCAACATATGGTCAAAGAAGCCTATTCCTGTATCTATATCGCTATCTCCACTCCCATATATCTCCAAGCCCACTATTATATCTGTCTCTTTTGTTTTTCTTGCCAATTTAAGCATATATAATTCCTTTTCTTATTCAGGGCGGATAATAAATCCACCTTCAACTGGGACTTTATCTATAAAGTCTCTAGCCTCCTCTTCGGTATCAAATCCTTTTACCCATACTCTATATAGAGGTGCACCACCTTCGTTAAATTGGCGAATAATAACATTTTTAGGCGGACATACTAAAGAGGCATATTTTCTCTTGTAAATCTCAGCACCCTCTATGTGTCTAAATGCACCAACTTGCACTGCAAAATTTGTAAGTCTAACTTTTGGAAGAGATTTACCTCTTTCTTTAGCTAAATCATAAACTTTACCAGCAAATCCAACCACAGTGAGTTTTACTCTAGCTGTGCCTTTTTTATCTATGCCTATCTTTTTACCTGCTGCATAAGAGCAGTCAAGTATTCTGCTTTTTACAAACGGACCTCTGTCATTGATACGCACAATAGCACTTTTGCCATTTTCAAGATTTTCGACTTTGACCATAGTATCCATAGGCCATGTTTTGTGAGCAGCAGTCATACCATACATATTATATCTCTCACCGCTACTAGTCATTTTGCCATGAAAATTGGGTCCATACCAGCTCGATACACCTCGCATGGTATCCCCTACTCTTACATATGTAGGCTGATATGTTTTGCCCCTGACTGTATAGCACCTCATCGTAGCTGCACGCCTGGCATCACTGGTATATCCTCTGTAGTGAGGCTCTTTTTTACTAGAACACCCTGCAACAAATAATACAAACAATAATATTAGTGTCATAAAATAATAAATCTTTTTCATAATTAAATTATAGCTAAAGTGGTGTAATTACTATTTAATAATTGACTTGCATACAAAAAATATATTGAACAACATAGCATATGAGGAAGAATTTAAACTCTATATTTTAGATACAGAACTTTAGTCCTATATCTAAAGTAAATTGCATTAAATCAATGAGAGTATTGTTTAAGCCACAAAATACGAAAACACTAATTTTGATATATAAGTAATCAAAGCAAATAACCAATTAGTCATAGCATTAACTTAATTTTGTGCCTTGTATATATTAATTACCATTTTTTTTAATTATTTCTAAAGTTTTTTCATAAAATCATCTATTTCTACGCTTGGATAAGTCTTTAATAACAATTTTTCAGTGTATTGCTGAAGCTACAATTATCCCCATTGCTATTACCATTGAAGCTACCACTATAGCTACGGCATTATTACCCTCTTGAACTACTTTTTTAGTCACTGAAAATGGAGTGATTTTTTCTACCACATACATTGCTACAATAAAAAGAATAAATCCCAACACACTATATACAACCGTAGATACCAAATACTGTAAACCCAACTCACTCATCTTTTACCTCCTGTAATTTGTTTAAATTATACTACTAATATCATTTTCCATAACTATAACCTCCTCTTGAGTGGGAACTGCCTACACTGCCACCTCTTATACTGGTATATGATTCTCTGCTTTGAGGTGTGCCACTATCATGCAGTGTCATATATCCGGCCCAAATTGTAGCTACTGTATAAAAAAGAAGTATTGCTATCTTCATCTTCTAATCCTCATCATCACTATCTCCCCATAAAA
The DNA here is from genome assembly GCA_015488535.1 of Nitratifractor sp. GTDB lineage: Bacteria > Campylobacterota > Campylobacteria > Campylobacterales > Sulfurovaceae > Nitratifractor. Next base: position 21,973 of record WFNP01000008.1, read on the forward strand.
CTCCCTTATTCTTGAGATAAGCAAAAGGATAAGCCAACATTCCTAACAAAGACAAAACAGCAAGAATGATAAAATATCTGCTTCTCAATACTCCATCTATAAGCTCCAACTTAATCAAATCTCCCCTTTTATATCCGGCAACTACTATATTTAATATATACTTCCCACTCTTTTTGACGGGAATATATATATCTTCTACTCTGCTTCCTTCAGTCCAATACTCCCCATCATCATATCCGTGATAATAGGATATCTCAAAACTCTTTTGATATACAATATTTTTACTGCTGTCATACAAACTCAATGAAAAATCTCTATATGTATTATTTAAAGTAGTAGTTATATATACTTCTGTCAAATATGGAGCTGTTTTAGATATTGTTATCTCTTTTTGATAATTTGCTGACTTGATATAATCATACAGTATCAAATTGCCTGATGCTTTTGTATGCAACATATATATTGCAATTATTGAAATAATAAAAAATACAAAAGCTACTTTGCTGATATATGATGCCATAGGAGCTTTAAAAGGCTTTAAAGCATTAAATCCTTCCTCTTTTGGGGTGCCTTTGATACCGAAACTTTCATATATATCTTTTGATGGAATATACTCCATCTTGTAATACTCTATCTCATCTTCGCTATGCTCATAAGCTATGCCATATGGAGGTGAAATAGCCTCTATGCTGTATATACTATCTCCTTGTTTGGCTAAATATGTCAGTGAGCCTCCGGCACTGACTACATATGAGCGATACCCCTCATATACTCTGTATTTCCTGCCTTCAAATTTGAAACTGTCACCTTTGTCCATCTGCCAGATTTTTGCTACCGGAGTTTTTCTTATACGGCGAGAGAATACAAAAACTCCATTTTCATAGGTAAGCCAGGCATAACCATATATAGGAGAGTGAAGAGCAAAATCTATCCACTCAGCCACTCTACTTTTTGGTGATGAGGCATATCCGACATATCCTATTACAGTAAATTTGATATGATTGATATCCCCTTGCATTCCAAGCTCAAGAGGAAATAGTTTAGAGGTGCTTTTTCTAAATTTGGAAACTATTTTATAATCATCAGTCAAATCAATTACACTGCCACAATACTCACAGACAACACTTTGGATATTTCTACCGCCAAGCACATTTAGAGGAGCTCCGCAGTTTGGACACTTGATAGTAAAGTGCTTCATCTTTTTACCCTTATCTCATAAGGGTCTATCCATTTGCCACTATATAGATATGCCCCCTCTTCATCAAACTCTACTGTCATCATAGAGCCGTCACTTCTACTTAGATGAGCATATTTGTATTTTTTTCCAGGAAGTATAAGCTCAGGTATCTCCCCTTCAAAGCCTTCGCACTCACTTTCACCAACTTCTGTAACAATCCACTCGCCAAACTCTTTACCAAGAGTAAAATCATCTGGATTTTTGGTAGATAGTGAGTAATCTATCTGCTTTTCCAGAATATAATCTCCGTCATCCACACTTATCCAGTATCCTCCTTTGCCAGATATACACCACCACTCATCCCATGCATATATACCGGTTTTATATCGTATATGCCCAACAGGGGTATATTCAACACCCTCTATCTCTATAGGAATTTGCAAGCTCAAAAGTGAAGGCTCATCACTAAGCACTGATGATTTACCCATCACTTTGACAGCATCATCTTCCAAAAATACATTGGAGCCACACGATGGACATCTGATTAGTTTGCTATATTTAAAATATATCGGCAATGGATACCCACATGATGGGCATTGGAATTTTTTATCACTGTTTAAGTTGTTCATAAATTCATTATACGAATTTATAATTAAAATCTAAATTAAAAATATATTTATTTTTTACTCTGTAACCAATCAGATATCTGTATCAGTGAAAAAGTAACTAAAAATATCATTAGTCCCGGAAAGAAGCTAACCCACCAGGCTATCTCCATCACACCCTTGCCGTCACTCAATATGCTACCCCAGCTCATATCCGGTGGTGTAATACCAAGCCCCAGATAGCTAAGCCCACTCTCAGCCAGTATTGCACCACTGACACCAAAAGTAAAACTTACAAAAAATATCGGAGCAAGAAGCGGTAAAAAGTATTTAAATATAATCACTTTTGTAGGCACTTTGGCAATTTTTAAAATCTTGATATATGGTTGAGAAGCTATTTTATAACTCTCTGCTCTAAGAAGCCTCGCTGTCCCCATCCAGCCTGTAATTGATATAACAAAAATCAAAATCAAAGATGAAGCTGAAATATAACTGACCAGTGCTAGTAGCAGGAAAAAAGTAGGGAATGTCAAAAACAGATCTACAATAAAAACAAAACTCTTATCCCACCACCCCCTAAAATACCCGGCAGTAGCACCCATTACAAGACCTATCAAAGAAGCAAGTACCGCTGAGCCTACACCGATAGCCAAAGAGAGCCTACCTCCCTGCATCACACGAGAGAGCATATCTCTACCCAGTCTGTCACACCCCATTGGATGCTCAAGTGTTGGTGGAGCAAGGATTAAATCTTTGTGAAACTCATAGGGTGAAATATCATAAATAAATGGTCCAAAATAAGAGAATAAAAATATAAAAATCAATATAAATATACTTATATACGGCACTCTATTTTGTAATTTCACCTAATAATCCTTGAATTTAGTGTATTGGTATATTAGTATATTGGTTATTAGTTGTATGCTATAATATAGCTTTTATATATACTACAATAACCAATAACCAATAACCAATAACCAATAACCAATAACCAATTTTATCTATAATACGATAACGAACTCTTCCCGAACTTCTTTCTCTTTTGCAGTTCAAAATCGCCGATTTTATCCGGCATATCTATAGCTGTCATATGCTCTATAATTACTGCTTCACAACTGCCAGGCTCAATACCCTCTATCAAAGATACTGTTTTGTCATATATATCATCCATACCTTCTCTTATAGAAAACGGCGGGTCAAAGTAGTAATATACCCTCTCACTCTCCTTTGAGACCATGGCAGCAATTTTGGGAAACTCATCAAAACTGTCACCGAGAATAGGCGTGATTTTATCCTCTGCCAATCTCTCTATATTGCCTTTTAGGATATCAAATACATCTTTGTTTCTCTCTATACACCATGCGTGAGATGCTCCTCTACTTACTGCTTCTAAGGCAATAGATCCGCTTCCGGCAAAGACCTCTATAAAATCTGCACCGATAATATCATACTGTAGTGTATTAAAAAGAGATTCCCTCAGAATAGATTTTGAGCTTCGTGTAGTATTGACACTAGGTATTTCTATCATCTTGCCTTTTAAAGCACCCCCGATAACAGGCACTTTATGGCACTTCATGGCTTTTCTTTTTCTTCTTGGTTTAGATTCACTTCTCAACAATATATCCTTAATTTAAATATCTCAATGATGAGGGATTTCCCCTCATCTAATCAGCAATCACTACATATCTATCGCTCTAAATAGCTCATCTATATATGCCAAAGATGCCTTCATCGCTTCAGGCAGTTTGGAAGCATCTTTGCCTCCAGCTTGTGCGAAGTCGGCTCTGCCTCCTCCTCCGCCACCCAGGATTGGAGCAATCTGTTTAATCCAATCACCAGCTTTGACAGGAGTGTTTTTGCTACCGGCTGCTAATAGCACCTTGTCGCCTTTTTTCATAAAGAGCATGACAGCTACTTTTTCGTGTCTGTTTTTGATTTCATCTATCATCTTTTTGATATCACCGGCTTTTACCTCATCTACAATTATTACTGCATCACCGATTTTCTGCTCTTTTAGCTCTGTCGCTCCACTGCTTAGAGCAGCATCAAGCTCACTTTTTAGATTTTTGATACTATCTTTTAGCTTTTTGATACCGATTAACGGCTCACTGTTTTTGACTTCAGATACAATTTTGGCTCTCTCTTCTCTTAGATTTTCTACAAATCTTCTGGCACTTCGTCCGCAAATTGCCTCTATTCTTCTAACTCCGGCACTGACTCCACTCTCTTTGCTGATAACAAAGAGTCCAATCTCGGCACTGTTGCTCACATGTGTGCCTCCACATAATTCGATAGAGCACTCACCTACACTTACAACCCTGACTTCATTACCGTATTTTTCGCCAAATAGAGCCATAGCTCCTGCCTTTTTGGCATCTTCTATGTTCATCACTTCCACTTTGGCAGGTAGAGCTCTTTCTACTTTGTCATTTACCCACTCTTCTATTTTTTTAAGCTCCTCAGATGTAACTGCAGAAGGGTGTGAAAAGTCAAATCTGAGTCTATCTGCCTCTACAAGAGAACCGGCTTGAGTTACATGAGAGCCAAGTATCTCTCTAAGAGCGGCATGGAGTAGATGTGTAGCACTGTGATGTTTGGCTATTTCGTGTCTGCTTGGAGCAACTATTGCTTCTATACTCTCGCCTACTCTTAAAATATTGCCCTCAGTATCGACTAAAGAGAGATTCAATGCACCAAACTTTTTGGTATCAAGCACCTTTATATTGGGTCCGCCGTCATTTACGACAAGCTCTCCCTCATCTCCTCTTTGACCTCCTGATTCTGCATAAAACGGAGTCTTTTCAAGCATCACCCAGCCCATACCGCTGACAGATTCTACCCTCTTGAAGGATTCATCAAGGAGAGCTAACACTTTCGTATCAATATCTGTAGTCTCATATCCTACAAATTCATTGCTTCCTGTTTCATTTTCAATCTCTTTAATATCTCCACTTAGTGCCGTATCACCACTGCCTTTCCATGCTGCTCTTGATTTGCTTTTTTGCTCTGCCATCTTGGCTTCAAAGCCCTCAATATCCAGCTCAATTCCCTTTTCTCTGAGCATATCCTGAGTCAAATCAAGAGGGAAACCGTAAGTATCATAGAGCTTGAATGCCACTTCACCGCTAAATATCTTATCAGTTCTTTTAAGCTCCTCTTCAAAGAGTTTGATACCGGACTCTATCGTATCAAAAAATCTCTCTTCTTCTATCTTCATACTGCTTTTTACTGCTTGGGCTCTTTCCAAGAGATACTCATAGTGGCTTCCCATCTGATTGGCTAAAGTATCTACCAGTTTATAGATAAATGGCTCTCTCAATCCAAGCAGATATCCGTGTCTGATGGCTCTTCTCATTATCCGTCTTAGCACATATCCTCTGCCCTCTTTGTCAAAATTGACACCCTGAGCTAACAAAAAGGTAGTAGAACGCAGATGGTCTGCTATGACTCTGTAACTTGCTATTGTTTTATCTGTAGGCTCTTTTCCTACTACTTCGGTAATCTTTTCTATCAATGGCCTAAAGAGTGAAGAGTCATAATTGTTAAATACCCCCTCTTTGATAGCTACAACTCTTTCTAATCCCATACCGGTATCGATACTTGGCTTAGGGAGTGGGTGCAGTGTGCCATTTTCATCTCTTTCATACTGCATAAATACAAGATTCCAAATCTCTAAAAATCTGTCACCCTCTCCACCCATTACATCTTCATCGGAGTTAAAATGCTCTGCACCCTGGTCATAAAATATTTCACTGCACGGTCCGCAAGGTCCTGTATCTCCCATCTGCCAAAAGTTGTCTTTGTCTCCAAATCGCATAATTCTATCTTCGGATATATGCTCTTTCCATATATCATAAGCTTCATCATCACTCTCATGCACTGTTACCCACATCTTCTCTACTGGCAGTGCCAGATATTCAGGAGATGTGACAAACTCCCACGCATAGGCTATTGCTTCTTTTTTAAAATAATCCCCGAAACTAAAATTTCCCAACATCTCAAAAAATGTATGGTGTCTGGCTGTATATCCGACATTATCCAAATCATTATGTTTGCCTCCGGCTCTGATACAAGTCTGTGAGCTTGTAGCCCTCGGTGGCTGTGGAGCAGGCTCTTGACCTGTAAAGATTGACTTAAATTGAACCATACCGGCATTGGTAAAAAGCAGTGTAGGGTCATCTGGCACTAATGGAGAACTAGGCACAACTCTGTGCCCTCTTTGCTTGAAATAGTCTAAATATAGCTTTCTAATATCCATCTAAAATTCCTCTATGCTATAAAATTGGGTAATTTTATCCAAAAGAGGTTTAGTTATTGGTGTATTACTTATTAGTAATTGGAGATTTTATAATGCAGTCTATTTTATCTATTCTGTCCATAGTGCATCTTTATATCAGATAATTTAGATATCTCCTCCAATATCTTTGATAAATTTAGCTATTTTACAACTACCATCTCTATCTATCTGCTCTAAAAGTCTTTTTGACTGCAAAGAGATATCTGAAGATATAATCTTTAAAATCTTATCTTTATCCATTTCACTCTCTCTCATTACCCAACCCATACTGTTTTGTTTTAAAAATAGTGCATTGTGATATTGATGATCACTTGCAGCATACGGATATGGGATATATATTGCAGGTAATCCGTTTGCAGACAATTCCCAGAGTGTAGAAGCTCCGGCTCTTGCTATTGCCAAATCAGCTTGACTCATATACTCGGCTATATTTTTGCTAAATCCAAAAACTTTAGCATCTATACCCATATCTTCATACGCTTTTTTTACACTATTTATATGTTTTTCTCCGGCTTGATGAAGTATAGATATACCTCTGTTATCAAGCTCTTTAGCAATAGATAGAGCAAGATTGTTTATAGCCAATGCTCCTTGTGAGCCTCCAAGGAAAAGTATGGTTTTTATATCTTTTCTTAGCCTGGCTTTTTCAAAAAATATAGATTTGATGGGATAAGATTTTACAGGAGAGTTATCATCATAAGAGGATATAAAAGCTGTTGCTCTTGGTTTCAATAATCTGTTGAGTGAACCGCTGACAGCATTTTGCTCATGAATTATCAGCGGAGTGTTAGTCAAAATTGCAGCAAATGAAGCTGGTGCAGAAGAGTATCCACCTACACTGAAAACCGCTTTGACTCTGTTTTGTCTGATAATAGATACTGCTTTTAGTGTCGCTTTGGCTACAGCATACAAAGAAGAGAGTTTACCAAAACCTCTTTTGTTTACTACCCCTCCTGTTTGCAAAAAATATTTAGATGAAAAATCTTTATCATCTTCAAACCATTTTCTATCCTGCCCATTGATTGAGCCAATATATATCAACTCTTCATCTTTTAGATACTCTTTTACTGAAGCAATCACCGCCAAATGCCCACCTGTGCCACCACCCGTCATCACAATCGCCATAATATCTCCTGAATTAGTGTATTGGTATATTGGTTATTAGTTTTATGGTAGAATATATACTTGACTATTAGATAACCAATAACCAATAACCAATAACCAATAACCAATTTCACCTCTTCGCTTTTTTAGATATCATCAGCACCATACCAATACCAATAGACATAGCCAGTATTTGTGAGCCACCATAACTAAGAAATGGCACTGCTATACCTTTGATTGGAGCTAATCCTGATATCCCATAACTATTGATAATAAACGCACCTATAATCAACAGAGCTATACCTATTGTAAAGAGATAATACTCCCATTTATATAATTTGGAGGCTATATAAAAGAGCCTATATACCACAAAAAGTATCAAAAGTGTAACTGCCACAAAACCTATATACCCCAACTCTTCCATCAATCCCGAAAGAATAAAGTCTGTATGCACTTCACTCAGATATCCCAATTTAAACTGACCATCTCCGATACCTTGCCCCAAAAAACCACCATGATACATCGCATTGAGAGAGTTTGCAATCTGATAAGGCTCTTTTGTGATATCCATTCTAAGCATATCAGCTATACTAGATGGAAAATATCCCAAAATCATATCCTGCACCATAGACCACCAGCTTTTGATTCTGGCTATTCTGTGCGGTGCTATGAATACCAAAGCAACAAATGCTGTCACTCCCAGCATTACAAAGAGGAAAAATATTTTCAAGCTCCTACCTGCCATCACAAAAAGTATCAAAAGTGTAATTGCAATAACAGCAGTCTGCCCCAGGTCTTTTTGAAAGATGGCTATCTCTACTACTGCAAAAGCCAATATAAAAATATATGGCATTATAATAATAATCTCTTCTTTTAGTGATATTTTTCCATGATGTATTACCCTTCTAGAAAAACTCCATGCCAAAAAAAACACAAACCCTATTTTGAAAAACTCTGTAGGTGCAACAGATATAAAACCAATATGTATCCATCTTTTGGCACCCAATACTGATTTGACTACTGAAGAAGGCATAAACGGCATAATAACCAAAATAATCAAAGACAATACGAAAATAACAAAGCCCAGTTTTTCAAAATATTTATCCGGATCTGCCCAACTGAGAGTAATCATTATTACTATACCAAGAATAACAGCAAACAATTGTCTGATAAAAAAGTGCATAGTATTGTAGTGATAATATATAACACTGTATGTAGATAGGGAATATGTCATTATCAGAGATATGGTAAACAGTATCAAAACTGCAACAAAAAGCGGTTTGTCAGTCATCATATCTCCTATTTTCTATTAATTAGTATTAATTTTATGTAATTATAGTCAATATGAAGAGAAAATCTACTAAAATTATATAAATAAATTTTGTAAAGAGGCATAGATTCCATTTGAATATACAACAAAAACGCATTTATAAACTTATATCTCTCACAATTGTTTTGACACTGATTGTATTTGCAATGCTAAAGCATGTTTATAATCTATTGGAAAGTGACAGGAAACTGCCTCCACAAACATCTACAAAATACAACCGTGCATTGAGAGGCAATATCATATCTGCAGATGGATATACCCTCACTCAATCTGAAAAGATATACACTGCAAGTATATACGGCAAAGCCATAGACCCCAAAAAGCGAAATATGTTCATAAAACTATTCTCTATATACAGTGGTATGGATACAAAACAGATTATAAACAAAATGCAAGATAAAAACGGTGATTTTAAAGATGGCAGAATTATACTCTCAAAAAATATAAATGCTTCCAGAGCCATATACTTGAAAGAGTTGGCATACAAGTTGAAGAGAATGAGAGTATTTCAAAGAGTAAAAAATAGTCATGGTGTGGTAGTGCTGTATGGACTTGATATTATAGAATCAGGAGAAAAAAGGGTATATCCTCTCTCTGATGCCCTCTCTCCTGTACTGGGATACACCAGACAAGATGATAAAAACGGTTACAAAAGAGTTGTAGGTATCAAAGGTCTTGAGAGAAGATATCAAAAGTATCTCAATGATTATAAAGATGGTTTTATAAAAGGAATCAGAGATGTGTCCGGAAATATTATTATAAATAAAAGCTATGTAGAGTCTAAAAGAGTTGACGGATACACAATACATCTGAATATATCCATACTGTTACAAAGAATGCTGGAAAAAATAACAGACAAGATGAAAAAAGAAACTGGTGCAAAAGAGGTATTGACTGCTGTAATGCAGAGTAATACAGGCAATATCTTGGCTATTGCCAGTAGTGAAAGATACAATCCTGCAAGTATTAAAAAAGATGATATATCCAAACTGATACCCAAAACTCTACAATACCCATATGAGCCAGGTTCTGTAATGAAACCAATCACACTATCTATAGCAATAGAATTAAAAAGAGTAACACCACACTCATGGTTTGATACACACAATGGAAGTATGGCAATAAGCAGAAAATTTACAATACATGATGATGAACCGTTCAAATCTATGGATGCTACAGATATCATCATACACTCGTCCAATATAGGTATCACTCAGATAGCATGGAGATTGAGTGGGAAAGAACTCTATGACGGTCTTATGAAATTTGGATTTAATCACAAAAGCGGAATAGATTTAAGCAGTGAAAGCAGAGGTTTAATCAGAAATGCAAAAATGCTTGAAAACAGAGTAAACAGAGCTACACAATCATATGGCTACGGAATGAAAGCTACTTTTGTGCAACTTCTAAAAGCTTACAGTGCATTTAATAATAACGGTATCACAGTAACTCCTCATATAGTAAACTACATAGAATCATCTAATGGTCAAAAATACAGATTAAAATCTACACTAATTAAACATAAGGCAATAAGCCAAGATACAGCCAATAAAGTAGCCAATATACTAAGACAGGTAGTATCAAGAGGGACAGGGAAGATGGCTATATATCCGGGACTTGATATAGGAGGCAAAACAGGTACATCACATATTTCAAGAGGAAAAGGTTATACAAAAAGTTACAACAGCTCCTTTTTTGGTTTTGCAAATGATGATGCAGGAAACAAATATACTATAGGTGCATTGGTCATAGAGCCTTCTCAGGAGAGACACTTTGCATCACAGACTGCTGTACCTACATTCAAAAAAGTTGTAGATGCACTCGTAGATGTGGGTTATCTGAAACCAAGACTTGATAAAAATATGAAAAAACATCTTGAAAAATATGCAGAAAAGCAGAAAAAAGCCACTATAGAAAAAAGAAGAGAAAGAAGAATAAAAATAAAACGGGAATTAAAAAGAAGACGGGAAAAAATAAGAAAACAAAATAGATTAAATCATCCAAATACTCCAAAAGCAAATAAATCTACCAAGATACATAACAGACCA
>WFNP01000009.1 GCA_015488535.1 Nitratifractor sp.
GTTCTGTTTTTACCTATTGATATCTTCTCTGATGGGGTAATTTTAATTACATTATTGCTTATCGTTTCTATATATATTTCACCCTTTCCACTATCTTGTAACTCTTCTATTTTGATTTTACTTCCTATTTTACTGAATATTATTTTGTCTTCATCAATATATTGTAACAGTTGCTTTTGAAACTTTTCTATATTATCAATAACCATTTAGACTATCTAACTCTTCCAAAAGAGAGTTTTTCTCCTCTATTGTTTTATAGATATTATCAAAAATATAATCACTCTCAATACCCTCTTTATCTACTTTAACTCTTTTAACAGTTGATTTATTATTTTGATTTAGTAAAAAATTATATACACTTACTTGTTTATGATTTATAGATAATTGATACATCTTGTCTCTTTTTAATCTGTTTATAGAGTTTTTTATTATCAAGTTATTAATCTCTGTAATTAAAAAATCACTATGAGTAGTAATCAAAACTTTTATATTATACTTTAAAAACATTGCTATTAGTTGAGCCATCAGTTTTTGATTTTTAAAGCTTAGATGAGCCTCCGGTTCTTCTATTATAAGTAAAGAGTTACTACTAATAAATCCTTTTTTTAGAAATATAACTAGTGGCATCAATTCAGATACTGTTGATGATAGTAAATCTATGTCTATATCTATTCCATCATTCGTTTTATAAGATATAGAGTTATCGCTATTAGAGAGAGTTACTTTTCCTTTAATCATATTCTCTTCTATAAATTGATTAAAGGGTGTATCTCTTGTATCATTGATTATACTCAATTTAGTAATAAATTCTTGTAAGATTATGTTTAAAGGACTATTTTTTATATCATTATTGCGCATATATGTTTTGGTTATGGCATTTTTAGCCAAAATAGGATAGGTCTGAATATATCCTGTTCTCGAGGCGGGAAGATATGTAGATTCAGATATATGAAAAAAACTACTTAATGGAATTTTTATTAAAATCTTAATAATATTATTGAAAATATGTTTTTTAATAATATCTTTTGGAATACTATCTGAAAACTCTATTTCATAAGTTATAGATTTTATATTTATACTTATATTATTTTTGAATATAGATATAAAAATTTCTTTACAAATATATTTATCAATCATAGATAAATCTATATTTATATATTCTAAAATATTTCTATTAAATAGCCTACTGACTAAATATTTGGGTACTAAATAGCTATTTAGAGATGTATTTATAATATCTATTATCTCTTTTTGATTAGTCTCATCTAATATTATATTCATTGTTTTATTATTACTGGAAACAAGATTATCCAAAGTTGTATCTAGTAGCTTTAAAACTTGGCTATCTATAAATTTATCTTTTATATATTTAAAAAAATCATCTTCTAAATAATCTAATTTCATATTTATAATAGAATGAATTAGCATAGAGATATAGCTTTTACCAGATGAATTATCACCAATAAAAATTGTTAAATCATTTAGTTCAATAGCATCTTTTATCTCTTCTATTACTCCAAAATTTCTAAGCTCTTTAATACAAATCATTTATATTCCTAATATTATCTGTGTAGATAAATAGGCATTGGAGATAACCAATGCCAAATACTCTATACTCCAAGAGATTTCAACTCTCCCTCAATCTTTTCAAGCTTATCCTTAGCCTCATTTAAGCCCTTTCTGTTTTGCTCAATTACCGCTTTTGGAGCATTTGCTACAAACTTTTCATTATTTAGCATATTTTCTAATTTAGCTATCTCTTTTTGGAGCTTCTCTTTTTGTTTTTGAAGCTTAGATATTATTGCACTCATATCTATATCATCAGTAGATATATAACTCTCCAAAGAATCACTCACATCTGTTACGGCATTTGTAGGCTTAGACTCTACAAACTCTATGCTATCTACTTTGGCTAACTTCTCAATAAATGGCTTCATAGCCTCTTTATCAAGCTCTTTATTTAGTTTGATATAGGCTTTTTCAATTTTTTGGTTGGCTTTATCTACCAATGTTTTACATCTTCTAATTGAAATGATAGCCTCAATTGCCAACTCAAAGCTCTGCTCTACCTCTTTATCACCCTCTTTTGCTATTGGGTATCTCTCTATCATAATAGATTTGCCATCTTCTAAAGATGTTCCAGATAATCTATGGTATAGATACTCTGTAAGATACGGCATAAATGGATGAAGAAGTTTCATACTCTCTTTGTATATGGCTCCAAGCTCACCTACGGACTCTTTGGAAGCTTTGCTTAGCTCTATACCCCAATCGCAAAACTCTCCCCAAAGATATCTATACAATACTGTTGCTGCATCATTAAATCTATACTGCTCTATAAAGTCTCTTGTCTCTTTTATAGCTTTATAAAATCTATTTAGCATATATCTACCAAGTGGAGTAACCACCTCTATATCATCAAGATTTTTAAAGCTATCTTTATTCATCAGTAGATAATTGGCTGCATTGTATAGCTTATTGGTAAAGTTACGACTAAGCTCAAGTTTCTCTTCACTAAGTCTAATATCCCTACCCTGCACTGCCAAGATTGCTAAAGTAAATCTCAAAGCATCGGCTGAGTATTTATCTATCATTACAAGAGGGTCTATTACATTGCCTCTGGATTTACTCATCTTATCACCATGCTCATCTTTTACAAGTGCATGTAGATAGATATGAGGGAATGGCAACTCACCTGTAAGCCTCTCCCCCATCATTAGCATCCTAGCTACCCAGAAAAATAGAATATCAAATCCGGTAATTAGCAAAGAGTTTGGATAAAACTCCTCCATATCACTCTCAAACCACTTCGCACCCTTGAAAGCCTCTCCATTACCCCAGCCAAGTGTGCTAAATGGCCAAAGTCCGGAGCTAAACCAAGTATCAAGCACATCAGGGTCTTGATGTATATTTTTACTTCCACACTTTTCACAAGTAGTTGGGGTATCACCCTCAAATGCCCATTGATGAGAGCAATCATCACAATACATCACCGGAATTTGATGCCCCCACCACAATTGTCGGCTGATACACCAATCTCTTAAATCTCTCATCCACGCATTGAAGCTATTTATCCAGTGAGATGGGAAAAATTGGGCTTCACCATCATTTACCCTCTTGATAGCTTCAGAGGCAAACTCTTTTTTTACAAACCACTGCTTAGATATATAAGGCTCTACTACATTTTTACATCTATAACAATGCCCTACTTGATGCGGATGGATTTCAATTTTTTCAATAAATCCATGCTCTTTGAGTGCTTCTACTACCTTCTCTCTTGCTTCAAGTCTCTCAAGCCCTGCAAACTCTCCGCAATACTCATTGAGTATTCCATTCTCATCAAAAATAGTCAAAAACTCCAAATTGTGTCTTTTGCCAACCTCATAGTCATTTGGGTCATGTGCCGGAGTTACCTTTACCACTCCAGTTCCAAACTCCATATCCACATGCTCATCTGCTATGATTTCAATCTCACGATTGATTAGTGGCAATTTTATTTTTTTGCCTATATATTTTTGATATCTCTTATCATCTGGATGCACCATTACAGCAGTATCACCAAAATATGTCTCCGGTCTGGTGGTAGCTACTACCAATACATCACTATCATCTGATAGTGGGTATCTGATATGATAAAGTCGTCCCTCTTTCTCTTCATACTCTACTTCAATATCACTCAAAGCTCCATCGTGGGTGCACCAGTTTATCATATAGTTGCCTTGATAGATATACCCCTCATCATACATCTTTTTAAAGGCTTTTTTTACCGCATTTGCCAAGCCCTCATCCATCGTAAATCTCTCTCTACTCCAAGCAGGAGATACTCCAAGGCGTCTAAGCTGTGTTGTTATTGCATTACCTGAATTTTCTTTCTGTTTCCATGCAAGTTTTAAAAACTCTTCTCTACCTATCTCCTCTTTGGTTTTGCCCTCAAGCAAAAGTTGCTTTTCTACTACATTTTGAGTAGCAATCCCGGCGTGGTCGGTGCCAGGTTGCCAAAGAGTTTTGAAGCCATCCATCCTCTTGTATCGCACGATGATATCTTGCAAAGTAAATGTAAGAGCGTGTCCGATATGTAGATGCCCCGTTACATTAGGAGGTGGCATCATAATACAAAATGTTTTACCCTCCTCTTGGATATCTTTGTTGCCCTCTATCTCAAAATAGCCTCTATCTTCCCAAATAGCATAAAATTTACTCTCTACTTCTTTTGGGTTATATCTATTACTCTTCTTTTCACTCATATTCAGCCCTTCATAGGCAAAAGCCCGATATTTTTTGATGAGATTATATCCAAAAGGGGATAAAGAGGCGAAAATAACACTATTTATAGTTTTTCAATTTCATATTTCAATTTTAATATTTTCTCTTCTAATACAGATAAATTATCTCGTAAAATTATTTCAATCAATCCCAAATTAACACCCTCATAATCATGGGCTATAAAATTTCTAACATCATATGAACCTTTGGCATCTAAGAGCAATTCAAATTTTTCTAAAATATCTTTATCTATCTTGTTTAGACTCTCTCCAATTTGCATCAAGCACATCAAAAGTGCCGGTCTTGCCTCCACAGTGTCATCCAATGCATTAACTATGCCATTATGTCTATCTATGATTATATAGATATTTTCAATCATTAAGAGTATAAATTCAATTTTAGCTTTTAAAGAATTTTTATACATAGTGTAAATCTTTTAATATAAATCTTTTACCCACCCTATTTAGAGAATCTTTAGATACGAAATCTACCTTTCTGCCCAATTTTTTTGAAATATACTCTTTGGTCTGAGCCAGTTTTGTAAAAGCTCCCCAACCGTTATACTCTTTGGCAAATTTTTCAGGATCATCTAACTCATATAAAATATCTATATCGCTCTCTTGTGTATAATCATCTCTTGCATAACTGCCAAATATACCTATGATTTTGATACCATCTTTTTGGAGTATCGGCTTTATTTCTGATAATTTATCAATAATAGCTTCTTTCATCACTCCCCTCTTTTAATGCCCATTGCCCAATTCATCCAATTATACCAAACTCACGACTCCTTCATCGCTATACTACTGACTCCCCTCCATTTGGATAGTTTTACACTAGACTCATAATCTTTTGGGACTCTAAAATCTATAAAAACAGATTTCTTATATCTTGATACGCACACTTCATCGTGCTGATTGCCTCCAAGACAGTATAAAATATCGCCATCTCTTCCCACGACAAATGTTACATGTCCTCCGCCTCTGCGTTTTTTTACAGCTATTGCACCAAAAACAGGCTTGCCGGCTGATTTGCCCCAACTCTTCCAGCTAAGAGCTCTTGCGGCATCTTTGGGTATTTTGTATCCAGCTTTTAGCATACAAAAGCCCACAAATGCCCCGCACCACGGCACATCATCTTTTGCCCAGGGTAATCCTACTGTATCGTGATACTGCTCTACTCTTGGGTTGGATGCTATTTTGCCTCTTTTTTCTTTGACTCCAAGCTCATCTAATGCAAACTTTATCCAAAGCGGATACTCTCTTTTTAAATTAAGAGAGAGTTCTTTTTTAATACTCTTATTTCTTTGTCTCTGCTCTAAAATATACTGGGCTAATTTTCTATTGTTTACACTCTTAACCGCAGCTGTAGTGATAGGTCCAAAATCACCATCTATTTCTAAATTGCGACCCATATCTACCAATGCTCTTTGAAGCTCTTTGATTCTATTTATATCATTTCGCTCTATTAGCTCAGTTACATATAGCCTCATTAGCGGATTTTTTAATCTATCTACATATTTCATAATTTCACCTACCAAATATATGCTTGATGCTATCTATTATTATAGTGCCAATATCGGGGTTTTCTTTTGTGGCTTCCATCATGCCACCGCATTTTGGGCATGGTTTGAGTTCATTTTTATCTGGACGGACATCCCCAATTTGCCTAAGCTCTTTATATCCACACTCTTTGCATTTAAAAACAATATTTTGAAAAGTTGGCATACTCTACTCTCTAAGCTCCCCATCCAAATCATACTTTTTTAAATATCCTCTAGGTGTGAGCAAAAGATTATTCTTTGTAAATCTGGTATTGCTATTGCCTACAAGTATCATTGTGGACATTGTAACATCTGGATGGTTTAATCCCTGCTCTATCAAATCATTGGCATCTGTTATGGTGATTTTCTCTTTTGTTCTGCCTACATTTGAAGCAATTACTACTTTTCTATCTCGATAAGGTTTTAGAGCCTGCAAAAAGTTTTGATATGGTTTGATTCTGGTTTTTGATTTTGGATTATAAATTCCTATTACAAAATCAGCTTCAAGTGAAGCACGGACTCTTTTATCTATCAAATCGATATCAGTGAGTCTATCTGATAGTGAAATGATTGCAAAATCCTGACTGATTGGAGCCCCTACTCTGCTGGCTACTGCCAACATAGCTGTAACTCCCGGAATTGAGATTACCTCTATCTCATCCCATAGATTTTGCTCATCAATTAACTCTACTATCAAAGTAGCCATACCATAGACATTGACATCACCATTTGAAATAATTGCTGTAGTCTTGCCACTCTTGGCACTCTCAATAGCTTCTTTACATCTATCTATCTCTTTGGTCATTCCTGAGGTATAAATCTCTTTATCTTCAAGATACTGTTTTAACTCTTTGGCATATTTGACATAAGATACTACTACTTCACACTCATTTAGTGCCTCTTTGGCTTCATCTGTAAGATACCTATCTCCACCTGCACCACTGCTTAGAATATATAATTTTTTTGCCATTAAACCGCTCCTGCTATAGTAATTTCTTTATAATAGGCTCTTTTTGGATAGAGCAACGCTTTATACTCACTAATCAATATTGCTGAAGGCTCAGCTACCCCTTTTAGATTAAAAAATCTCTTTGCTGCTGAGTCTGAAAATTTATCTGATAACTGATTTATATCATCTTTATTAAAAAATTTAATCTCAACTCCCAACTCTTTGGCAAACTCAATAAGCCCCTCTTCATCACTTTTGGCTTCAAAGCTTCCAAGTTTGGCAATATCTTTTATATCAAAATCGCAACTATTTGCAAACTCATTTAGTGCCATAGATATCTTTTTGGCTTTGGTGCCTCTATTGCAGCCAATGCCTAGATATACTTTTGGTATCAAAATCAGTGGCTTATTCTCACTTTCTTTATACTCTTTTAGAGGATATATAATTACATCGGCTTCATCTTTTGTATTTACTAGCTTCAAGCCCTTTTTAGGCTCTAAGGTATCAAAAATAGATTTGGTAGTAAAGATATTTATATCATTTTCATTTAAGAGTCTGTTTGATACCCTGGCTAATGCCTTTAGATTGCCTATTCTCCAATCTCTGCTTTTGGCAATATTATCAAAGGCTATTACTCCCTTTTGGTCTGTAGCGGTAGTTACAAAGTTTATCGCTCCATCTATTCTATTGCAAATAGTTGAAGCTAACTCATTGGCTCCTCCAAGATGACCACTTAGCAGAGGCACGACCCTATTTAGCTCCAAATTTACAGCTACTACTGCCGGATCTGTTGATTTGTCTTTTAGATATGGAGCAATTTTTCTAATCAATGCCCCAATAGCAATAATTGCCATTATTGCATCATATCTGCCCCAAATCATATCAAGAGCATTATCAATTTTTTCAAATCCTATTGCATCTTTGCTATTTAAAGCACTCTTTGTATAGATATCTACCTCATAATCACTCAAAATATCTTTTAGCCTCCTAGCTGACTCTAGTGAGGGCTTGTTAATTGTTAAAACTGCTATCTTCATCTCCACGCCTTTGAGTATAGATGAGACTCAACTAGCTCTTCTTGCTCTAAAAATTTACCAAGCATTATTAGTGCTACCCCCTTAATATGAGATACTTTACTAGATATATCACTAATAGTTCCTTTGTAAATCTGCTCTTGTTTCCAACTGGCTCTCTCTACTACCCAGCAGGGTGTATCATTGCTATATCCCATCTCTTTGGCTTTTGAAACAAGCTTATCTATTAGAGTAATAGATAGATAAAAGACCAGTGATGAGTGCTTTAGAGCTAAAATATTCTCTAGTGGCTCTGGATTTGGAGTTTTGCCCTCTACTCTGCTGATTACCAGCGTTTGAGAGACTCCGGGGATTGTATATTCTATACCTGCACTTGCAGCCCCTGCAAAAGCAGCAGTTACTCCAGGGATTACCTCATACTCAATATTTTGACTCTTTAGATATGCTATCTGTTTGGCTATGGTAGAGTAAATTGTAGTATCTCCTGTATGGAGTCTGATACATACACCTTTTGAGTATTTTTTTAAAAACTCAAATATCTCATCATACTTCATAGATTGAGAATCTTTAATTATAGCCCCCTCTTTGCAATAAGTTAGCAACTCTTTTGGCACCAGTGAACCGGTATATAGCACCGCATCAGCCTTTTGCAACAATCTATAACCCTTTAGCGTAATAAGTTCAGCATCACCCGGACCTGCCCCTATGAAATATATCAATTCTTATCCTTTTAAAATTTATCTTAATCCACCAACATATTCATTATCAGCTTGATAATTATCTCTTTCTGCTCAGGTGCTGATGTAGCTACCAAAAGAGCAAGTGAAGCAAGAGCATTATCATTTATCTTTGCTTCACCTTTTAATAGATAGTTATTCAAAATTTCTGTTGCCCATCTCCTAAACTTAGTAGCTTTTACAGAATTGACTCTATATCCGATCGAAATAATCATATCAAGATTGTAATAATTTTTTTCCTTTTTTTACCATCTTTGGTAACTTGTTCCAAAATGGAACAGGTTGATTCTTTATCTAATTCACCACTTTTGTAAATATTACCTATATGTTTTACAATAGCTGGTCTATTTACATCAAATATTAATGCAATATCATTTGTATCAAGCCAAAGTGTTTTATCTTCTATAGACAACTCTAAAGATATCTGTCCATCATCATAAATTACAATCTCTCCCATAATTTATTTACTAATCCTTTATCACTTTTATCCAAAAAATCTGCCTTTGAGGCTCAGACATATCAAGTTTGCCTTTATACTCAGTAAATGACATTGATATAACACTATGCTCTATCTTTGCTCTATTTAAGCAATTTATAGCTTCAGATAGATTTTTTAGAGTAACAGCAGCTATTAGCATAATACCATTTTCTTTTAATCTCTCATAAAGTTGATTTAGTCTATTCATCACCTCTTTACCACCACCGCCTACAAAAATTCTATCTGGTATCTCATCTAAATCTTGCCAAATCTCTTGGGCTTCTCCTTCATAGAGTTTGGTGTCTATTACTTTGTGATTTGTTAGATTTTGCTTGATATATTCACATCTAATAGGATTTTTTTCAAATAGCGTAGTTTTAACTTTGTATCTTTTGTATGCCTCTACTGCACAGCTTCCGCTACCTGCTCCTATATCCCAAAGTATCAAATTTGGCTCCAAATCCAGATATTGCAAACTTAGATCTCTTTTGTATCTTTTTGTAATCATACCACGCTCAGTGATAAAATCCTCATCACGGCTATTTGGCTTTATATTAAAAAGTCTCTCAATCAATACCACATAGGGCTTTGTGGTATCAAAAGGCAACTCACCATATAAATCAAATTCAGCTATCAGCTCATCACTACACCCCAATCTATATCCTACAATACTCTTGTAACTATCTTTTGGCAAAAATTTCAAAGCCTCTTTTAATCTATTGATTGTATCTTTGTCAGCCAGTATCAGAGTATATTTGAGTCTAAAGAGTCTATCTAAATCTATACGGCTTCTTCCGTGCAAAGATATACTCTCTACACTATTTTGAGAGAGCATAAGTCTCTCTAAGATATAATCTTTGCATGAAATGTTATCTACTATTTTTATATACTCTTTTGGAATTTTAGAAGCTATCAGCACTCCGGCAGAAAAAAACAGAGGTGAGCCGGTAACTACATATAGTATATTTTTATCTTTGTAGTTAGATAGTATATACTCTTTTGTATCTTTAAATGGGAGTTTGAGTATATTTTTAGCATCTACTTTAAAACTCTTATCACATATTACTACATCATAATTATCTATAGAAAACTTTAAATTGCTAAAATCACTCTCTCCCATTCCATTACCGGCAATAGTTACCATTATGCTACCTTTTTATCAAAATCTAAAATCGAAATGTAGCATAAAAAATCAAATTTAACCTATTGCCAATTTGGCTCTGTGTTACCTGAACCTGCTCCTACTAAGAATTTATCGTGATTACTCACTTTTGAGACATCCCAACTGCTCAAATCATGACCACTAAAACTACTTGCTCCATATAGCATATGGTCCATATCTGTTACATTAGCAGTCTTACTACCCCAATTTTCAATATTTCCATCAAAGGCTGTAGCTTTATAAAACATATATCTCATAACTGTTACATTGGATACATTCCAAGAGCCTATATTTTGATTGAATTTATCAGTTTCTGCAAACATACTTCTCATATCTGTTACGCTTGATGTATCCCAGTTACTGATATCTTGATTGAAATTTGTTGCAAGTCTAAACATATATGACATATCTGTTACTTTTGCTGTATTCCAGCTACTGATGTCTCCATTAAAGGCAGTTGCATTATAAAACATATGATTCATATCCTCTACATTTGAAACTATCCAACTGTTTAAATCTTGGTTGAAGTCAGTTGTGTTTTCAAACATATAGCCCATATCTCTAACATTTGATACATTCCAAGAATCTATATCTTGGTTGAACTTTTTGGCTCCATAAAACATATGTCTCATATTTGTAACATTTGAGACACTCCAATTAGATATATCTTGATTGAAACTCTTTGCATACTTAAACATTCCATACATATTTGTTACTGTTGATGTATTCCAAGTGCTAATATCACCATTGAAATCACTTGCACCATAAAACATCTGTTTCATACTCTCAACTTTTGCTACTTGCCAGTTGCTTAAATCTTGGTTGAATTTTTCGGCATATTTAAACATATAGCTCATATCAGTTACTTTTGATGTATCCCAACTTGATATATCTTGATTAAATATTGAAGCTCCATAAAACATCTTTTTAAATGATAATACTTTGCTTGTATCCCAAGAACTAATATCTTGATTAAATTTGGCACAATCTCTAAAGGTGTATGCCATAGTAGTAATATTACTTGTATTCCAATCACTCACATCACCATTAAAATTACTATCACCTGAAAATGTTGCATATAATCTACTGACATTTTCCAATCGTGGTCTATCAGGTAAAGATGAGCTAAAATCAAAATTGGCAGCATTATGAAAACTAAACTCCATACTCTCCCACGGTTGAGTCCCCCACTGCTCTATGCTGATTAATTTATCGTGGTCATAATCGGTATTACCCCAACCACCCAAAAAGAAGTTTGGAAATTCACCTGTAATTTTAATCGTATATGTGCCAGTAGAGCTATATTTGTGGGTGATATCATTTGTCACTCCTTTATCAACACTCCCATCACCCCAATCTATATCAAAATTATAATTGTAATCTTGGTTGAGTTTTATAGATATGCTTTGATTGTCACTTACTCCATTGTTATCTGTTTTCCAAGTAGTAATAAAAGCTTTTACTGTATTTACCTCTTGGGTAGATGAGGCTTTGTTATTGCCTACTCCATTGGAATCAAATGCACTATTGGCCGGAACTGTCACTTTAATCGGCTCTCTTGAGTGCAAAGGAGGAGTCACTATTAAAGTATAAGTATCTCCACTACCGCTAAAGTTACCCTTTGTGCCACCTGATACATCTATATCATTACTATCAAAACCTGTAACACTTTTTGAGAAATGGAATGTAAATGTTACACTTTTGGATTTCCAATCTCTATTATTCAATTCGGCACTAAGATTACCATCTGTATCATCTGAAATAGTCAATATAGGCATATTGGCATTTGTTACATTTATATCTACTGTAGCCACATTGGATAAACTTTTACCATCACTTGCTATAAATGTCAGACTGTCACTGCCCTTGAAACCATTATAAGGTGTATATTTTAGATTTGGAGCTTCACCTTTGAGGATACCATGCTGAGGTTGTGAGACTACACCATAACTCAGTGAATCATTATCTTTGTCTGTAGCATGTAGAGTAATATCATTATTTATGCTTCCATAACCAAATACAACAGTTTCACTCTTGGCTATAGGAGATGTATTACTGTTTGATGGTGGTATAGATGGCGGACAGGAGTTTGAATTATCATCATCCAAATCCAAATCACCCTCCTGCTCATTGGTTTTACAGATTTGTGTGCAGTTTTTGGAGCTATTTTCATAAAGTTTGTGTCTCTTTATAGTAGCTGATACAGTTTCAGGATTGTCTGTAATTGTTTTAAGCAGACAGGTTGCATCCTTTGCACTGTTGCACCCATCCTGAACAAAGACCAAAGATACATTGGTCTTATGTATAAGTGTGAGCAAATCATCACCCAATGCTCCATTTGTCACTGCCAAAATAAACTGAGGACGACTTATATAACCTTTGTCTAACTGCTCTATCCAATATGAAGCACCTGCTATATCAGGTGAGCGATTGAAGAGATTTTTATATACTTTATATACAAAAGAAGGAGTATCCAATGATGGTAGATATTTTTGCTGAGTCTCTTGTTGATGAAAAAAGCTATCAGCAATCTCTTCTAATGATAATTTGCTTTTGAGCCAATAATTTATACCATCAGAATCCGGAGCCCTGTCAAAAGTAGCTACATATAGTTTTGTAATATTTTCCATATTGGCTACTGTTGCAAATGACATTGTTATATACAACATCATCAATAAAACTACTCTCAAAAACATTGTGAATATTACTCCTTCCCTTTTTTATAATTATATAGGAAAAGAATAATAAAGATTTAATGAAATTATTAAAGTAACTCTTCAGCCACCTCATCTATATTATCGTGCCACCTTTTTTTGATATGAATATAGCCAAATGTCCAACCCAAAACAGCTGATAGTGCCAATAGCCAGAGGAAATTAAATGCCATCAATGCATAATAATCTATAATACTAAATACCATTACAAATACTAC
This sequence comes from Nitratifractor sp., assembly GCA_015488535.1. Classification (GTDB taxonomy): domain Bacteria; phylum Campylobacterota; class Campylobacteria; order Campylobacterales; family Sulfurovaceae; genus Nitratifractor. The sequence goes on from WFNP01000009.1 coordinate 13,099, forward strand.
AAAATATACAAAACTGAGTTTGTGAAATTTTGCCCACGGGAATTTGTGTTTTTTGTGTCTGTTTTTACTCATTTTATCTTCCTCCTCTTCCTCTCATCATAGATGCAAAGAAGTAATTTTGTGCCAATTTACCAAATGCTTCATTGAGTGTAGGGTGTGGATGTATAGCACCCATTACATCTACAGCTTTCATCTTTTGTGATACTATCAAACTAGCCTCTCCGCTCAATGATGAAGCATCACTGCTGACAATCTGAATACCGATTATAACTCCATCACTCTTTTGGATTACAAATTGTAGCATACCATCTGTATCATGGTCTATTTGGGCTCTTGCATCTATGGCATAATCATATTTGATTACATCTACCTCTATACCTTTTGCCACCGCTTCTGCCTGACTCAAACCAACTGATGCAATTTGAGGCTCACTGAAAAGCACCCATGATAATTTGGATATATCTGCTTCATGTTTTGTAGGAGCAAAGAGATTATGCACAGCTATACCTGCTGTATATGTAGCCCAGTGAGCAAATTTTGGTCCGACGGCACAGTCACCTATAGCATATATATGTGGCTGTGTAGTCTGCATAGTTTTATCAGTTTTTATACCGTGTTTATCATACTCTATATCTATATTTTCAAGCCCCAATCCCTCTACATTAGCTTCTCTTCCGGTAGCTATCAAGACATTTGGGACTTTTAACTCTTTGGTATTGCCGTTTTGTTCATAAGATATTGTAAAATTACCCTCTTTGCCTGTAATCTCTTTAAAAGTTACATTTAATATGACATCTATACCCTGCTCTTGCATTCTCTTTTGCACAATCAAAGCAGAGTTTTTATCTATTCGTTTGAGTATTCTTTCGCCTCTCTCCAATATATGACACTTTACACCCAGTTTTGCAAACATTTGCACCAATTCACAACTGATGGCACCTGCTCCTATAAATGCTATCTCTTTAGGTAATTTGGTCTGTTTGAAAATATCTGCATTTGTCCAGGCTTTGGCAACCCCGTCTCCGGATAGTGGAGGCATAGATGCCGTAGCACCGGTAGCTATAACAGCTTGTTTAAAAGAGTAATCTTTATCATTTACAGAGATTGTATGAGCATCTTTGAATGTCGCTTTACCTTTGACAAAATCGAGTGTAGCTAAAGCATCTATCTGCTTCATCGCAGATTCTGAACGCATTTTTAAAATTCTCTCTTTTTCTGCAATCACCTCTTCCCAGTGTATCTGTGGAGTGCTTTTTAAATCTATATGAAATTCACTAGCATTTTTCAGCATAGCATATCTGTTTGAAGCATTTTCCAATATCTTAGATGGAATACATCCTTCAAACAGGCACTCTCCACCTGCTTTGCCAAGCTTATCTATTAATAGCACTCTTTTACCAAATTTTGCCGACATCATAGCTACCGGTGTGCCTCCAGGTCCTGCTCCAATGACTACCAAATCATACTCTTGCATTTTTATCCCTTTTTATAATATTTTTAAATTCAAATCTCTTCACGCAATTAAGCAGTTTATATATCAAGATAGAAATTTAGCACTTTTTTGTGGGGCTAAAGCCTAACCTCAAAGTAAATTGCAATGACATCAGCTAATTATTTTAATTTCTCCAATGCCTCTTTTACTGTCGCATCCTCACAGGTAATTGCATATATTGCATTTGCCATTTTTACCGCATCTTCCAGGCTTCTTTGGTGGATATTTCTGCCTGTGCCGTTGCCTCTGCTTCCTCCGCTGTGTATCTGCTCATAAAGCTCTTCTAAAAATTTATCCTCTTCTACTCTACTGCCACCCTCACACAGCACTCCCGTTCTACCTGCTGATTTTACTGCTTCGTGTAGCAACTGAGGAACAAAATCGCCATCTTTGTCATAAGGCACTTTTACTTTGGCAAAATCAGCCCCCAAAGCACAGGCTACACCAGTAGCACCGGCTATCAAGTGAGGGTCATGCTCATTTTTGACAAATTTTCCTTTGGGATAGAGCCAAATTACTGCCAACATACCTTCAAGATGAGCTTGATGAACAATTTTTGAAGCCTCTCTTAGCATACTATGCTCATGCTCTCCTCCCAAATATACAGTATATCCCACTCCTGTGATATTCAAACCGCTTCTGTTTTTGAAATCCACAATATCAGACACTTCAAGCCACTGCTGAGAGTATGGGTCTTTGGCATCATAAGGCACTAGATTTGTTTTTGAGTTGAGTTTCACAAGGTATGGAATATCTTTGTAACTTCTGCCATATCGGCTAATGAGTCCAAACTGTGTGGCAAATACTCCAATCTTTGCCATAGATGCTATACGAAAGAGATGCTCAGGGTCGGCATCTTCTTGAGAGATACCATCTGCATAAAAATCATTATTGAGATGCTCTACCTTTTGGTCTCCGGCAAAGAGCATCAATCGACCTGTGCCGTTAGTAATTTTGATGAAGTTATCCATAAACAGAGCCTCTTTCTCACTTGGCACATCAGCAGGTAAAAAATCTTTTAAATCCTCTTTTATCATAATGCAACCTTCTTTTCTACTTTTACTATATCTTGAATTATCTTTAATACACTGTCTGGATTTAGACTCATACTGTCAATTCCTAGCTTCACTAAAAACTCTGCCACTTCCGGATAATCAGAAGGTGCTTGACCGCATATTCCGCTGTGTCTATTGTTTCGTTTGCTACCCTCTACTGCCATTTGAATCATCTTCATCACTCCCTCATCTTGCTCATCATAATCAAATGCCACTATTTCACTGTCTCTATCTACGCCAAGAGTAAGCTGAGTCAAATCATTACTGCCTATGCTAAATCCGTCAAAATGTTTACTAAATTCATCTATCAAAATGACATTATTTGGTATTTCACACATTACATAAATCTTTAAGCCGTTTTCGCCTCTTTTCAAGCCATATTTAGCCATCGTCTCTATGACTCTCTTACCCTCATCCACACGGCGACAAAATGGAATCATCAAGATAATATTATCCATTCCAATTACCTCTCTGGCTCTCTTCATAGCCTTACACTCCAGAGCAAAACCGTCTTCATAGGCTGGGTGGGTATATCTGGAGGCTCCTCTAAAGCCTATCATAGGATTATCTTCAGTAGGCTCAAAAAATCTGCCTCCAAGAAGTGTGGCGTATTCATTGCTTTTAAAATCACTCATTCTCACTACACAGGGCTTTGGATATACAGAGGCTGCTATTGTGGCTACTCCTTCGCTAAGAGTCTTTATAAAAAACTCTTCCATACTCTCATAAGCTACAGCCAATTTTTCCAGCTCCTCTTTAGTCTTTTTATCTACCTTTTCGGGGTGTTTCAGTGCCATTGGGTGGGCTTTGATATACTCATTGATGATAAACTCCATTCTAGCTAGTCCAATACCATCTACCGGCAAACTTGAAAGAGAAAAAGCGATATCTGGATTGCCCAAATTCATCATAATTTCAGTTTTTGGTTTGGGAAGTCTGCTTAAATCTGTCTCTTCTATCTCATAATCCAACTTACCCTCATATACATACCCTGTCTCACCCTCAGCACAACTAACTGTTACTATATCAGCTTCTTTTAGTTTATCTATAGCTCCATCAGCTCCCACCACAGCAGGTATGCCAAGCTCTCGGCTAACAATTGCTGCATGACAAGTCCTGCCTCCGGTTTCTGTAACAATAGCTGAGGCTATCTTCATCACCGGCTCCCAATCCGGAGTAGTGATATGAGCTACAAGCACTTCACCTTTTTTAAATGTGGATAATTCAGATACATCATTTATTATATGCACCTTACCCTCTCCGATTTTTGTGCCTACTGCTCTACCCTCTGCCAAGACTTTGGAGTGCTCTTTTAGATGATACATTTTAAGAATATTTCCCTTTTTTTGCGACTGCACAGTCTCCGGTCTGGCTTGAACCATATACAAGTGTCCGTCTATCCCGTCTTTTGCCCACTCCATATCCATTGGTTTAGTGTATCCAGCCTTTTGAGAGTAGTGATTTTCTACTTTGATAGCATAATCAGCCAGTATCATTACATCATCATCACTAATGGCAAAATGATTTCTCTCACCTTTTGTTGTCTCTATATTTTTGGTATATTCTTCGGCAATATTATCAAGATTTAGGGTATTGGCAAATATCATCTTTTTCTCTTTGGCTCCAAGCCTTCGTTTTAATACTGCTCTTTTACCCTGATTGAAAGTAGGTTTATGCACATAAAAGCTATCCGGATCTATTGCACCCTGAACCACATTTTCACCAAGTCCAAGTGCGGCATTGATAAATACCACATCTTTAAAACCTGTCTCAGTATCAAGGCTAAACATCACTCCACTAGCCCCCATATCAGAGCGAACCATCTTCATTACAACTACACTCAGATATACTTTTGACCAGTCAAAACCGTTATCATTTTTGTAATGTAAGCTTCTGTCTGTGAAGTTACTGGCCAGACATCTTTTATAAGCATCAATTAATACATCATCACCTTCAATATTGAGATATGTATCATTTTGACCTGCAAATGAAGCCTCTGGTGAATCTTCAGCAGTAGCAGAAGAGCGAACTGCAAGAGCTACATCATCTCCATACTCTTTTTGAAGCTCTCTGTATCCTAAAATTATCTCTTGCTTTATTTCATCTGGCACTGTGGCTTGAGTAATCAATTCACGACATTTGCTACCTGCTTGTTGCAAAGCTGATACATCATCATAATTCAAATTATCCAAAATCTGATGAAGCTGCTCATCAAGTTTATTTTTTTCCAAAAAATATCTGTAAGCCTCGGCAGTTACAGCAAAGCCGTTAGGCACTCTGACACCCTCACTAGTTAAATTTTGATACATCTCTCCAAGTGATGCATTTTTACCACCGACTTCCGGCACATCTTCAATCCCTATCTCACTGAACCATTTGACAAATTGACTCATTTTTTCAACCTTTTGATTAAATATATTAAGTAATGATACACTCTTAACCTAACAGTAGGTAAACAAATGCTATACCTGTAAAGTTTATCTTATTTTACTTTTAAATCTTTTATATATATGCTATACTCAAGTAAAATAACTTACAGGAGTATTTAAATATGCGTATTATTTTGCTTATATCTATACTTTTATCTGCATCATTTGCTCAACTGCCTGAAGCCAAATATAAATTGAAGATGAAAGAGATAGACAAAAAAGCCTGTAAAGAATTTAAAAATAGTTCAATATGTTACAATGTATCTTTAAAATATCCTCTCACTGACATACTCCGTAAAGATATAGCACAAATACTACAGATGAATATAGATGCTACAAAAAAGGAGATATTAAAAGAAAATCCAAATAAAATACTATCTGATATCAATGAAGAAGATGTTTTTGGCAGTAAAGAGTGGTCGAGCGAAACTACTATTGAACTATTTGACTATTTCAAAAATTTTACTACTGTAAGCACTTTTCAGTATGACTATACCGGCGGTGCGCATCCCAACAGTTCATTATCTCTGTTTGCTTTCAAAAACGGTTCAAAAAAGGCACTGAAACTGAAAGATATCGTAGGAAGTGGCAATATGGACAAATTTATATCTGTAGCTGAAAAAGAGTATAAATTATATGTCGGATTATTACCATACGAATCTCTGACAAAAGACGGATGGTTTGAAAATAATTTTGAACTCACAAAAAATTTCGCTATCACTGATAAAGGATTGCTTTTAAATTACAATCCATACGAAATCAAACCTTACTCGGCAGGATATACATATTTCATACTCCCTTACTATGTGCTCCAAAATATAATAGGAAAAGACTCTGCTATATATGATCTGCTTGAAGAGAGTGAATATAAAAATGATACAAGAGTAATTGATGAACAATTTATAAATTCAGGAGAGTTGAAAGCTTCTCTTAAAGTATCCAAATACGGAGTGGCAAGACTGGATATATCATTAGAGCTTTATAAAGACTTTAGATATCTTTGGGTATCTATTGGGACACCACAATATATTGATGACAACAATGTATATATTGTAGATTATAAAGGTCTGGACAGATTCGACACATATCCAGCCGGTAGCAAAATATATAATATTACAAAAAAAAGAAGCATAAGAGCCAAATATTTGTTGGTAGAAGGCTCAAAAAAAAGATATCACGCATATAATGATATATCTGCCACACTCTTATTGAAGGCTCCAAAAAACAGCGATATAGTATGTGTAGAGTTGAGAGTTACAGCCAAAAACAGAGATATTAAGAGATTTATAAATTCATCTTTTGTAGATCAGCAGGGATTTGAGTCTAAACGAATGTGCATACGGGTCAAAAATTATTGACTGATGCTACGCACATAAAATTATAGTAGATGAGGCGGAGTTTCAACTCCGCATTGTGCAGGATTGAAGTACTGCCTTTGAAGTAAATTATAAAGTATCAGTTATTAAAAATTTTCTGCTATCTCTTCGAGAAGTTTCTCTACACTCATCTCTTTTTTGTCAGCCTCTTTTTTTAGCTTGATAATTATCTCATACGGCAAATAGGCTACGGCTCTGACTGGGTCTCCTTCTCTTTCTCTCATCTCATCATACAGATTTTGCATCTGCAATCTCTTTGATTTTGGCACAGGAGAGCGGATAGATTTATACTCTGTCAGTTTGCCATCTTTATAGACTCCGGATATGATGGCATATACCCAGTAGTATCCCCTGTCTTTACGCATATTTTTGACATACCCCTCCCAGCTCTCACCGGCTTTTAGTTTCTCCCACAGCTCTTTAAAGAGTGACTTTGGCATATCTGGGTGTCTTAGGATATTGTGCGGTTTGCCTATCAACTCATCTGCATCATATCCGGAAATTTCGGCAAATGTATCATTGACATAGGTAATCACACCTGATAAATCAGTGCGTGATATGATTACTTCATTTTCCGGCACCTCTGTCTCTACAAACATATCAAATTTACAATCCATTCTGCTACTCCCTAATAAATAATTTTCATTAGAATATAGTAAAATCTCTTTGCAAAAGATAAGGAGAATCAAGATATGAAAATATACGGTATAAAAACATGCGATACAGTCCGAAAAGCTCTGAAGTATCTGGATAATAAAGGTATTGAGTATGAGTTTGTCGATATGAAAAAGCATCCGATTGATTGTGATACTATTGACAGATGGCTAAGTAGCGGTGCAGATATAAATACACTCTTCAACAAACGAGGCACCAAATACAGACTGCTCAAACTAAAAGAGCTAAATCTAAATGAAGAGGATATGAGAGAGTGGCTCTGTAAAGAGAATCTGCTCATCAAACGACCTGTGCTTGAGATGGACGATGGCAAAGTATTAGTGGGGTTTAAAGAAGAAGTTTACAATAAAGAGCTTTAAATTTAAGCTATCTAAACCTTTTAAAAATTTTTCCAAAATCTACAGTAAGAGGGCAAGTGGTATCATTAAATTGATAGCTCTCTTGCAAAAAATCCCCCTCTTTTTCATATTTGCTTCCTTCCAATTTATATATTTTGGCTCTCAAATCATCTGGATAAACTAAAATATAATACTTTACTTTCTCTTCTTGATATATTTCAAATTTAAATTTTTCATCTCTTTTAACAGTCGATTTAGAGATAATTTCAAAGATTATTTCAGGTGCTTTTGTGAGATAATTTTCATTTGTCTCCCCACAAGTAAATACAATATCTGGTTTTAAAACTGTATCATCACTCACTTTATAATCTATCTCTGCTAATACTTCGCATTTTAAACAGTTATCTATCTGAGGATAGATTTCAGCTATGATAGCAGCAGCTAAGCTTTGATGTTTTCTTAGAGGTGAAGGTGCCATAGATAGTGGCATACCATTTATAAGCTCCCAATCACCTTCCCACTCTTTATAATCATCATAAGTATAGTATTCAATAGCCTCTAATACCGCCATACAAGCCCCCCTTTTGTTTATTAATTATTATATCCAAAGAGGCAATCTCAACTTGAACTCAACTCAAGCCCCCTCTTCATAGCCTCTAAAATCTCATCATACTCATATTTATAATCTGTAAAATGCTCAAATGCCAATACTCCTTGATAGAGTAGCATATCGCTTCCGTCTTTTGTAGCTTTGCCAAGCTCTTTGGATAGTTTTAAAAATGGTGTCTCTTTGCCATATATCACATCTATACACGCTTTGGCATCTGAAATTACTATATCTATCATACTCTTTGGAGCCGGAAGTGAGTCATCTTTAAGACCTGCTGATGTCATATTGACTACAATATCAAAATGCTTACTATTATCAAACTCATCATAAGTAAATGTATCAAATCCTCTCTCTTTGAAATACTCCAATCTAGCTATACTTCTATTGGATACTGTTACATCATATCCACTCTCTAAAAGTATCACCGCAGTAGATTGTGCAGTCCCTCCAGCTCCTAAAAAAAGAACTCTCTTCCCATCTACGCCAAAGCTCTCAAGAGCTTTTAAAAATCCCGGTGCATCGGTATTGTATCCATAGAGTTTATTATCTCTTCGCACAATGGTATTGACTGATTTTACCTTTTTGGCAAACTCATCAAGCTCATCACAGGCTTTGAATGCATACTCTTTGTGTGGCACAGTAATATTGGCTCCTTTGATGCCAAGCTCAAAAACTTTATCTCTTAGCTCTTGAGCGTCTTCTAATTTATATCTGCCATAACACCCCTTATAACCCAATGCTTTAAATGCACTATTGTGCATAATCGGTGATTTTGAGTGTGATACAGGATTTCCAAATATCAAAAATTGCTCCACTTTTGCTCCTAATTTAATAAATTATAGATAAAGCAAATTATACTAATATTGTGCAAATATTTAGAAGGATTATATTTGTGAAAAGAGTCATCTATATTTTACCGTTTATATCTTTGCTTACAGGATGTGGAGAGAAGCCATACATTACATTTTATGACAAAAATATATCCCAAGAGGGGGTAGATTGTCTCAAACTCGATATTTTTCCACCAAACAAAGATATAAATAGATTTGTCCATACACTCTATGACGGCTTCAAAGATGACTGCCGTTACAGACTCAAAATATCTACAAAAGATTCTATTCATTGCTCCAGCACGGCAAATGTCCCCCAAAAAGTAAACAGTAACTTCCCATCATCATATCTGAGATTCGATTTATACAGAGGTTTGCGACTTGTTTATGGATACTATATAGACCTCACTTCACCTGCTGATAAAGACGATGTAGAAGATGCGTTTGATAGAATGAAAGAGGATATAAATCTAAAAAATTGAAATATCTTGGGTCCTGAAAAAAATCCAGAACCCAATTTTGGCTATTGCTATAAATAATTATGCACTTTGTGCATCATAATTCTCATCTACGCTTACAGCTACTGTAGGATCAGATGCCGGAGCATAATCTACATCACTGCTTGTAGTTGGGTCTGTAGATACACTGTTTGCCACACTCTCTGATGATGTAGTAGTATCAGAGCTGTCACTTGAAGATGGTATATCTATTACTATATCTGTAGCATCAGATTGACTCTCATCACTTGGCATATCTACAATTACTTCTGATATATCAGGTGTAGTTGTATCATCACTGTTATTCTCTGCTTTGGTATTATCTACACTATCAAGTGCATCCATAGATATAGCATCATCTTCCATACTCATTACAGGCTCAGAGTCATCTTGAGACTCACTATTAATATCATCATTTACAGCATTATTACTATCACTCTCCATGGTATCAGTATCTTCTAAATTATCTTCAGCTGTATCTGTCTCATCACTCTGAGATATAGTATCGTTACTATCAGACTCTACTGTATCATTATCACTACTTGAGTCATCACTATCTATACTATCTTGTGCAGTATCTGACTCTTTTGAATTATCTTCAGCTGTATCTGTCTCATCACTCTGAGATATAGTATCGTTACTATCAGACTCTACTGTATCATTATCACTACTTGAGTCATCACTATCTATACTATCTTGTGCAGTATCTGACTCTTTTGAATTATCTGTCTCATCACTCTCTTTAGTATCATCTAAATCATCTTGCTTATCTGTATTATCTTTAGCATCATCTTTTTGACTCTCTAAATCATCTGTGAGTTTATCTTTTTCATCTGATTCTTTATCTAAATCTTCATCTTTATCATTATTTTTGTCATCTGAAATATTATCTGTTTCCGCTGTCTTGATTTCTCCAAAATCACTCATACTCAAGTTAGTATTTTCTACAAGCATATTTTTGACATGCTCCATAGCACTATTTATATCTACAGTAGAAATACCGACATTATTCAATGTAGATATCAAATCAGATGTATCTGTATTTCTTAAATCTATATCTATACCATTTAGTGCATTTACTGCACTTGATGATATATTGATACCGTTTGATGCATCACCGTCGCTATCAAGTGACTGCAACAATACTGCCATATTTTGAACATAAGTGCTATTTAGATCTGTCCTATCAACTCCTGCAATATCTTGAAGGAACACTTTACCGTCACCAGTAGAGAATGGATCTGCTTCACCTACGACAATATTTCCAAGCATAAATGTAACTTTATCACCAGGCATTACATCAAATGTCCCATCACTCTCTGTATATCCATGCAATCCGGAAGTAGTTACATATTCTATTCCACTAATTACACCATCAATAGTAGTAGCTGTATTTACTACATTGCCTTCACCTTCTACTGTAACTTGAACACTACCATCATCGTTTTGATAGACTCCACTACCGGCATCACTCCACTCTGTAGTCAGTTTGACACTATCTCCGCTATCAGTTTTGATGACTAATTGATTATCATCATCTGTCATTCTCTTGACATCAGCCACAGCTATATTATCCAATGTATGATCTCCAGCAGATGTCAAATCTATAGTTTCGATATTAGCTAAAGGCGTATCAGTACCTGCAAAATCTATATTGACACCATCTTTTAACAAAACAGTATCATCTCCATCATATCCATTGATATCACTGGTTCCATCATATAATAGTGTATCATCCCCGGATGTTGGTGTAGATTCATGAATAGTAATATCAAATGAACCTGTCACTACATCAGAATCAGTGCCATCGCTCTCTGTAGTCTTGAGCGATACATCTACTGTTCCACTCATAGCACTTTGAACTACTGTTACTTTATTGATATCAAGCGGAGCTATATTTGAAATGGTATATTCATCGTTACTACTATCATAAGTTGCATCTACTTTTTGACCATCAATTTTAAACTCTGCTCCTTCACCCAATCCATCTAAAGTCATAGTTACTTTTTCTGAATTATCCAAATCCTTGACATTTGCATTTAGTTTAATCTCTATATCATCACCGGCATTTCCAAATGTCTTGGATGGATTAAATGTCACCCCATCCACTACAGGATTTACAGTGACATCAAAAGTATCACTGTATTGAGTGCCGGATTTAGCGACAATACCCAAAATAACATCTGCAATATTTCCACTCCAATTCTCAGGTGCTTTGATAGCTATATATGCAGGTATCTCACCATCGTTTGTAGGTATATTCCACAAGTTATAGTCCACGGTTTCAGGCTGACCGTATATCATCTCCATTTGCATTTGACCGTTTACACCCACATTCTGAGCCAAAGTGGCACTTGATTCATCATCTCCATAATATACAGTAAATCCGTCAGGAATCTTATCCAGTGTAATAGAATTTAATAGTTCTGAATCATCATCATCACTTGCACTTATAGTTATTGGAATCAACTCATCTTCATTTCCTGTTGCACTTGCATTAAATGTAGTATATCCATCCTCTACAGGTGTAACATTGAATGTAAAGGTCTTACTGGAAACTACTTCTTCAGTGTCATAACTACTCCAATCTTCACTCTCAATATTTTTCACAAGGGTTTTAACTTCTATACTGCCGTCCCTGTTTGTAGCAGGAGTATAAGTGAAATGTAATACATCACTATAAGATACATCACTTATTACATAATAATCACCGTCAGGAATACCATCTACTCCGCTTACACTCTGAGTGGTTATTTCATTTCCTTCATATTTGAGCACTCCGGCTGTGCCGTCATCTCCAACCGGTGTATCGGTGTAGTTTTCATTTAGTTGCAGATAGACTTTGCCATCTACAATCTGCGTTCTATCACCATCGGCATCGTTATCCATTGTTATACTAAAACTGTAATCAGTATCTTCCTGTGTAGAATCATTACCATCAACAGTTAGTTGCATATTATCGGTAACAGGCATAACCGAACCTGTAAAGTTAATCAAAGCTGTATTGGCATCATCAGCATCATTATAGGTGGTAAGTTCTACATTGAAGTTCAAGTCAGTACCATCTATATCATTTGCATCAGTATTTTCATTAGATACTGGTGTCACAGTAATTGACTGTAGTGCATCCACTATATCCTGCTGTTTACCTTCACCTGTATAAGTATAAAAACTATTATCTCCATCAGAATGTTTTGTCATTCCATCTATTTTGACACCATCTGGCAAACCTGTAACTGTAATAGAAAACTTTCCTTCTGTATCATCAGTCTCTACATATATTACATCTGATAGTGCGAATGGAGTATCTTCTCTCAAGATAGAATTATCATAAGCATCATCATCTGTAATATTATGATCTTCATCAGAAGTTACTACATAATCATGATCATGTGTATCATCATTATCTATATCTTGATAGAAAGCTTTGATTTCAGGGGCAGGATTGGTTACACCATTATCAATATCATTTGGTACACTTATAGTAAATGTTTCACTGTCATTCTGTTCTGTTCCATTATTGCTATCTTCATTATATGAAATAATTTTGACATCATAATCACCTGATGCAATATCACCATCAGCATCAAATTTTAGATCATAAGTGACATCACTACCATCTAATACTTTATCAGGATCAATATCTACATACCAAACACCTGAATAATCTCCTGCACCAGTATCACCTGCGTATCTACCATCATCTCCACCTACTTCTATACCTTCAGGCACACCTGTAACCTTTATCCGAGTAAACTTCTCAGATCCATCCGTATCAGGATTACCTCTACCGTCACTATCAATACCGGCTATATGTATAGTTTTGGTAAATGAACCGTTACCTTTTATTGTGACATTAGCTGCATCTCCAGAATCTACATCAATATCAGGACTAGTCGTAGATGTCTCGGTTGTCATATCTATATCATCAGTGATAGCATTTACATCTACAGTATAAGTATCGCTTACTTCTTTGGTATCAGTATAAGTATTACCATTATTATCCACTGCTACATCAGATATCACATACTTATAATCAAATGAGTAGCTACCATTCATATTGTCATCTTCAGCCAATGTAGCAGTGACATCTTCTGGCACACCGTCATTTACTGTGATATATGCATATCCATCTCCACTATCACTCAACTCATCGCCGTTAGCATCTTTGAGTGTCACACCATCTGGAACTGTATTCATCTTGATACCAAGCTGAGTCAGTTTCTCTTCACCGGCATCACTTCCGTCACTGTCAGGTTTATTTACACTGAAATCCAATGTTATGGTCTTATCTTCATCCTGCGTATCATGGTTATTCACAGTAGCTTCAGCTTCAGGTGTGATCATCACACTTACTGTTCTTGTAGCATGTGTCTTACTGTCACCGGCATTTTCTGTAGTAATCAGACTCATATCAAAATCAACCTCACCGGCAAAATTCTGAGGAGATTTAAGAGATACATTATCTATTTCAGCTGGATCAACAAACCAAATTCTACCTGTGCCACTACCGGCTACGAATGTAGCTCCATCACCTACAATATCAAAACCATCAGGCAAGTTGGTTATTTTGATAGTAAGTTTTTCTGAACCATCCTGGTCATATGAAGCTATAGTATTTGGAGTAGCTAAAATATTTGCAAGTGAAATATCTCCACTATCTTCAGTGCCACTGGCATTGAAATCATTATCATCACCATCATCATCAGTGACATTCACACTTGCCAAAGCATCATTTATAGGGATATCGGCTACATCATCCACCTGAACATAAACATCCAGTGTAGTAGGATGCAATTGAGTACTGGCTACTGTTCCATCATCATAATGATCTACTGATACACCCTCTATATGGAATGTGTAATCATCATCACTGTTATGAGGAGGCACAAATTTCATAGTAGAGCTGTTATCATAATCATCAATTTTAAGTTTCCAGATACCGTCACTACTGTCACTGTCTTCAGAACTTACTTTACTGTTACTACCATCTATGGCTCCATCTTTGCCTATCAATATAGAACCATCCCCATCACTATAATATATAGCTCCACCATCAGGTATCTGATCGACTGTGATATTATATGTCTCAGATCCATCTCTGTCATCACTGCTTGCAAGAACATGTATATCTATACCATTTTCAGGCTCATCTATAGTCTCGGCACTACTGTCATTTGCGGTATTTCCTTGGCTTCTACCGTCATCTTCATACCCTTTTGGCTGTGCTACCTGAATGGTCACATCATCAGCTACAGGTGCTACATCTATATCAAAATAGACTTTTGCACTCTTAGTATCATCTTTATTACCTGTATCACTGTCTTGGTCATATACATCAAGTTGTAGCGTAGCATCTTTAATCTTACCGCCATACTGTTCAGGTAATGTCAGTTTGAATGATGGATCATCCTTTGTATTATCCGGGAATTTGACTGTTACACTGGCATCCAAGCTATTATCTGTAGTTCCTCCCGTTGCTACACCTCTGCTTCCGTCTATTTCTACTATAGTTCCGTTTGGTATGCCTGTGACAGTATATGACCTGTGTTCAGATCCATCCAAATCACCGCTAGTATCATTTACATATCCGCTTACTTTGCTAAGTAGCAAAGTCAAATCTATCTCTCTGTCACTATCACCCTCGCTTATACTATCAAAGTTATATTTATCATCACTATTATCTTTGGTAGATATTGATCCTCTGCTATCATCATCCCATTTTAGTGCTACATCATCTGTCTTTGCTTGAATACGAACCATCTCCGTCTCGTAATCTGATTCATTATATTGCTCATTAGATGTATCTAAAGGTTTATTATCATCATCAACTTCATAAGAAGTTACTGCTATATCAACCTCTATATCTTTATCATTATCTTCAGCAGGAGTTATACTCATTGCCTCATACTCATCTTTAGTCAAAGACCAAACTCCATCACCATTTGGATCTAATCCTGCATAGTGATAATTTTCTTGGTCATTGATATATACTTTAATTTCATCATTATCACTATCAAGAGTTAAACTATAACCTCCTGCTTTTACTACTGCTCCAGATACATCACTAGCATTTGGAAAGTCAAGCACTATATAACCTAAACTCTCAGGGTGATCTCCTTTATCTCCTGAGCCATTTTTATCTGTATCATCACCACTCTTTTCAGGCAGTGTAAGCCCTAAAGATACTTCATTGCTACCCTCTTTTGTATTGTCATCATCTTCAGTAGTCGATATATCACTTACTGATATAGTTGGAGCATCAGCTACAGGCTCTACCTCTACCGTAACTGTGGCACTAGCTTCATCTCCATCATTATCCGTAATAGTGTAATCAAAACTTGTAGCACTGTTCGCATAGTCATAGTTACTATAATCATCTACTGGAGTAAATGTAACAGTTCCATCACCATTGTTTGTAAGATGTCCGATGATATCATCACCGGATTTATCATATATATCAGCACTCTCATCTTTGGCTATACTCTGCTCAACATTATCAGTAGATGTAATCTTTATATTATCTTTGAAATCATCTACACTCAGTCTTATTGTTTTGCTTGTATCTTCTGTAGTATGAATAGTGCTATCTGTAGCAGTAGGCACAGAATCAAGCACCTGAACATTAAATGTAGCTGTTGCATCATCATCACCATCTACACCGTTTTTGTTATCCGTATCTACGGTATAGACACTAAAAGGTATATTCATAGGATCATCAGTGCTGTTATCATCATTGTTGCCATTATCTACATGATCTAATGGCTGATAGAGTCTAAATTCGTATCTTTGATCCTCACCACTTGCATCAGTTCTGGATTTTAACCACATCTTAAAAATAAGATCTGAATTACCATCTCCATCTCTGTCTGCTGTAGCAGTTATTCTCTGTCGATCATCACCGTTATAGGTATATGTTTTCAGAGTATAATCCAACTCTACACCGTTGGATTTTAGATGTAGACTTTTCAAATTATCAATTGTATCATCGGTAAATCGTGTATCAGCTATATCATCTGATCCTTTAGTGATATCTAAATTACCTTTTGCTTTTGAATACTCATTGCTAAATAAATCATCTTCATCTACTGTTCCATCAGATGGATTCAAAGTTGGATTGGCTCCATCTGTTACATTTATATCCTGAGTAGCACTTGAAGTATCACCGTCTCTATCTACTACTGTATATTCAAATGTATCAGTAACCCAGTCATTAGTATCATTTGCATCTGTTCCACTCTCATTAGCTTCACTATCATCTGATGTATAGCTCCAAGTTCCATCACTATTTACCTTTAGTGTACCGTATTGAGTATCCTCATCTACGCCAAAAGCACCATCTTGCCAATTCCCATCTTCATCTTGGTATTTGAAGCTTTTCATCTGTAGAGGATCATCAGCACCTTCTACATCATTATTCATCAGATTTACAGTGCCGCTTAGGGTGTTTCCACCTTCAACCACGCTCAATACATCTTCACTATTTGCCTGTGGAGTATCATCTACTATAGTGATATTAAATGCACTTCCAGCCACTTCAGAGTCTGTATCAAGCACTCTATAGTTAAAAGGTAGCACCAAACTGTTTGCACCATCAGCATCAGGATGATCCAAATCATCTTTGAGTGTAAATTCATACTGTTGTGAATCACCTGTATTATCAGTTGGATTTTTAATTGTGACTGTAAATATCTCTCTATCATCTGCTTTTGCAGTCAGAGTATGATTTGAATTGCTTATTTCATAGCTTAGTGCAGTTCCATGAGATGTCAGATTTAGATTATCTAAAGCATCAGTTGTAGTAGTATCAAATTTCACATCAGCTATATCATCTGCACCCTTAGTGATACTAAAATCATTGGTTACAGTCAATTTACTGTTATCACTGTCACTACCGTCACTTAAATTCTTCTCATACAGAGTATCATTTACAGTCGTAGCTGACGGATCAGTATCATCTACTTTTATAGTGAAATCTGCTGTATTGCTGTTAGAGTCACCGTCTGTTAGTGTATAAGTAATAACTTCACTTACATTTGGATTATTATCTTCTGTAGTATCACTGGTATAACTCCACTCTCCGTTACTCTTGATTGTCAAACTACCATATTGTGTATCGACTGTCACACCGTTACTGTCATCAGGCACATCTGCACTCTGGGTATTGCCATCTTCATCAGTATAGCTAATCTTTGTAATTTTTCCGTTTTGACCTGTCTCATCATTATCTAGTAGATTCATAGACTCAGTAGAGTTATCTTTTGTGATACCTCCTTCAGCAAGCTCTACACTATCATCTTGTGGATTTACCTCTTCTCTGATCTCACCTATAGCTTGGTTGTAGTGTCCGTTATCCGGATCATTACTATCAGCTTTCATATTCTCAAAGTATGAGCTGGACGCACTATCTATAGAAACGGTATATTTTTCTATTCCTTCATCTGCAGTATCTTCTTTTATGATATTGCTAAATGTATATGTATTGCCACCATCACCATCAATAGTGACAGTAGTTACTTTACCGCCTTGCAAGTCATCATCACTGATTGTATCAGATGAATCATAAGTTAAATTTACAGTCATACTCTCACCACTTGGTAGATTTACATCATTTCCATCTTTATCTACCAATTTCAGTGTATGAGTAAGCTCTGCTCCATCTGCCTCTACCTTTGAAGCATCACCATAGAGCTGAACATATACTGTATCACTATCTCCTGTTCCTCCATCAGATTCATTACTACCATCTGTGATTGTTCCGGTTACACTATCTTCATTATCACTATAACCGTTATCAGTGTTTGCAGGAGCTACATTCTCATAACTGTTATTAGCTTGAGTTACAGAAGATATATTTATAGTATATTTTTCGCCATTATCTGCAAAATAGTCATCTATAGCAGGAATTGTAAACGCTTTACTATTTTCTCCACCTGAGATGGTAATGCTATCAGTTGGAGTATAATCTGTATCTTTTGTCGCTGTGTCACTACCGGCTTTGTTATATTCAAGATTTACAGTAATAGTCTCACCCTCAGCAACTGTCACTAAATGACCGTCTTTATCTACAAGCTCTACCTTATGAGTTAGTAAATCTCCTTCTGCCTGAGTATCATCATTGACCAATCTTGCATATACAGTATCCACAGGCTGATTTGGTGTCTTATCATTATCTCCGTCAGTAATAGTAGTAGTTACAGCATCTGTATTGATATCTACATTCTCATATCCACCTTTATCATCTGCGCTATAACTATTTGCTGTGATAGACACTTTAAACTGCTCATTATTATCACTTAGATAATCATCAAATGTATCTGTGCTTATTA
>WFNP01000010.1 GCA_015488535.1 Nitratifractor sp.
TCGTAGGAATACTCAATTTTGATATGTTTGAAAATAGTAGTTATATATCAAGACATCTCATTATCAATCAAGAGACCAATACCCAAGATTTGGATGATTTTGAATTTAGCTTCATAGAGCTTCCAAAATTTAATAAAGAGTTAAGTGAACTAGAGACGACACTGGATAAATGGATATACTTTTTAAAATATGCCCAAGATTTGACAATGATACCAAAAGAGTATAGCTCTTTAAAAGAGTTTGAAGATGCTTTTAAGATAGCTACCCAAACAGTATGGGATAAAAAAGAGCTAGAGATATATGAATATATAGAGATAAAAGAGTTTGATGAAATTAATGCTATCAGAACAGCTGAGAGAAAAGCCGAAAAAAGAGGGCTTGAGAGGGGATTTCAAAAAGGCATAGAGAAGGGTATCGAAAAGGGTATCGAAAAGGGCATAGAAAAAGGAATAGAGAAAGGTATCGAAAAAGGTAAATTGGAAACGGCTGCAAAGATGATAAAAGAGTTTGGCTTACCCGCAGAGGATATAGCCATTAAATTGGATTTACCTCTTGAAGAGTTGAAACAATATCTCAAAAAAGATTAGATTGAAGGAGTCAAATGGATTTCAAGCTGAAAGAGCCTCCGGTCAATATCGGAGCAGATATATCTGTCAAATCATTTGAAACAATATCCAAAGAGCTTAAAAATTATCCACAAAGAGCCAAATTCAACTCTGAAGAATTGGAAGTGGCAAGTAGATTGATACATACTACTAGCTGTTTTGAGCAGGTGTTGGATAATTTGTGGTTCTCTTCAAAAGATACAATAAGCAATATTCAAAAGCTTTTATTGGATGAAGCAGTAATAGTACTGGATGTTAATATGATAAAATCAGGTATTAGTGAATTTTATCTCAAAAAATATGGCAATGAGGCAGTATGTTATGTCAATGAGCCGTTTGCTTTTGAAAGAGCTGAAAAAGACGGAACCACTCGAAGCTATGCCGCCGTGGTAGAGGCTGTAAAAAGACATAAAGACAGACCTTTGATATTAGCTTGTGGAAATGCACCTACTTTTATATATGCAGCAATTAATACTCTCATAAAAGAGGGTTTTGACCCCAAAAGAGTAGCACTCTTGCTTTTTCCGGTAGGCTTTGTCAATGTTGTAGAGTCCAAAGAGTATGCAATGGATTTTAGCAAATATTTTGGGGTATCATCTATTGTTATGAAGGGTAGATTTGGAGGCTCACCACAAGTGGTAGCTACACTGCATGCAATATATAAACTTATCAAAGATTATGACGGCACGGAGAAATACAATGGAAAATAGTCCCAAAATCAATCTGATGGGTTCAGAGGTTGCAAAAGGATATGCCTGTAAGCCTAAAAAGCTTGATCCAAATAAGCCTATTATGCACTATAAAACACATATATTTGTATGTAATGGTGATAGATGTGCCAAAGCTTTCAAGGGTGACAAAGCGACAGAGTTAAGAGATATAATCAAAGATATGGAGCTTCACAGAGGCAAAACCCGTATAAAAGTGACCAGAAGCGGATGTTATGGTGCTTGTAGATTCAGAGGAGTAATTAATATATATGAAAATACTGCTTCAAACGGCTTTTTACCAAACAATAACATATGGCTTAAACATACTCATCAATACTCTGAGAGCAAATGGAGAGAGTTGTTTGAAATATTATCTACCAATACTCCTGTATCTGATAGCAGTTTTGATATGATAGAAGAGAAAGTTTATTAGTATAAAACTTATAACTAACAAAATGCTAACTTATAATAACTATACTTACACAGTTCAAATATGAACAAAAACAAATTTTTCAGGAGTTAGAAATGGCGGATACACAGAAGAAACTAAATGATGAGCAAACAGCAGACAACACAACTGCAACTGATAGTGCAAACAGCACAAATACACAAGCTAATACAAACGCAAATGATACACAAGATAATGCAAATACAGCAAATGATAATGCACAAGCACAAGGTGAGTCAGTAGAGGCTCAAATTGCTGAGCTTTATATAGCTACATTTGACAGAGCTCCAGATGAAGCTGGGCTTGAGTATTGGGTAGATCAGTATAAAAACGGTATGTCAGTAGATGACATTGCAAAAAGTTTCTTTGATCAACCAGAAACAAAAGAGAAATATGGTGCTACAGATATTGATTCTTTCATCGATTCTGTATATCAAAATGTTCTTGACAGAAAACCAGATGATGCAGGTAAAGATTACTGGAAAGCTGAGCTTGAGAAGGGTAATATCTCTAAAGATAAATTCATCATCGCTATCCTAAATGGTGCAAAAGATCATCAAGATGATGCTAAACATCTACAAGATAAAACAGATGTTGGTTTGACTTTTGTAAAAGAGGGTCTAAATGATGCAAGTTTGGCAAAAACTGTAATTGAGCAATTCAAAGCACTTGGTGATAAAGATGCAGTAGAAAAAGCTATTGAAGATTTTGCACAGGATCACAAAGGTGAAGATAAATTTGATGCAAGTGAATTGCAAGATTTCTCAAAATTGGCAGAGAATGACCATCAAGAGCTTATGAAACAGCAAGATAACAGTGCTACAGATAATAGTGCTGAGGATTATAAGCAAAACGATGATTCTGCTTCTAATGTAGATGACAGCTATACAAGTGGTGATGATAGTGCAGACAGCCACAACAGTGATGATCAGGTTCAACTTGCAGGAACAGATGACAGTGATAATACTGCTACTGGTGGTAGTAACACTACGGTTAGTAGTGCCGATGGTGGAACAGGTGCCTTCTAATTCTATATTCTCTAAATATATTTGAAATTCCAAACAATCTCAGATATGTAGGTTTTCCTACATATCGCCCCCCATTATTTTTACTACAAATAACTGTATAATATATCAAAATAAATCCAATTACTTTAACAGGGCTTGAATGTCTAAAAAACTGAAAAAAGGTTATTCTACCGGTGTGCATACTGTGATAGCATTTATGAGAGCATTGGAAGCATTTTTATATACTAATGATACTGTAAAAACGACTACTGTAAAAATGCCAAATGATGATATAGATATGACGATAGGTGCGAAAATAGAGGTAATAATCAGCCATTCAAAAGAGTTACTCAATCTTAACAAAACAGCACACAAACCATATATACATTCAAATATGCAAATATATGCCGGTAGTGGTGTAGGAGTCGTGACAAAAGATGGTCTAAAAGCCCCCAAAGGATACCCCGCTATCAATCCAAAGCCCTTGTCTGTAATTTGTGAAATATATGATAGATATGGCAAAAACAGAGAAATTTTTGTATCTGTTGGAGTTGAAAAAGGTGAAGAGATAGCCAAAAATACAGCCAATGAAAAGGTAGGAGTAAAAGGAGGTATCTCAATTCTTGGCACCACAGGTTGGGTAAAGCCGGTATCAAGCAGTGCTTATATTGATTCTGTTGAGACAGAAATAAAAGTAGCCAAAGCAGATGGATATAAAGAGATAATATTTACAATAGGCTCAAACTCCAAAGATAAGGCATTACAAAGCTTTGATGATACTCAAATTGTAGAGATAGGAAACTTTGTATATGATTCAGTTAAATTGGCTCAAAAAGAGCAATTTAATAAATTAATCATATTTTGCGGAATGGGAAAAGCGGTAAAAATAGCTCAAGGATTCAAAAATACACACAATAGATACGGCTCTATTGATTTGAAGAGATTACAAAATGAATTTGAGCAATACAGCACACTATCACTTGATATAGATGGTGTCAAGACAGTAAAAGGTGTATATGACAGATTAGATAGTGATATACAAAAATTATTATATGAATTTATATATGAAGCATCTTTGAAACAGTTAAAAGAGTGGGTTGATATGAATATTGATATAGATATTGTTATTTAATATTTTTTTGATTCTATTTACCTATTATTAAGTAAAGCCTGATAGCATATCTGTAAATACAGGGGGTGTAAGAGTGGGAAAATTAATTATTTTAAGGCATGGTCAAAGTATCTATAACGCCCAAAATCTATTTACCGGTTGGAGTGATATAGATTTGAGTGAGCAGGGGGTCCAAGAGGCTAAAGAGGCAGGTTTGATACTAAAAAAAGCCGGTATCTATCCGGATATCGTTTTTACATCTTGGCTCAAACGCTCCATACATACAGCCCAGTTGGCTCTAAAAGAGATGGGATGGGAGCATATAGATGTGCTTCGCTCATGGCGACTCAATGAGAGACACTACGGAGCATGGCAGAAGAGAAACAAAGATGAAGTCAAAAGTGAAGTCGGTGAAGAGATGTTTTTGGCAATAAGACGAGGATATGATACCCCGCCTCCGCCTTTAAGTGATGGTGATGAGAGATTGCCTCAAAATGATTTGAAGTATCACAATTTATCTCCCACTCTCTTGCCGAGGTCTGAATCTTTGGCTGATACAAGAGAGCGAACTCTATACTATTATTATCAAAAAATTGTGCCATATTTGATAGAAGGCAAAACAGTTTTGGTATCTGCTCACGGCAATTCACTCAGAGCATTGAGTATGGAGATAGAAGGGTTGAGTCGTGAAGAGGTGGTGAAATTGGAAATTCCTACGGGTAAACCTGTCTTATATAGATTTGATAATACAATGAAACTGATTGATAAAACCGGGATTAAAGGATAGTTATGGATAAGAGAGAAGTTGAAGAGATATATTATCTGATGAGTTTGGGCAGAAAGTTTGAGTATGCCGCAAAAGAGCATTATATGAGCGGAGAGATATCAGGTTTTTTACATCTGGATATAGGTCAGGAAGCCGTAAGTGTAGGTGCTATGAGAGCATTTGAGCATGGAGATGTATTTACCACATACAGAGAGCATATTTTAGCTATTGCCAAAGGTATAGAGCCAAAGGCGGTAATGGCAGAGCTGTTTGGCAAAAGAAGCGGTGTCAGTCAGGGCAGAGGAGGCTCTATGCACCTGTTTGAACCTGCTTTGCACTTTTATGGAGGTGATGCGATTGTAGGAGGACATTTGCCAAATGCCGTAGGGTGTGCATATGCCAGAAAATTTCAAAAAGCCCAGGATGGGGTAATGGCACTCTTTGGTGACGGAGCTACCAACGGAGGGGCATTTTTTGAATCTTTGAATATCGCTAGTGCATGGAAATTGCCTTTGCTGTTTTTGTGTGAAAACAACAGATATGCAATCGGCACAGAAATTACAAGAGTAGCACCATTTTTAGAGCAGTCAAAAAAAGCAGAACCATATATGCCTACTATTGAGGTAGATGGTAATGATGTAATAGCTGTGTATGAAGCTGTAAAAGAGGCCAGAAGTTATATTCAAAAAGGTCACGGTCCAATATTTGTAGAAGCTTTTACCTACCGCTGGGAGGGACACTCTATGAGTGATGCCGCCAGATACAGAAGCCCTGAAGAGGTAGATATATGGAAATCAAAAGACCCTCTCAAAAGAGTGCGTAAGCTATTGACACAGCAGTATGAGATGAGCGAAGATGAGGTAGATGAGTTGGATAAGAAGGCTCAAGCAGTAGTTGATAATGCCGTAGAGTTTGCTACCGAGAGTGAAGAGCCGGGTGTAGATGAATTGTTTGATAATATTTTTGTCGAAAGGGTAGAGAATGTCCAAGGTTGAGATGCTATATAGAGAAGCTCTAAACAGAGCAATAGATGAAGCTATGAGTAGTGACAGTAATGTAGTGATACTCGGTGAAGATGTAGGATTATACGGTGGCAGTTACAGAGTGAGCGAAGGATTGGTGGCCAAATATGGTGAAGACAGAGTAATAGATACACCAATAGCCGAGCTTTCTATTGTGGGTAATGCTGTTGGTATGGCAATAGGAGGACTCAGACCCATAGCAGAGATTATGACGGCAAATTTTGCACTGTTGGCATTTGACCAGATTATAAATCATATGGCTAAATACAGATATATGAGTGCAGGTAAAATAACTCTGCCTGTGGTGGTAAGATTTCCACAGGGTGTCAGCAGACAATTGGCAGCCCAGCACAGTGAAAGTTATGAGCAGATGCTATCAGCAGTGCCGGGAGTGAGAGTATTGGCAGTTAGTAGTGTAAATTATGCTTATCATGCTCTAAAAAGAGCCATATTCTCAGATGACCCGATAATATTTATAGAACACGAACTGCTATACAATAAAAAAGGCATTGTGGATTTTGATGAAGAGATAGATATCTTCAAAGCCAATATAGTCAAAGAGGGGAGTGATATCACAATTGTCAGCTACCTTAAAATGGTAGATGATGTAATCAAAGCAGTGCCGGAAATTGAGCAAAAACTAAATAAAAGCTGCGAAGTGATAGATTTGCAAACTCTTAATCCGATAGACTTTGAAACAATCAAAAAATCAGTAGAAAAAACCGGCAGAGTAGTAATTGTGGAAGAGGACCACTACACAGGAGGTTATGGCTCTCAAATTGCATCTTTTTTGGCAGAAAAGCTCTTTTATACATTGGATGCACCGATTTTGAGAATAGCAGGAGAAGATACTCCAATACCATATAACCGCAAGTTGGAGTTGGCTTCTATTCCTACTCCTGAGAGTATAGCAAACAGAGTAACACAGTGGGGAGAGAGTAATGGCTTATGAGATAGTAATGCCTCAACTTTCTGACTCTATGAATGAGGGTAAATTGATAAGTTGGAAAGTAAAAGCAGGAGATAGTGTCAAAAGCGGTGATGTAATAGCAGAAGTAGAGAGTGACAAAGCTATTATGGAGGTGCAGACATTCAAAGACGGAATTGTCCAAGAGTTAAAAATCAGCGAGGGTGATACCGCACCGGTTGGGAGTGTGATAGCAGTTATAGAAGATAACAGCACTGCCACAGTAGAAAAAGCAGAAGTAAAAAAGCCTAAAACAGAGCCAAAGCCAAAAGAGATAAAAACAGTAAAAGAGAGTATCAAAAAAGAGCCTGAAATATCTCAAGATATCGTAGAAAAAAGAAGAGATATCAAAATTGAGATTGAGGGTATGGCATCTCCAAGAGCCAAAGCTTTGGCAGGTCAATACGGCATAGATATAGTTACTTTGCAAAAAGAGGGCAGACTACCCAAACCGACACATACTCAGGATATAAAAGAGTTTATATATAAAAGATACTTTACTCCAAAAGCTCTCAAAGTAGTTAGAGATTATGAGCTTGATTATGACGCTTTTGCACTCAATCACAAATATAGATATGATGAGGTGATGAGATATATAGAAGATAATGATATAGCTATGCCAAAACCTCTAAGCACTATGCAAAAAGCAGTAATTGATACAGTAACAAAAGCTCAACAAAAACCTGTATATCATATATATGATTTTATAGATGCTACTCTCTTGCAAGAGTATAGCAGTGAAGATAAGAGTATTACTGTGTGGTTGCTCAAAATTTTTGCCCAGGCTATGATGGATATAGAGCAGTTTAGAAGCAGACTCTTAAAAGAGTCTATCCAAATATATCCCAATGCTTCCATATCACTGGCTATGGCAAATGGTGAAGCTCTCTATATGCCGGTATTTAGAGATATCAATCTCAAAAGCAGTGATGAGATAGCCAAAGAGTTGGCATATATGAAACAAAAACTCAAAGAGGGCAGGGTGAGTGCTGATGATTTGAGAGGCTCTACATTTGGCATCAGCAATCTTGGAATGACAGGCATAGAGAGATTTGATGCGATGATAAACGCCGATGACAGCGGTATAGCCGCAACAGGTGCAATAAAAAACGGCAAGATAGCAGTAACTTTGACAATAGACCACCGTTTGATAAATGGTTGGCAGGGAGCTGTGTTTATGCAACGACTCAAAGAGTTGGCAAAAAATGAAGATATATTTAAAGGATAGATATGAATTATGATTATGATGTGATATTTTTGGGAGGTGGATTAAATTATGCAGGTGCAATTATTGCAAACAGAGGCGGATTGAAGTGTGCAATTATTGAGAAAAATACCGCTCATTTGGGCGGAACCTGTCTGCACAACGGCTGTATTCCGTCCAAGATGTATTTGGCATCTGCTGAGACAATACTTCGCTCACGCAAAGAGTTTATAAATGGAGAGATAAAGCTTGATATGCAAAAGCTCGATGAGAGCAAAGAGGCACTTTTAAACAGAGCTACCCAATCTATCGCCAATCAGTGTAATGGTATAGATATTATAGAGGGTGAGGGTGTACTGAGTGCTCCTCATACAGTAACGGCTGGAGATAAAAACTATACAGCCCGATATATCATCATAGGTAGCGGTGCAAAGCCTTTTATTCCTGATAATATAGAGTATGACAAAGACAGAGTAATTACGAGTGATGATGTATTGAATATGCAGACTCTGCCAAATGAGATAGCAGTATATGGAGACGGAGCTATCGGATTGGAGATGGCTTCATTTTTCGCCTCTATCGGAGTAGAGACTCATCTGCTGTGGAGACACGATACTCTGCTTAGAAGAGCCAATGAGATGATCTCTAAAAATATCTATAAACAGATGGAGAGTATCGGTGTGATACTGCATCCAAATTTTGAGATAGGCAGTGTTACAGATATTGACAACTCTCTTGAGATAGAGTCAAAATCCGGTGAAAAACTGCAAATATCCAAACTGCTTGTAGCTACAGGACGCAAAGCCAATACAGATGCAGTTCAAACTGATGAGATAGAGACAGACAAAAAGGGTATCGTGACAGATGAGCATTTTGAAACAACGCTTAAAAATCACTATGCCGTAGGTGATTGTAACGGCAAAATTCAACTAGCTCATGCTGCTAGAGCAGAAGTATTGTATGTCATCAAGCGTATTTTGGGTAAAAATCCGGATATCATAAATATAGACAATATTGTCAAATTTATACATACCCTGCCTTGCTCATATGCGTGTGTAGGCAAGATTAAATCCCAGTTGGAAAGTAGCAAGACAGAGTATAAAGAGAGTCTGTTGCCTCTGTTTGGATTGCCTTTTGCCATGACTCACGACGGAGCAGACGGAGTGATAGCACTATACAGTGACAGTGAGGGCTTTATAGTAGGAGGTGAAATATTTGCACCAAATGCCGAAGAGCTTATAGCTATTGTGGCTATGGCAATAGCCGGAGAGTTGGATGCAAACAGTGCCAAAAAGACAATCTTGGCTCATCCGACATTTAGTGAATCGGTAGAGAAGTGTTTTATGAGGTTGTGATATAATTTTTTTATGATGACAAAATATGAGATATTAAATATTTTAAAGCAGTATCAAAATGAGTTGGAAGATAGATATAGTATAGTATCTATCGGTCTGTTTGGTTCGTATGCCGAAGAGAGAGCCACTGAAGAGAGTGATATAGATTTGTATGTGAAGTTTAGAGATAAAAAGTTTAAAAATATTGCAGGTTCATGGAATTTTCTTGAAGAAAAACTGGGTAAAAAAGTGGATTTGATATATGAACACTCCAATATGAGGAATGGATTAAAAGAGCATTTGGAGAATAAAACTGTTTATGAAAATATTTTGAGTAACAAGAAGTGACAGTATATAACTTGGGCATAATCTCATACCCTGAAGCTATGTCTATAATGAAAAGTATCCATCAAACAGCTGTAAAAGATACCAAAAATCATCTGATTATCTGCTCTCATCCACTGTGCTATACAGTAGGTCGAGATGAGAATATTGATTTTGGTATAGATACGATAAAGAGTGACAGAGGAGGCTCTGTTACCTGCCACAGTGAGGGGCAGTTGGTGGTGTATTTCTGTTTTCAGGCACCAAATCCGGCTCTTTTTTACAGGAGAGTCATTAAAAGTATAGATAGAGTATTTGCCAGACTCTTACCGGGTGTCAAATACTCCAAATCCAATCCGGGCTGGTATATAGACAATAGAAAAATCTCTTCACTTGGATTTAGATACTCCAAGGGTGTATCTATGCATGGAGTATCTATCAACAACAGAGTAGATTTAAAAGCTCACAATATAGTATCTCCCTGCAATCTAAGCGGTATAGAGGCTACATCATTACAAAATGAAGGGGTGGATATCTCTATGCAAGAGCTTACAAATCTGCTAACAGAATCTATATCCACAAATTTTGATGAAGAGACAGAGTATGTATAAACCCAAAGTCAAAGCCCCCGATCCACATCTGACAGCATTTACAGACACTATATTAAGCAGACACTCTGTTACTACTGTATGTAATGAGAGTGCCTGTCCAAACAGAGCAGAGTGTTACAGCAGAGGCACAGCTACATTTATGATACTTGGAGATACCTGCACAAGAGCGTGCAGATTTTGTAATGTCGATACCGGCAGAGGTGCAAAAATAGATACAGGTGAACCACAAAGAGTAGCCAATGCTATCAGAGATTTGGGATTGAAGTATGTGGTGATTACCTCTGTGGATAGAGATGATTTAGCAGATTTTGGAGCCAATCATTTTGCCAATGTGGTAAAAGCTGTCAGAGAAATTGCACCGGATACCAAAATAGAGCTTTTGACACCGGATTTTAGAGGCTTAAAAGATGCTCTTGATACCATCATATCCTCATCACCTGACAAGTTGGCTCACAATGAAGAGACCGTAGAGAGACTATCTCCTGTCATTCGCCCCCAAAGCTCATATATCCGCTCACTGAGGGTATTGGAGTATTATGCCATGCATTTCAAAGGCAGAATAAAATCATCTCTGATGGCAGGGCTTGGAGAGAGTGAAAATGAGCTGATAGATACGATGAGAGATTTATACAGTGTAGGGGTAAGGGAGCTAACTATAGGTCAATATCTGCAACCCACCCCAAAACATTATCCGGTAAAGAGATTTTATCCTCCATCATTTTTTGAGGATATCAAGATGGAAGCTCTAAATATCGGCTTTGAAGCGGTGGCTTGTGGTATATTGGTAAGAAGCTCATATTATGCCGAAGAGTTGGGAAATATTACAAAGGATAAAAATAATGGATAATGAATTGAAAATATTATTAAGACCTGAAACAGCACAGAGTATAGAACTCTATTCTCAAATTTTGGGCAAAACTCCCTCAGATTTGGTAGAAGAGGCACTTCAGACTTACTTTTCGGCAATTCAGGCAAAAATGGCTCAAGATAGTGTGATGGATGACAATGCTCAGACCAATTTGGGGTATGATGAGTTTTGGGAAGGGGTAGAGTTATGATAAACATAAATGGATATGTAATATAATTTAAGTTATATTTCAGCTTAATAGTTATATCATTAAATGTATTAGCAACATGGTGGGTGGTTGGGTTGCATCAAATAGAATAGAAAAAGCTATTCTATATACTACACTTCTGTAAAAAATCCTCCCAAATCCACCTGAAAAATTGCGTAAAGTTATTAGAAGGAGTTCGTTATGCGGAATGCAGTGAGGCAACCAAATAATATATTTATTTGGTTTCAAGAGTGGTTTTTATTTATAGTTGGTTTTGTCGGTAAGAGGAGGCTTGTTACGTTACTTTTAGTCTCTTTAATATTGCCAATGAGTGCGAGTGCATTAACAGAAACAACAACAGACCCTAATGATTGTAGCAGTGTATACTCTATTAGTGGATTAGATGGTATAAGTAGTGATACATCAGATACAACCAATTATTATGTTAGTAATGATGATGGTTCTTGGCTTAGTTATAATAAAAATATATACCTTAAATTTACTCCTAATGCTAATGGAACAGTAACTCTATATGAGGGTACGCATCCTTGGGGTAATGAAATGGAGGTCAAATTTTATGTAGGGACAGGATGTGATACAGCAGATATTGTAAATGATGATAATTATGCTTATACACATGGGGACTTTACATTTGATGTAATAGCTGGGCAGACATATTATGTAAAATTGTATAAATATAGCGATAGTTATATGAGATACTCTTTAAGATACTCTTTTGTTAAACAGATAGCTTCAAATTCACCAAATATATCAATTTCACCAACCAATAAAAATATTTCACCTGCTACATCTTCTGTAGATCTTGATATAGCTTTGAGTGAAGCTCCAAATGTAGGGAGTATTGATATATCTTATACAGATTGTGATGATTCAAACAAAAGTATAAATGTGCCGGTTGGAAGCTCCAGTGTGACACTTACAGCCAATACTTCAAGCTTGACATCAGATGGAGATACTTGTCAGGTAATAATAACTACTGCCACAGGACAAAATGGTCAAAAAGTTGGTTCAATTTCTCCAAATAGTAGCACTATCACAGTAGCATCTAATGCTCCTGATATTTCAATTGATCCTGCATCTGCCAATGTCACAGAGGGGACATCTTCAGTATCTCTTGCAGTGAAATTGAGCGAAGCTGCAAATATGGGTGATATACTAATAAACTATACGGATGGATGTTCTGGAAATAATGGGACGCTTACTATCCCAAAAGGCACAACACAAAAAGAATTGATTATAGATACATCTTCCAAAAATGTAGGTGATAGTTGTAGCGTTACACTCAATAGTGCATCAGGACAAAATGGACAAAAAACAGGAAATATTACCCCTAATACATCAACTATTACTATAGTATCAGTAGCAGATGAGGCTGTCCCAAATGATAGTAGCAATCCTGTGCCTGTAGTATGTGGAGCATTTAGCGATGTGCTCCAAACCAGAAAAGACCCAAGTGAAATCAAAAATAAATCAGGGGCAAGTGCAGCTGTATTTGATAGTCCTGACTGTACATTGGATACAGGTGATGTTGATTTTGGAACTTGGCAACATTTAAGATGTAATGATAATAGTCATGACGCAACAGCAAGTGGACATTATGCCAAGACTATTAGTGTCAATTATGACAATCCTCCTGAAAGTGCAAATGTAGATAGCAATCCAAGTAGTTCTACTACAAATGAAACTGTTACTACAGATACAACATTGTCAGGTGTTGAATATAATCAAGTCGATATTGGCTCTGGTAGTACAGGTAATTTAAATGTAACATTTTCTCAATTACATAAAATCAACAGTTTGAGATTTACTACAAATAATATTGCCACATTTAGTGCACCTGAAGATTATAATCTTGAGATAGGAAGTGTGGGTATAGTAAACAATGGTTCTGGTAATACTCTTAAGACATCAACTACTCCTAAAAATATTAAAATAGCTGATTTTGATTTACCTGGAGGAACTACAGTTGATTTTTCAGCTAAGCAGACAATCAAAATAAATAATATGCACATAGGCAGAGATAATTCTAAGATTACTTTAAAAGCTCAATATGTCCAAATCAATACCCTAAATCAAAGCAACAGTGGAAGTGATGGTTCAGAAGTTACTATTATTGCTGATTATGTAGATATTGGAACATTGGATTTAGATCAACAGGCAAAAATAAAAATACTTCCATATACATCAGGTAAGAGAGTGTTATTTAGAAGTAATAGTATATCAGCTTCTTCAAGTTCTACAATGCTTGTATCTTCTGGTAATTATTACACCAAATCATTTGATATTCCGGGTAGTAGTGACATAAGTTCAATCAGAGCTATAGACAATAATCAATTGATTAACTTTTATATCAATGGTGATTTCAAACCAGGCAATAATCCGGGAATAAATAGTGATGGGAATGATGGTAAATTTGGTAATTTGCCTCCTGTGAATTTTTTGATGTTTATCAATGGTGATTTAGATACAGGTGGTGGTGGAACTACCTTCAATGCTACTGTGTATGTAGAAGGTCAAACAACTCTTGGTTCACCGACATATATCAAAGGTGCATTATCTTCAAATGGAGATATTGAGATTGGTAATGATGGTGAGTTCTATTATGATCAGAGTATAGGTGATAGTACATGGGGAGATTGTAGTAATACATTTACACATTTTGATAATAGATATAGCTGTGGTATATTTAAAACAGCATTGGTATCTTATACATCAATTACATCAAATAGTGATAATGATGAAGCATGTGGGACACTGGATTTGAGTTATCCTGATGGTAAAATGACAGGAGAGGTACAGTGTTTTGCCAGGCTAAACTGTACAGGACAAGCTACACCATGTAATAGAGAAGAACCTCCCAAAAATAAATTTATTCATGGAGTACCTGATACAAATGTGTCAGGAGATAACAATCCTGTAAATCCGGCAGAACTTACTGATATAAGTTATGGTAATTTAATATATGGTTCAGATAGTAATAAGACAATACATTTCAATCCTGCAAATAGCTATAGTGATAATAGTAGCAAGAAGCTTTTGGTTGCAGGTGATTTGAATATAGGTAGTGGTTATACTATCTCTTTTGAGCCAGGTGATTATTATTTTAGATCTATCACAATAGACGGTAATAACAATAAATTGATATTGCCAAACGGTGGACCGGTTAGAATATTTGTAAAAAATGATTTTAATGTGAAGATGAATAATCTACACCTAAACGAGGATGGAGATGCCAGTAACTTACTGATATATGTTAAAGGTAATGTAGATGATTTGAGTAGTGGAGATGGAAATGCCAGTATGAAAGCATTTTTATATGCACAAGGTAGTGTAACACTTAATAATGATTCACCAAATTGGGAGATTCATGGTGGTATTACAGCTGAAGGACCTATTGTAATAAATGGAAACAATCCTCATTTTATTCAGGATAGCACAGCCGATGAGTTTGGTATGGGAGAGTGTAAGCTATGTTATTCTGATATTCAGATAGGTGGAATGATATTTAATATGATGGGATGTGGTGGCTTTAGTATGTTTAAAGATATCAAAGTTCCAATATTAGCAAATGAAACACTTGATAATGTAACCGTAGATGAGGTTCATGACCAAAGTATGTTTAATTTTAGTTTCATGTCCACAAATGAAGTAATAGATAAAAATGGTAATAAGGTAGCAGATGCTCAAACTGTAAGTAGTGGTTTTAATCAGGGTGCAATGGGAATGGATATGACCCTGTTTGGAGGAAAAACTATAATATATCCAATAGGCTCACCTTATGGACCTGAAACAAAAGATACAAATTATCACCAAATTCATAATTCATCTATGTTTGATATGGGATTTAATCCTTGTACATGGGGACAATCTTTGGTATATATAGGACATTATGATGATGAAGAAAATAGACATTATGATGTAACAGTTGAAAAGTGTAAGCCTACTCCTAATGAAACAATTAGTGAAAAACATATAGCAAGTTTCTTTGAAGCAGTAGATGATTTTAGAT
Source organism: Nitratifractor sp. (assembly GCA_015488535.1). Taxonomy (GTDB): domain Bacteria; phylum Campylobacterota; class Campylobacteria; order Campylobacterales; family Sulfurovaceae; genus Nitratifractor. The sequence goes on from WFNP01000010.1 coordinate 15,195, forward strand.
GGGATAGTAGTAATGCTCAATTAAAAGATGGGAATATAGCTAATAATAAGATATCTACAAAAATTGTAAATTCTCCATTTAAATTGGCAATTGTATCTATGGCAAATGACCATATACATGGAGAAGCAAAACCAAATATAGATGTAAAATATGGATTATATTATCCTGATGAAGATATAGTAGATGGATTAAGAGATGTAAATTTCTCAAATACAGAATATAAAATTGATCAATTTAAGGTTGTAGGTAGTCATAAAAAGATGTTTGCACTGATATATTATTGTGCTAATTATGATGATACAAGCAATAGGATTGATCAATTATTCCCATTGGCTCAATGTTGGAATCAAAATATGAGTACAAAAGATAATATAGAGAGTGCGATAGCTGAAACAGCAAATAATATCACTAAAGGAATACACCTATTTTACCACTCCAGTGATACATTTGCAGTCAGACCTGACGATTATAATATAACTGTATCTACCGAAGATGGTAATGTCATTACCAATAAAAGTAGTAATGCAGTGACAATTAAAGCAGGACATGATTTTAATATAGAGTTTGGTGCTACTGATAAAAATTCTGTAGGGGCTAAAGATTATAATGAAAGTATAAGTAATGGTTCATTTGACATCGGTTTTACAGATACAAACCTAACTAAAGGCTGTATAAAAGGCTCATTTAAAAATGTTGATTTGACTCAAAACTGGAAATTTTCAGACGGTTTTGCTGATATGAATAGTACTTATGATGAAGTAGGTGTAGTAGATTTGAATATTACAGATACTGATATTTCATGTGAGCAAAGATATGCTTCAATAGATTGTAATGATTCAAATGTAACCGGTTTCTTTAATACCGAACAGAATACTACTATCGGAACAGCCAGTATCAGAATGAATTTTGTTCCTGGATATTTTGATATTCAAGCTCAGTTACTTGATAATCATCCAGTTTCAGGTGGTGATGGATTTACATATATATCCAATGATTTGAATAACTCTGCAGAGCTAAATGTGACTATTACAGCCAAAAGTGGTAAAATTGATACTGCTTCAGCATCAGATCCTACTACTAAAAATTATAATAGTGCCTGTTATGCAAAAAGTGTTGATTTGAATACCACTTATCTATTCAACGGCAAAGAGAGAAACAGTACCAATCCGGATAATAGCGGAGTATTGAATAATATTATCTTTGATGTAATCAATGCAAAAGGAGATACCGAATTGAAACCGGTATCCACCAACTCATTGAATAATGGAAAAGGCAAGTTGAACATATCAGATATTAATAAGAATATATTTGATACAGACAATAACGGAACAGGTAACTTTATAGTAAGATTGAATTTCAACAGAGTTATTAACAAACCTGTAAATCCGTTTGTATTGAATGTAACTGACTTAAATACATCTGACAGTGATGGAGTAGTCGGTAAATTGGAAAACCAGGATATGAGAGCTGTATATTATTATGCAAGAGCCAGAGCTTCCAAGTTTATGTATGATGATGTGACAGACAACAGTATAAAAACACCTGTTTATATAGATGTTTACTATACACCTGGCACTGAATTTGATAAAAATGCTACATTTGATACTAATAAATTTACAGTAACAAATGATTTTGAGTGGTTTATATCTTCTCAGCACAACAATACAAAAGATGGTGAAGTGAAACTGGTATCACAAGATACAAATAAAGCGACAGTAACAAATACTCCTGCTATCGTAAATGGTAAGACTCAAGATGCAACAGTTACAGATGCAGGTAATACACTCAGACCGTTTATTGTAGATATCAATATGACAGGCACAAGCTCATGGTTGATTTACAATAAAGACAAGCCTCAAGAGCCTTCACCATTTTATAGAGTGAGATTTACAAACCCAGGAAATGAGTGGGCAGGTTATGGCAAGACAGGTAGAGTAGTAGAGACAAATGCAAGTAAGCATAAAGTAAGAAGATTGGAGTGGTAAAAAGTGACTCAAAATTTGAGAGCCGGATTCCGTCCGGCTATTGCGATGGTGGAGTTGGTATTTGCTATCTCTGTCATAGGTATAGCATTGATGTCAGTGCCAAATCTGCTCACAATCAGTATGAAGAGTGGATTTGTTACACTTCAGCAAGAAGCTATCAGTGAAGCTTCTGCCCATATCAGTGCTGTTATGACTTATGCTTGGGATGAAAATGATACAAACGAGAGTTTTCTTCCGCCGATATTGAAAGTCAGTAACGGTGATAGCGAATTGAATGATAACGGTAGTGGTATCAGGCAAGGCACTCCAATAGAGAGTTATCGTAAATTTATCACATCTGGAGGTTTTACACTCGATGCTTCTACTGTATTGGGTCAAGAAGCAGGTGAGAGTGAGCCAGATGATATAGATGATTTTAACGGTAAAACTACAAAATTGGTATTGATAGAGAATGCCCAAAGTGATTATGTAGATCAAAATATTACTATGACTACAAATGTATCTTATGCTGATGATAGTGCTAATTACAACAGCAATGATATAACCTTTACACCTTTTCAATCTAAGAGCGGGACTACCAATATAAAAGATATATCAGTTACTCTGACATCAGGAAGCGGTGTAAAAGAACTCGATAAAAAAATTGTGCTAAGAGCATTTAGTTGTAATATAGGTAGTTATGAATTAGAGAAAAAGAGGTTTTGATGAAAACTAAAAATGCCTTTACAATGATTGAGCTTATATTTGTGATTGTAGTGTTGGGGATTGTATCATCAATCGGTGCAGAGATTATTGCAAATGTATATAAAAATTATGTTTTGCAAAGAGCCCAGCACAGTGCAAGTATCAAGAGCGAATTGGCTACCTTGCAGATAGCAAACAGATTGAGATATGCAATACCCGGAACAGTGGTTAGAATAAAAAAGAATAGTTCATCTGGAAGTATTTCATTTGAAGATGTTACTCAACCATTTTCCGGTAACAGTGAAGATTATATAGGCTTAGAGTGGGTAGCTTATGACGGTGACAGTTTTGAGACAGCCAAAAATCCGGGATGGAGTGGATTTTGTGATGTAACACCTAGCACTCAAGACAAACTGATTACACCAGGCAGCAATCTGAATTTGACGGATACTGTAATCCAAAAGCTATCCGGAGGAGACAAGAGTATAGCTGATACTTATATCTATTTTCCTGATGCATTTGATACAAATGGATTACCAAAAGCTTATGCCATTGATAAAAGCAGTGATGGAAATATAAGCTTTGATTCATCCAGTGATTTTGTAGAGGAGCATTATAAACTTGCATGGAGTGCTTATGCTTTGGTGGTAGAAAATGGAGATTTATATCTCTATTATGACTTTGATGCTACTGCACAATCTGACTATACTCAGGGTAAAAAGAGGTTGATGATGAAACATATTACTACATTCAAATTCAAAGGTGAAGGTGGTGTAGTAAGATTTAAAGTTTGTAAAGAAGAGACAATAGGTGATACAGATAAAAATATCACTGCATGTAAAGAGAAGGCGGTATTCTGATGAGAAGAGGATTTTCAATGCTGACGGCTATGGCTGTAATTGTGGTAATATCTGCAATTGGAGCATTTATTTTGAGTCTGTCTGGAAAGATGATATCTGAGACTACAGTCCAATTCCAAAGGGAACAGGCTATGCTCCTATCCAAAAGTTTTACGGAGTATGCGATAATGGCAGTAACTGCAAATGATCAAAACAGCAGTAATTGTCTAAACAGTATCAATAGTAATATTGGAGGTTTTTATGATGTCAATGTAACTATTTCATATATAGGCAGAGATGTAAGCAGTAGTTGTGCAAATGTAATATCTACAGATGTAAATACTACACGCTCACCTTTGACTATCATCATAGATACAGATGTCAGATATCAAAATCCTGATGACCCCAGAGGAGCATCTGCCCCTTGGATAACATTCCATAAACGAACGCTACAAAAGATTTAGGAGAGCAAAGATGAAAAAAAGAGCCGGATTTAGTATGATAGAGCTTGTCTTTGCCATTGTAGTAGTAGGAATATTGGCTTCACAGGCTATACCAAGAATGGAAAGAGACAGACAAATTGAAGCTATTGACAATATATTGGCATCTATCAGATATACCCAACAGTTGGCACTCGTTGATGACAAAACAGACCCGTCTGATTCGGATTGGCAAAAAAAGTTGTGGAGTATAAGATTTGCAAATATCAACAGTTCAGATGCCTATTATGTAATAGGTAGTGATAAGAATGAAGATGGCTCAATCTCCAAAGATGAGTCTGCATTAGATGAATCAAACGGAAAATATTTTTATCGCTCAAATCCGATAGCAGATGATGAGAGTCCAAATACATCTATAGGCAAAAAGTTTGGTATAAACAATATCACTTTTGCCGGAGGATGTGCTAATGTCACACATATAGCTTTTGACAGGCTTGGCAGACCTCATGTTGGACTTGGCAGTGCAAAAAATGATTACAGGTCATATATGAAAGATGATTGTAATATTACATTTCAATATCAAGACAGCACTCCAGGCTTTACTGTCACGATAGATGCCGAAACAGGGTATGCCTATATATCAGCTGATGATACAAATAATCCAAATTATTCAGAATTGTAGTCTCAATTATAACAGTCAAAACTTCTATTTTAATGCAATTTACTTCGGAGGCAGGATTTCAATCCTGCAAAATATGGGCTTAAAACCCCGACTCTGATAATATGTCGTTCAATATAATTTTTTGTGCGTAATATCTTATAAACTGAACTTTCACACCAAAAATTTCCATAAATTCTACCTAAATACTCCTTGAATGGGAGTGTCGGTAGATTGATATTATAATCCTTGACATAAGCTGAAACTTTAGTATAATGCGAGTCTCGGATAAGAGATAACTATAGATATTCTATCAAATTTCTTTGATTACTCACTTGTTTAAGTGAGATTTACTTTGGGGCTTCAGCCCCACAAAAAAGATGAGTTTCCAAAGAAGTGGGACTAAAGTCCCACCCCCCCCAATGTAGAGTATTTATTTCTCTAAGAAGATTGGGCTTAAATGAGACTCGCGTTAATATTATTTTATCTGCTAAAACCTTTTTTATACGGGGCTGAAGCCCCGTCCCCTAAAATAGAGGGTTTTTGCTAACGGCAGATAAAAGATTGGATATCAAGATGTGTAAAAAGCTATGACTGAAGTCCCACTCTCAAAGTAAATTGCATTTAAACAATGTTATTTCAAGTTATATGTGTAACATTAGATATTAATTTTTAAAGTGATTAAATGAGACAGAGTAATATATTTGAATATTTAAAAGATACAAAAGATCAAAACAGAGCAAAACTATATATAACGGCAAATGACAAATCATCTGAATCTCTCAAGAGTGTAGCCCGATTTCTCGGTATAAGAGCTTTTACTCTGCCTTCAATCAGAGTATCAAGAGGTGAAGATTTACGAAGCTATACACAAGAGATTTCAAATCTCTTTCAAACCCTGCTCAGTTATTACCGATATGAGGGTAAAAAGTTACTTGTATCATCGTTTCATACATTGACACTGCCTCTGCCAAAAGCTGACAAGTTTGACACTCTCACACTGGAGTTTGGACAAAAATTAGATATACAAAATCTCAAAAAGAAGCTTCACAGATGGGGATACCACTTTGTAGATATCGTGGGTGCTGAGGGTGAAGTATCATTTAGAGGTGATATCATAGATATCTATCCTCCCTCTTCATCTCATCCATCTAGAATCAGCCTCTTTGATGATGAGATAGAATCAATCAATCCGTTTGATATCAAAACACAAAAAAGAGATGCCAATACAGAGATAGAGAGTATTGAGGTGCCAAGTAGCTTTTTGGCACTAAGTGAGGTAGAGTATGAGACTCTAAAAAGCAGAGTGCAGAGCAGTCCTTATGATAGCTTTGTCAAAGATATAGATTCGCTTGGTTTGTGGCATCTTGATGAGCTTGGAGTAGATTATACAGCTTTAATGGATGCAATTTTATGTGAAGATATCACAGAGGATTTAGATGAGTTTTATACACTAAACAATCCTGTCATACCCAAAGAGAGATTTGATTTACCAAAACTGCCCGAAGCAAAAAGATACAGAGATTTGGAGGTAGTCCATCCTGACAAGCTCATAGAGGCTCACAAAGATAAAAAGATATATATCATAGTTAGAAATGAATCAGTAGCCAGAGCTTCGCAACTCAAAGATATAGATGCTGTAGAGTTTGTATATATGGAAGGTATTGTAAATCTGCTCTGTGATACCGAATTGATAATATCACTCAATAAGCCGATTAAGCAAAAAAGAGTAAAAAGAGCTTCTATAGTCCTTGATGAATTGAAGCCCGGTGAGTATGTAGTGCATGAGAGTCATGGTGTGGGTATATTTAAAGGTATCGAAAAACGCAAAGTCTTAGGAGCCAACAGGGAGTTTGTAGTGTTGAAGTATCAAAATGATGATACACTCTTGCTTCCTGTAGAAAATCTGGATAGTATAGATAGATATGTAGCTGAAGGAGGCTCCCTGCCGGTGCTTGATAGACTCGGCAAAGCAAGTTTTAGGAAACTCAAAGCAAAAGTAAGAGAAAAACTCTTTGCCATAGCATCTCAAATTATAAATATATCTGCTCAAAGGGCATTGAAAAAGGGTATCGTAATAGAAACTGACCCTGTAGAGCATGCTCTATTTATGTCTCAAGCCGGATTTGTCCATACCCAGGATCAGGAAGAGGCAATAAATGATATTTTGCAAGAGTTGTCAAGTGGCAGGGTGATGGATAGATTACTCAGTGCCGATGTGGGATTTGGCAAGACAGAAGTGGCTATGAATGCCATATTTGCCACTGTAAAAGCCGGATATCAGGCTATGATGATAGCTCCGACCACACTGCTGAGTTCTCAACACTTCAGAACTCTCAAAGATAGGTTTGACAAATGGGATATAGAGGTAGCCAAACTTGACAGATTTACCACACCTGCTCAAAAAAGAGATATAGCCAAAAGAGTCAAAAACGGTGAGCTTAAAGTGGTGGTAGGCACTCATGCACTGCTCAAACTGGAGTTTGACAATTTGGGGCTTGTAGTCATAGATGAAGAGCATAAATTTGGAGTCAAGCAAAAAGAGGCACTCAAGCAGATGGCACTTGATGTGCATCTACTCTCTATGTCGGCTACTCCGATTCCCCGCTCACTAAATATGGCTCTGTCTGAAATCAAGAGTTTTAGTGAGATACTCACACCGCCTACACAGAGAGTAGGAGTTAGAACTTTTGTCAAAAATTATGACCCATCAGTAATAAAAGAGGCAATTTTAAGAGAACGCAGAAGGGGAGGGCAGGTATTTTATATCTACAACTCAATAGCCGGAATTGAAAATAAAGCCAAAGAGTTAAAAGAGTTGATTCCTGATTTGAGATTTAGCATACTGCACTCAAAAATATCTGCTTCCAAAACTGAAGAGGAGATGATGAAGTTTGAAGCAGGTGAGTATGATATGCTTCTTAGCACATCTATTGTCGAATCCGGTATTCATCTTCCAAATGCCAATACTATGATAGTAGATGGTGCCGAGAGATTTGGTATAGCTGATTTACATCAGCTAAGAGGCAGAGTAGGAAGAGGAGGCAGGGAAGGTTACTGCTACTTTGTAGTAGAAGATCAAGACAAGCTCTCTGAGAGTGCCACCAAAAGACTATTGGCTCTTGAGAGTCATTCAGAGCTTGGAAGCGGGGCAACATTGGCATTTCATGATTTGCAAATCAGAGGCGGAGGCAATATCATAGGTGAGGCTCAATCAGGACATATCAAACAGATAGGATACTCTTTGTATCTAAGTATGCTTGAAGATGCTATCAAAGAGCTAAGTGGTAAATCTACACAAGAGAGTGAGAGTGTAGATATCAATTTGCAGGTAGATGCCTATTTGAGTGATGAGCTTATAGCAGAAGATAGATTGAGACTTGAGCTGTATCGCAGATTGAGTCTAGCCGATAGCGTAGAGGCGGTATATGAGATAGAGCAAGAGATTGCAGACAGATTTGGCAAACTAGACAGTGTAAGCAGACAATTTATAGATATTATGATTATCAAAGTATTGGCTAAATCAAAAGGTATCAGCAAAGTATCAAGCTATGGCGATAAAGTATTTATCGAATTTTGTGACGGCACAGACAGAGAGATACTAAAATCCCCAAGCAAAGATGATGATGATATAGTAGCTACGGCACTACAGTATCTGAGAAATAGATAGAGGGAGTATTATTTATTTGATATAATACTTTTTGTATATGAGATAAAATTTTGGAGATATAATCTTATGATTTTGATGATAGATAATTATGACAGCTTTACATATAATATTGTTCAGTATTGCAAAGAGCTTGGAGCTGATTTGAAAGTGATACGAAATGATGAGATGAGTGTAGAGGAGATAGCAGAGTTAAATCCTGAAAAGATTATTCTCTCTCCCGGACCATCTACACCTGATGATGCCGGAGTGACTTTGGATGTAATAGAGAGATTTAAAGATGAAAAACCAATACTTGGCATCTGTCTTGGTCATCAGAGCATAGCACAGGCATTTGGAGCAGAAGTCATCAGAGCAAAAAATATGATGCACGGTAAAACATCACAGGTCAAAATCACAGGTGAGAGTGCAGTATTTAAAGATTTGCCAAAAGAGTTTAGAGCTACAAGATATCACTCGTTGATAGTAAAAAAAGAGTCTTTGCCTGAGAGTATAGAAGTAGTTGCCAAAAGTATGGATGATGATGAGATAATGTCTATCAAAGTAAAAAATAGAGATATATATGGTATTCAGTTTCATCCAGAATCCATTATGAGCGAATATGGACATGAGATGATAGGAAACTTTTTAGAGTTATAGCATTGAATATAAAAGAGACTATTTTTAAAAACGAAAAATATACTGTATTTTCAATAATATTTTTATATGCTCTAATTACTATGTATCTGGCTTATAATACCCCATTGATACCGGGAGAAGCCAGGATTTTATACAACTCTTCATTTGATATAGCCCACTTTATTGCAACTGTTTCACACTCTTTGTTTGATGGAGTATTTGGGTTGAGGGTAGTGTTTGTAACTGTTTCTATGCTGGATATATACCTGTTTTATTTGATGATAAAAAATAGATTTAAAAATAGCAAAGACACTCTTATAACTCTTTTGTTATTTGTATCTCTACCTGGAGTAATAGCATCATCTGTGCTTGTGAGTGACAGTCCTTTTGCGATACTTTTTACTGTTTTGACTATTATATTTATCAAAAAAGGCAGATTGATTTTCGCTGCTTTGTCTATGTCTGCATTGATGTTTACAAATACAGCTTCATTTATACTCTATCTGGCAGTTTCTCTTTATGCCATACATAATAGAAAAAACAGGCTCTTTATAGTCTCTATCATACTGTTTGTTATAGCTATACTTACACAGCACTATCCGCTATCAGGTAAACCTCAGGGGCATTTTTTAGAATTGCTTGGTATCTATTCTGCTGTTTTTTCTCCGTTGCTTTTTATATATTATTTTTATTCTTTGTATCGCTCTTTGCTTGAAAACAGAAGAGATATACTCTGGTATATAGCATTTAGTGCATTATCTGTATCTTTGTTGCTCTCAATCAGGCAAAAGATACATATTACAGACTTCTCTCCATATCTTTTGATAGGTATTCCTATAGCAGTAGAGGTATATTTCAGGAGTCTTAGAGTCAGGATGAGAAGATTTCAGACAGCATACAGAGTACCTATGTATGTGGTGATATTCACACTTTTGCTTAGTTCATCTGTATTGATTTTAAACGGACCGATATATTATCTCTTTAAAGATAGAGTATCTGTTTTTATTACACCTGTTTACAGAGTATATGAAAAGAGCAGTGATATGATAAAAAAAGGTCATACCTGCTACAGGCACAAAGATTTTCCATCCAAATATATAGATGTAATAAGATTTTACGGATTGCAAAAAGAGTGTAAATAGATATTTTAAATCAATTTTTTAGACTCTTTTTCTTCTCTTTCTCTTACAGCTTTTGCAAGTTCTATATAACTTTTTACAAAATTTGAAAAGAATTTGATTAATTTTAAATCCTCTTCATCAAAAGAGCCTTTTGTGCTGTTTATCATTTGGCATATACCTACCGCCTTGTCTTTTGAATCCAATATAGGCACTGTAATTACATTTCTGATAAGCACATCGCTTTTGTGAAGCACTTTTGAAAAGAGACCATAGAGATTATATGCATCATTTATGATGATAGGTTGGGCTGTATGAAATGCTTCGCCTTCTATACCCTCATTGTCTTTGATAGCTATTCCACCTTTTGAAGTGTCACTGTATATCGCCCACAATAGATTTTTGCTGTTGTCATGTATAAAGATATTGCAATGCTCTGCACCTACAAGATAACGGGCATACTCTGAAATCATTGGTAAACCCTCTTCGAGAGAGGGGCGCATTATCAATTTTTTGCCAAATTCACTAAAATTATATTTAGATTTTATATCATCCATTTGATTCCTTTTTTAGAGTTTTTAAGTATCTATCTTTGCCAATCTTCTAAACTCACTTGAGTTTTTGATCAACTCCTCATATCTTCCTCTGTCTATTATTTCACCATTTTTAAATACCAATATTGTATCAGCATCTTCTATTGTGCTTAATCTGTGTGCTACGACAAATGTAATTAGTTCATTCTTTATATCATTCAGTGCTTTTTGAATAGCCTGTTCGCTTTTGTTGTCCAATGCACTTGTAGCTTCATCAAGTATCAATACCGAAGGCTTTTTATATAATGCTCTAGCAAGTGCAATTCTTTGTCTTTGTCCTCCGCTGAGGTTTGCTCCAAACTCATCTAATGGTGTATGAATACCCTGTGGCAGTTTATTTACAAAATCCCACGCATGAGCTTTTTTGAGTGCATCTATTACTCTGTCTTCATCAAACTCCAGATTGTAGGCTACATTTTGGGCTATTGTATCATTGAATATAAATATTCTTTGTGTAACAAATGCTATCTCTGAGAGTAAAGAAGAGAGAGTATAATCCTCTATAGGATTATTATTTATCACTATCTCTCCACTTGTAGGATCATAAAAACGCACAAGCAGACTGGTGAAACTGCTTTTACCTGCTCCACTATCCCCTACGAGTGCATATACTTTGCCTTTTTGGGCATCTATAGAGATATTTTTAAGTGAATACTCATCTGTGTATTTCAATGATACATTATCAAATGTTATTTTCTCTATTTTTTCTATACTAAGAGTGCCTTCTTTTGTGGAAATCTCTCTTTTTAAAAGAGAATCTATTCTCTCAAAGGCAGCTACTGCATCTTGGATTTTGGTATGTATTCTTGATAAGACTTTGACAGGACCATACATCATGGCAAGTGCTGCCATAAATGCAAAAAACTCTCCCACACTCATATCTCCACCTAAAACTTCTCTGCCTCCAAGATAAATTACCAAAGCCAGAGCAAAAGAGCCTATCACCTCTGCGGCAGGACTTGCAAGCATAGAGATTTTATTCTGTTTCATCAAAAACTCAAATACCCTCAGACTCTCTTTTTTAAATCTGTCTATCTCATACTCTTGGGAATTATTTGATTTTATTACTTCTATATTATTGAAGATTTCTGATAATCTGGAAGTCATATCAGAGTTGCTCTCCTGGGAGCGGTGAGAGTATCTCTTCATTTTTTTTGATAGTATGGATATAGGCAGAGCAAGTATGGGGATAATAAAAAAGAAATAGACTGCCAGATGAAAATTCATATACAGCACATATCCTGTCAATACAGTGACAGTTATGATATTTGTAAAAAGTTTTGGCATAACAGATGATATGAAATTTCTCAATCTGTTTACATCAGATGTAACACGGCTGATAAGCTCACCACTACGCATACTATACAAAAATCCCATATCCTGATACATAAGATGTAATACCATTTTGTCTCTGATTTGTCTTACAATATCCTCTCCTACAAGCACCATAAAATAGCCCTGCACAAAATTACCCGCAGCCTTTAAAGCAAACAGCAAAATGATGGCTATTGGTATGACAGTGAGCATTTTTTCATCTTTGTTTATAAATACCTGATCAAGTGCAGGTTTCATCAAATGCGCACTACCGGCAGAAGCTATGGCTACGGATATCATTCCTGTAAATGCCAGTATCAACTCTTTTTTATATTTTTTTAAATATGGAATGAAATATAATATAGTCTTTTTCAAATATAAAAATACCTCTCTTTTGGGATAAAATGAATAATTTATTATATCCAAATAGAGGTTATTGACCTTCATTACAGTAATAGTGATACAATATCACAAAATATATAGACAAGGAGAGGTTATGAATCCTGTAGAAAAAGAGATAGAAAGCAGAAGAAGTGCAATAGCAAAAGAGTTGGAGCTGTTGTTTAAAGCCAATATGAAGATAACAGATTGGGATGTTCCTGAAGCTGATGACAAATTGGCAGCACAACTTTTATTGAAAGTAATGCGTGAAGAGATAGACAAGATAGAAGAAGATGTTGCCAATGGAAAATATGACAATTATTAAAATATAGCACTATAGTATTTGAGAGCTATTTTAAAATCTCAAATACTATCCATCCTTCATCTGTCAGCATCTTTTTAGCTTTACTGCACAAAGGGGCATTTATCAAAATTATTTTTTTTGAGATTATTATATCTTTCAGTTTTTCTGTCTGATAATGAAGATTTATTATATCTTCAGTATCTTTTCTGATAAAACGACTCTTTTTTGAGATATATATAATCAGATTATAATAATCTTTCATATCTACTCCCAAAAATATATCAACCTTTTTTCTACTGCCTAACTCTTTTGGAGTGATATGTGTCATAGATTTTAGAACTATTCTCTTTTTTGATAAAAACTCTACGATATCTTTTAGCAATTTTGCTCCTTATCTCATAGGGTGATATTTCATTACTGTATCTGCCAAATGGGCATTTTCTATATGGGTGTACATCTGTGTAGTCAGAGCAGAACTGTGTCCTAACAGCTCCTGCACTACCCTTATATCAGCCCCTCCGGTTACTAGTGCGGTAGCGTATGAGTGTCTGAGGACATGAGGAGATACTCCAAGCCGTTTTTTACATATCTTAAAAGCACTTATTCTGCTCAATCTCTCTTTTTTGTAGTTGAGCCAGATATAGGGTGTGGATATATCACTCAACTCCAGATATCTATAGAGTGCTTCAATGGCAACTTGTGCTATAGGCACAACTCTTTGTTTCTCTCCCTTGGAGTATCTGATACGAAGCCACCCCTCTTCACTGATATCTTCTCTTTTGCACATCAATGCTTCGCTTATTCTGCACCCCGTGGCATACAAAAACAGTATCAATGCCTTGTCTCTTCTGCCTATAAAATCATCTCTGTCTATCATATTTACTCTTTGCATAATCGTATCATAGTTCATATACTTTGGCAGGGTGTCAGGAATCTTTGCCATAGGTATGGAGGGGGTATCTATATTTTCATCTATCTCACGGTGGCAAAAGTCATAAAATGAATTAATGGAAGATAATTTTCTGTTGAGTGTTCTTTTGTTTGAAAATGTAGCAAGATAAGAGAGTATATCCATACTCTCTACATCAAGAGGATTTTTGTCTATGAATGAGATAAAATCTTTTATATCATTCATATATGCTGATATAGTGTTTTTGGAGAGCGATTTGTTAATGGTAAGATATCGCTCATACTCTTTTATCAAATCACTCATATGATAGTTTTGATAAATCTACCACTATATCATCTTTGTATAGTCTGTTGCCATCAACAAAGGCATAATCATCAACAGAGCCTATATCATATATTTTGTATTTTTGCAAAGATGGATCCATTACAATCAAAGCTCCGCTTCTGTCAAGAGCATATACTCTGCCATGTACTACCGAAATAGCTACAAACTGTGCATAGTCAAACTTCTTTTTTGCCAATACTTTCAGTGTAGGAGATAGTTTTACTATTTCTCCCTTTCTTGAAAGAAGATATATGTTGCCTCCGTATATAGTTACATCAGCAACCTGTGTGCTGTATTTTGCCATTCCTCCTGGAGCTGCACTGATTACTTTTGACGGAGTAGCGGCTATAATTCTGTGTCCTATTTTGGAGAGGAAAATTATATTATTGAGATTAAAGCTCTTGCCTGTGGCTATACCACCTGCTTTTTTGGGATTGGCAGGATTTATTATAAGCAGTTTGCCATCAAGTGTAGGCACCACTACCAAATTGCCTACGGTTATAGGGTTGGCTATTCTGGTATCTACTGCATAGGCTCTACCTACTTTTGCACTTATAAGAGATTTGTTTTGAGATATACTGTATATACCGAATATATTGTCCTGTTGCATATAATATATTTTATCTCCCTGAATACCGGCTGATACAAGAGGCATTTTCAGTCTGTTCTGTTTAAGCACTTTTCCACTGTTTCTGTCATATATTTTGATATTTCCTTTGTCATCTGCTGCAAGTATATAGCGAGAAGATTGTGCTACATAGTGAAAACCTTCCGGCAATTTGAATTTGCCAGGACCCTGTCTGGTCAAAAATGAGCCATCTGTAAATGTGATACCATCTCTCATTATATCAGCAGCTTCTTTGCCTGTAGTAGATATTGCCGAAGATGCACTCAAGGTATTTTTGGGTTCAAAATATTTCTTGCCACTACACCCTGCTATAAACATAAGTATGGCTATAGTTGTAAATATCTTTATCAATTTCATTATTTATCCTTATTTGCTGTAACAGTATAATGTTTCATATATTGGGCTACTCCTGCTACAGGGGAGTTTTCACCAATCATAGAGAGCATAGTTTTGGCTTCATTCTTTTTACCGGATTTCAATGCTTCATAAGCTTTTTCAAGAGTAGATAAATCGCTGTAGTATTTTGAATTTCCTGCTTTGGATTTTAGGACATTGATATGGTATAAACTCAAATCTTTCAGAAGCTCATCAGAACTTTTGCTTATACTCTCCAATCCTTTGATACTCTTTTTATCTACAGAAGTAGAGTATATATAGAGATTATAAAGTTTTGGATTGTTACTTTTTAGCTCAGACAAAGCAGTTTTGTCATCAGGTTTGTTAATCAGAGTCATCAGGGCTTCATTCGCTTTGGATAATTTATGCTCTTGGTATGTGCTTATCAGTGCTTTGCCTCCTAAGCCCAATATCAACAATACACCTACAGCCCAGATCTTTATCTTATGCTTTTTATAGATTCTTTCTAATTTAAAAGCATTTTCCAATAGTTTCTCATCACTGCTCAACTCATCTTTTACATAATTTAATTCATCTTTGATACTCATATTACCATCCCGTTATATTTTTTTACAGATTATAGCAAAGGATTGGTATATTGGTTATTAGTTATTGGTATATTGGGCATTGGGCATTGGGCATTGGGCATTGGGCATTGGGCATTGGGC
>WFNP01000011.1 GCA_015488535.1 Nitratifractor sp.
GTAGCTATTTGCTTATTTAAAAAAGTAATAACTTTGTCTTCTTTATAAAGTAATAATCTAGACATTATAGCTGTTGCTTGTCGCCTTAAAAAAGGATGTGTCTTCCATAAATTCTCATACTTAAAAATAAAATTAATTAAATCTTCTGGCTGATTGTATTTTGTTCTTAGCCATAATATACAATAAAAATCAAAAGGTTCTTTTCTTTTTTTGCTAAATTCTTCTACTTTTTCAATTACATTTGTAATAAATTCTTCACCATATTTATTAATAGGTACTTTCCAGTTTGTAATAAGTTTGCAAATATTAAACAAAGATATATCATCATGAAGTTTTATGTTATCTAAAATTTCCAAAACTATTTGTGATGTTCTTTTTGAATATCCTATAGAATCAAGGTAATAAAGCAAGTTGTCTCTAATACCAGGATAGTCATTAAAATATTTTGGTATATGTTTTAAAATTCTTTTAGATTTTAACTTACCAAATATAGTAATATACCTTTTCGATATTTTTTCATAATATTTTGCACTTTTATTATTTTTTAAATGATTGTTAAATTTTTTTAATAGCTCATTACTAATTTTGTTTATTCCATCTTTTAAATGTTTATCTATATCTATTTCATCTAAATATTTATTTTCATGAATCATAAAATGAAATTCAGCTTCTTTGGATGAGTATATATCTGTCTTCTTTAGGTTAAGAGCTAAGCCTCGACTTTTTAAAATATCTGAAGCCGAGCTTAGAGAACTAATTGCTTCTTCTTTATTATCAATTCCAACTATTATATCATCCATCCATCTTGTAAAGCTATTATTAGAGGTGTTTTTTAAGACTGTATCTAATTCAAATAAAAATGAGTGTGCTAAGAGTCTAATTCCTTCTAAATTTGTTGTTGGTAGTCCTCGACCTATATAAGGTAAGTAATCAGGTATCCAAGATATTTTTTCTATAATTTTAAATAAAATATCTTGGATACTCTCTTTATTTTCAACATATCCACTAATCGTTTTTCTAAGCTCAGGAATATAAATACTATCGTAATAATTTGTTAAGTCAGTTACAATAATTAGATTTTTTGTTTCTTTAAAGTGAAATATTTTTTGTTGCATTTTTTTCCATAGAACTCTCCAATTAAATCCATATTCATCAATTTCATGTGGTTTTCTTACATTATGTTTATCTCGAGAATAAAAAGAATTTTCAGAAGGTTGATTTTTTAGAATTTCTTCACTAATTGTTTCAGTGATAATTTGCAAAATTAAAGCATCAAGAGGTTGGGGGATGATAATATGCCTGCATATTCCAAATTTCTTTTCCAATCTATATATTAAAGGTTTTGCCGGTTCATAACTTCCATTGAGAATTTGTGTTCTCAACAAAGAAGCTCTTTCATCAATATTATAATTAAAATCATAATAATCAAATATATCAGTTATATCAATTCTTCTTAGTTGGTCGCGAACAATTTTTCTCCATATTGAGGATATATTCTTTTTTGTAAAAATTTCTTCTAATTCTTTTTTACGGATATGATTAAATCTTTCAGTTGTAAGCATATACCCTCTCTTTGCTAATTAGATAAATATTTATTCAATAAACATAATAGCAAAGTTAGCCTGATATTTTCCAATTGAAGGAACACTTTAAATGTCCTGTTATTTGTAGGAAATGTAGTAAAATGCTACTTTTTAAGAGATTTGGAGCAGTTTTTCGTATAATATAACTATTACTTATGTCCTTTTTTGTTGCTATATGGCTTTTAATGTAACAAAAATATTCCTTGATTTGTCAAATTCAGGCAATAACAGACATTTTGTTAAATTTCGTCCGTTTAATTATGAAAGGCTATATACTATTTAATAACTGACCTTATGCATATAAAATAATATTCTATAGAAGGCTGGGTTTCAACCCCACAAAATACAGGACTAAAGTCCTGACACCCAGGTAAATTTCATTCAAATATGCTTATTTTATAATTATATGCATAACATCAGTTACACTGTAACAAATAATAGAGTTCTTTATATATTTAATATATAAGCAAAAACAGTATTATATACCTGCTAATTATGCTAATATATCCCGTAAAAGACCGAATTTCAACTATTCATCAATCGGATATTAAAGTTGCAATCACTTGATAAGGAGCATTATAATATATGGTTTGGGCTATTGGAGATATACAGGGGTGTTATGATCCTCTGATGAGACTAATTGAAAAGATAGATTTTCAAGAAGGCAGAGACAGACTCTGCTTTGCCGGAGATATCGTAAACAGAGGCAACAAATCCAAGGAGGTAGTAGAGTTTCTCTACTCTATAAAAGATAGTGTAGATATCGTTTTGGGCAATCATGATATATCACTGTTTGCCGTGTATTGGGGGTTAAAAAAGCCTAACCATACATTAAAAGCTATGCTTGAAGCACCTGATTTGGATAAGTGGATAGCATGGATGCTGTCGATGCCTTTTGTCAGATACTACAAAGATATGGATTTTGCTCTTGTGCATGCGGGTATCCCGCCGAGATTTGATTTGAATGATGCTTTGGAATACAACTCAATTCTCACAACAAAACTACAATCAAATGAGGGTGCTAAGTGGCTCTCTACAATGATGCATAATGATATAGTAGATTTACCTGACAATAGAGACTCTATAGATGCCCAAAGATATGCCATAAGTGCATTTACACGGATGAGATTTTGCCACAGTGACGGCACTTTGGATTTCAAACACAAAGGCAATCCCTTTGAAGAAGGCAAAGAGAGTGATTTCTCTCCCTGGTTTTTATGCCCAAACCGTAAAAATATCCAACCCAAAATCGTATTTGGACACTGGTCCACTCTGGGATATTACGAAGATGAAAATGTATCGGCACTTGACAGTGGATGTCTTTGGAGAGGTAAGCTGACAGCCAAAAGGATGGATACGGATATGATAGAAATTGTTCAAGTCGATTGTCCTGAGGGAATAAGTCCATACCAAGGATAGAAATTGCAAAGAGGTAATATGCTATACCAAATCTATACAGGCTGGAAACTTTCATGGAGCTATTTTACGATAATACCGGTAAATTTCAGTGAAAATACCACTTTTGACAAAACTGTATATAGATATATGCTTCTGTTTTTTCCATTCACCGGTGCTGTTTTGGCACTGATTTCATCAGCTTTGTATCAATATATACTGATAGATTTACAATGGTTTGGAGCATTAATATCAGCTTCAATATATATGATGCTGTATGGTTTTTTACATACTGAGGCTATATCAGATGTAGCTGATGCCATATATGCCTCACACAGCGGAAAAGATAGCTATGATATCATCAAAGAGCCTACCATAGGAGCTATGGGTCTGTTTTGGGGATTGATTATGACGCTATTGAAGCTTGGAGCTGTTGTTTATCTCTTTTTGAATTTCAATCCGTTTTTACTGATTATGATAGCTGTATCAAGCAGAATATCTCTGCTTATTCTCATCAAATCCTACCATTTTCGCTCAAGTTTTGTAACGCTGTTAAAAGATTCACTAAACTCAAAAAATATGCTACTAGCGATAATACTCTACTCTACCCTCCTCTTTTGGTTTTTTGGAGAAATATTTGCTATACCTTTGTTTATATCCGTAATCATCTCTTATATATCATCCAAAATGATTGAAGAGAGTATCGGATTTATCAACGGAGATGTGCTTGGAGCATCATTGGAGATAGCAGAAGTTGTTTCATTGACAGGTTTGGCACTATGGCTATAACGCTTCTTAGACATGCTCCTGTGCCAAAAGAGTATAGAGGCAGATATATAGGGTGGAGTGATATTCCAATATATACGAAATCTGTTAATACAGAGGCTGTAAACATGATTAAAAATCAAACATTTGAACAGGTTTTTAGCTCAGACTTGAGCAGATGCACAGATACACTCAAGATGCTTGGATTTAAAGATTTCATTACCGATAAGAGACTCAGAGAGGTTAAATTTCGCAACTGGGCTGAATGCAGGAGTTTTGAAGAGATAAGCCGAAGAGAGGATTTTTCCCAATCATATCTCAAAAGTATGGAGAGTTGGCACAGATATATAGCTGATGAGACTCCGGAAGAGTTTAGAACCAGAATAGAGTCATTTTTAAGTGAATTGGATGCAAACAGCAATATACTCATCTGCACCCACGCAGGTGTAATGAGGGAGATACTCTCTATTTTAGGATACTCCGATGAGCATATAGATATAAGTTATTTATCTTCTATAAAAATTAAACGGTTATAAACATAAGCAAACTAAAAAAGGGAAATAAATTTTGTATGAAGTTTCTGATGGTAGCTGGGGGGGAACTCGAATCCCCGACCTCCGGCTTATGAGACCAGCGCTCTAACCAGCTGAGCTACCCAGCCATCGTTTTGGAGACCGCATTATATAAAAA
>WFNP01000012.1 GCA_015488535.1 Nitratifractor sp.
AATAGCGAAGTTACCCTGATATTTTTCAATTGAAAGGATATTTTAAATACTCTGTAAATGTAGCAAAATGTTACTTTTTTAGTGATTTAAAATGGTTTTACATATTTAGTTAGAGTAAATAATGATTGAATTGAGAAATATTTGAGCCGCAGGGTCAAATATTTCTCTCCAATGATTTGTTATGTACTTTTTCAAGATGTTCAATAGTTACCCCTTTTATTTTGGGAACACCGATATTTAAATCTGTTGGATATTCAAATTTTCTTCCAGTTTTTATATAACCTTGGCGTTCATAAAATGAGATTAGCTCTTTTCTTTGGGAAATTACAGCCATTGAAGTTATTTTGTAGCCTAATTCTTTAATTGCATATTCTTCTGCTAAATTTAATATTTTTTTTCCAAGACCTTGATTCTGTAAATTTGGATTTACAGCAAATGTACCAATGTAAGCTTTGTCTTTTTTTTCTTCAACACAAATGCAAGCTACAAGCATATCATTTATTTCTATAGCAAATAGATTAGATATAGGATTTTCGATTAACTTTATAATATCGGAAAGTAAACTTCTATTACCTTCAATAATCTCTGTTTCTCGTGTCCATCCTTTTTCTCCACGATATGCTTGATTTATTAGTGTGTTTATTTTAATAGCATCATTTTTACTTGCTAGTCTAAATATCATTCTTTCCTTCTTTATCAGTACCTGTACATAACTATTTATTCAAGGAACATAATAGCGAAGTTTTCCTGATATTTTCCAATTGAAGGAACACTTAAAATGTCCTGTTATTTGTAGGAAATGTAGTAAAATGCTACTTTTTAAGAGATTTGGAGCAGTTTTTCGTATAATATAATTATTACTTATGTCCTTTTTAGTTTCTATATAGCTTTTAACGAAACATTAATGTTTCTTGATTTGTTAAATTTTGTCCGTTTAATTATGAAGGGTTGTTTCATGAAAAAGAAAAAACTGTTAGATATTATTCGTGATAAAATAAGAGTAAAAGATTGAAGGGATAGATAGGTTTATAACCTATTTGGCAGTTAAAACTATTTAAATCTATTACTATTACCTGACACCTTTTTCTCCATTCACTATATAAGAGTGAGCAGATTTACAAGGAGGAGTAAAACAATCCTACCGAAATAAAAAAACTGGTAGAATTGTTGAGTTTTTTATGGGATTTTAAGGTAGTGAGAGACCCCTTCTCTTCCAAGTAAATATTCTAACGAGCATCATCAAAGCTATCTACTGTCTTAATACCACAAGAATATAGGAATAAATTTCAAAACTTTTTTTAGTTTACTTGGTGGGTTTATATCATCATTTGTTAAATAAAATGTTTGATTTGTATCAAATATTTTCATATCACTAAATATTCTATACTGCCCTCTATAAGGGTTATCATAATAATATTCAGCATAAGCTCTAAACATACTATTGTTTACACAAGTATAGTCGGATGATATACTAATTCTCTTTACATATGGTTCTTCATAACTCCAACAGCCTAAATTTTGAGTGCCAATAAAATCATATGAATCTCTAAGATAAACTCCAACCTTTTCTATAGTTAATATATTATTATAATAGCTACCTTTGGCAACCATTCTTAATGTTCCTCTTCCAATAGAAGCTGTAAACTCATTTAAATCATAGTCATTCCCTATTTCTCTTTCAGTAAGAAAATGCATATATTTTTCTTCATCTTCCTTATTATCCCATCCTGTTATATGGCTACTTATAAGTTCAGTAGCTATATGGTCAAAATTGCCACCATCAGGAATAATTTTTCCACCTTGCCCATTATCAGTATTTTTGAGTTCAATAATTAGTTGTTTTTTTATATCTTCTGTAATTATTGAGTTATTATTAGCCTTTTGTTTATAATCATTAATAGCATCTTTTAGCTCTTTACTAATTTTTGATAACTTATCAAGTTTTATTATTTTAGTTGAGCCATTTCCATCGAACCAATGATTCATTAATTCAGCACCAAGTGTCCATGATTTTAGCTCCATAACAGATGGAATATTATCGATACTTATTGAACAGTCATATTCATATGTTTTTTTTATATAATCTATTTTCCCCACACATCCACAACTATCAAATGTATTTCCTACTCCTATTCCACATATTTCATAACCATTACACTTACTAACTACATGATAACCAATACAAGTATCTGCCTCTAAGATAACTATAAATAGAAAAATTATATAAAAATTTTTCATTTTAATTTCTCCTCCCTTTTACTACAACTATTTACCCAAGGAACATACTATCAAACTTATCCTGAAATTTTCCAATTACTGGAACACTCAAAATATTCTTTAATTTGTTAAAATCCTCTCCTATAAATAGGGGCATATCACACTCCCCTCAAAAACCCAACCAATCCCTTCATAATCTCCTCCGGTGATGGAGGGCAGCCGGGGATATGGTAGGATATAGGTAGATGCTCACTGGCTGGGGCTTTTATAGCAAATGTTTGGTAAAATGGGGCTTTCATGGCTGGGCAGTCGCCTAAAGTGATGCACCATTTAGGTTCTGGGATTTGCTCCCATGCATCAAGCACATGGGGGAGCATATTGAATGTAAGCACTCCGCTAAGTAGCATCACATCTGCGTGTCTTGGACTGGCTACGAAGTGGATGCCAAGTCTCTCTAAATCATAGTATGGATTGCTAAGGGCGTTACATTCGGCTTCACAGGCGTTACAGCTTCCACTATCTACCATACGGATAGATAGGCTTCCGGCAAATTTGGCTTTGATTTGACCTTTTAATTCATCTCTTAGGATGTTGATTTCATCTTCTAATTTAATATTTTCTGTTAGTATCTTGCTTTTGGCTCTTTCTTTCCAAAATTTAATCATTTTATCCCCTTATAAATCATTACCTGCATAACTTAAATCACAACTTTTATTAATTAGTGGAAAATCGGCTATGATGTTGCCCGGCATCATTAGATGCAACCCTTGCCAATTTATAAAGCTTGGGTCTCTGGCAAAGAGACGCTCTATTTTATTCTCTTTGATTTCTATATATAGATACAATTCACCAATAGAACTCTCTACAAAGGCTTCATATCTGCCATCACTAAATTGATTTATATTTATAGGCTCTATATCCTTATCACTACATCTACTGTTAAACTCTTTCATTAATTTGATACTGTTAAAGAGCTCTTTTAATCTCACTTTAAATCTAGCTCCCACATCGCCGCTATTTTCTGTAACTATACTCCAACCGGCATTTTTATAATACTCATTGTCTCTTCTATCAATTGCTACATTTGAAGCTCTAGCTACTACGCCAACCATATCATACTTTATGGCTTTTTGATGTTTTAAAATACCTGTGGTATCAAATCTATCCCAAAGAGATGGGATATCCATTATCCAACTCTCAAATTTACTCATCTTTGTTTGTAAATAGCTAAGCCATTTATCAAATTCATCTTTATCATACGACTTGGCTCCCATTTGGATACTGCCAAATCCAAAGCGGTGATTTGTAAGAGTCTTCATCACTCTTCTAGCCTCTTCTGCTAAGGCAGAGCAGTATGCAAGGGCTGAACCAAATCCGGCATCATTTGGGATAAATCCAAGGTCTGTTAGATGGTGTATGCTTCTTTCAAGCTCTAAAAGCATAGCGTGATAGGCTCTTAACTCATCGCTTATACTCTGGTTGGCTGATTGGAGTATGATATCTCTTAGAGCTATTTGATAAGCAATAGTCTCATTACCGCTGATTCTTTCTACAATCTCTTTTACCTCATCAAGATTTTTACCTTCAACCATTTTCTCAATTGCTCTATATTTATAAAAGTGCCTTACCTCTTGATGTAGCATATCTTCACCGGCTTGTGAAAAGTGAAAATGTCCCGGCTCAATGATTCCAGCGTGTATTGGACCAACCGGCACCTCAAATACTCCATCTCCACTAATAGCTTCATATTTGTATGGCTTAAATGGAGCAAAAGTTAGCTCTTTTTTAGCATCAAAACTTTTTAGCATCGGATGAATTTCAAGCGGAAACCTCTCATGCCTAAGTAGAGGTCTTTTATCAAAACTATCTTCAAACTCTATACCAAAATCATCTGATATTTTTCTCTCAAACCAAATAGCTGATGGATGCTCATATGTAATAGTTTTAGTTTTTGGAGTATCTTTTGGGATAATTTTACTCTCTGATTTATCATTAAAACGCTCAATAATCTCAAAATGCTCATCTCTTTCTATGGCAAAGAGTGCTATTAAACGGCTCATACAATACTCCTTAAAAAGTGTATAGATGAGGGGCTAAGTAAAACTATTAATGATATTGCAAAAAGTGATAGTGCCAATACTTCAGAAAAATATACTCTCTTTTCGACTGTTTTTCCCTCATACTTCATAGATTGATATAGTTGCACAAAGCGATAAAAGATAATAGATAGTAGTATAAGCAGCAAAGTTACAGCTCCAATCATAGCTATTAGATGGTGGCTATCTTTTGCCATATCTACCATTGCACCAAATCCATACAGCTCAGAGAAAAACATTGGACTTGGCGGCAGTGATATTATTCCTAACATAAACAGAGATACAAGCAGATAAAAGAGTTTGCCACTAATTCCACTATACCCTTTCAAGGCTCCGGTTATTTGGTATCTGCCTTGAGATTCCAATACTCCTGTGGATAAAAATAGAGCCGGTTTCAAAAAGGCGTGGGCTCCAAAATGAAGCAGTGCGGCAAATGTCCCGCCACTTACCCAAAATAGAGCTATCAAAGCCATATGCTCAATACCGGATAGAGAAAATATCCTCATAAAATCTTTGGCTCTAAAAATCAGGAATGAGACTATAAATATAGTCAAAATGGTATATACAAATACAAATCCAAGTAGATGGCTTCTATTTATAATATCAGCTATTTGACTAAATCTAAAAAATCCAGCAATTACAGCACTCTCTAAAATACCGCTAAATAGTGCAGCTATCGGATAGAATGAAGCCCTTTCAATATTGGCAAGCCATAAATTCATAGGGAAAAATCCCATCTTGATAAAAAATCCCATTGAGGTAATGGCAAATCCCATCTCAAAAAGAAACGGTGAATTGATTTTGTGGGCTTTGGATAAGAGAGCATCAAATAGCATAGCATCTTCACCCAGCACCGGTTTGGCTGAAGCATAAATCAAAATGATTCCAAATAGCACCAAAGAGATGGCAATAGCTCCAACTATCATATAGTTCCACGCCTCTTTGTCGGCTGAGGGATATGAGCTGGTTTTTATCATATATACCGTTGATAGTGTAGCCATCTCTAATCCAATCCAAAATATACCCATATGGTTGGCTAAGATTGAAAAGATAAGTCCTATCCAGAAGAGGGCAAAAAATCTATAAAAGCTTTGTATCGCTTTTGGAGTAACATCTACATGCTTATCAAGTGTCAAAAGAGCCAAAGTTACCCCAATGCCTACAATAGATGATACAAGCAAAATATAGGTATTTAAATCATTTGCTACCAAATAATCCCCCCATAGACTATATGGCTTTGGCAATCTAAAAAGTTCAACAATCGGTAACAAGATAGCCAAAGAGGTAAAAGGGAGCAGTTTGCGGACACTTTGTAGTTTGAAACTAGCCAGTAGCATAAATATAGCCGGAAGTAGAAGCATACTAAGCATCACCCTCTACCTCCTCTTCATTTTTAAGTAGTAGATTGACTACTACAATAGCCATCAAAAGGTCAAAAAATATACCAAGCTCTACAAGCATAGGCATACCTCCTGTGGCGGTAGTTCCAAGTAAGAAAAGAGCATTTTCCATACTCAAAAAGCCAATAATCTTTGGGGCTATATTGGTATGCTCCATCATTAAAAGCAGTGATAAAAACAGAGATGAGATACTAATAGCTACATAGTTTGAATTACCTTGCACCATATGGCTGATTGGTTCAGCCAAATAGAATGTAAATACCAAAATAGCCGGAATTAAAATAATTGAGTGCTGTATTTTGATATTTGGTGAAATTTGTCTATTTAGAGATAATCTCTCACTTAGATATTTTAAAAAGTATGGAATCCCCATAGCTTTGACAATAAGGGTAATAATACCGCTGATTATCATAGCTCTATCTTCAAACTGCCCACCCAAAATCAAAGCCAACAATCCAAGACTCATAGAGTTGAGTGAATACCAAAGCAATAGACGATAGAGCCTGGTGGTAAAAAGGGCAGTAATGAGTGTAGCTAAAAATATACCTATAAAAAACTCTACCATAATTTAAGCTCCTAAAACATAAAAAGTAATTAGTGACAAGAATGCAAAAACAATTGCAATTCCAAGCAGATTTGGCACCTTAAAGAGTCGAAGTTTTGCGGTATTTACCTCTATCAGTGCCACAAGCAAAGCTACAAAAAAAAGTTTGGCTACAAATAGCAAAATTGAAAGCCATGGATTTAAATCCAATCCAAAAGGCATAAAAAGAGAAGCAAAAAGAGAGGCAAATATTACAAATTTGATAGATGCCGCACTCTCAATCAGTGCCAAATAAAAGCCTGTGATATCCAAAATCATAGCTTCATGCACCATAGTAAGCTCTAAGTGAGTCTCTGGATTATCTACTGGAATTCTTCCGTTTTCTGCAATGAGCAGTATAAAAAAGCTAATTCCGGCAAACAAAAAACTTGCCATATGGTTAGATGGGAACTCTTTAGCCAAATTTACTCCAGCTTGTGCTACTCCCAAATTGTTTGCCATCATAGATACGCTAAATATTGTCAAAATCATAGCCGGTTCTACCAAAGCTGATATAAAAGCTTCTCTACTTGAGCCAAGCCCTCCAAAACTACTGGCACTATCAAGCCCAAGTAGCATTAAAAAAAATGTAGATAGCGTAATAAGTCCGGTTATGGTAAAGGCATCTACAAAGCTAACATAAAAGGCACCACTTGTAGCTGGAGGCAAGAAAAACAGCACCAACAGAAGAGGGGATAAAACTAAAAACGGTGCAATCCTTGTAATATCACTTGCTTCTTTGCTGATAATTGTCTCTTTTGTGATGAGTTTAGAGACATCTTTATAGCCTTGAAGTATAGATATTGGTCTTTTAAATAGTAGATACATCTTTACCATTTTGATAAAACTAAGCAGTATTGGAGCAATTAATACCATTATGATAATTGTTGTGATATAAAAAATCATTTTTTATCTCCAATAATTAAGATTTTGATACTGATTAACATTACAGTAGATTCAAGCACAAAGGTAGCCCAGCTAAATTGGTGGGCAAATATACGATAGCTAAATAGCACCAAAAGCATAAGATTGAATATCATAGCCGCATATCTACTCTGCTCAAAGTGTGCCAAGCGATATACCCAGTAACTGATAAAATTTACAATCTTTGATACACTCTCATAAAGAGATTTTTCAAATAGAGGCTTAACATGCACTTCATAAGAGCTTTGGCTAAATTTGCTTTGGTGTGTGCCGATATTTTCTTTTGTGATATGCTCATTTGGCTTATATAACCACTCAAAAAATCTTCTAATAGGTCCTGCAAAGCCGGTAGCTGTATATTGAGTTCTGGCTGAAGTATCATATCCACACGCCCAAGTGTGAAAAATTCTCTCTTTGATACCAAGTCTTTTATAAGCTAAATATAAAAGCAGTGTAATTACCATTAAAGCCACTAAAAGAATTTGAGGAGATACCACACCTCCATGCACAGCAACAGAGTGCATATTTAGATATCCGTTTGGAAAAATAAGAGTATATACACTCACCATTCCAAGACTGTTTAGAGTCTCATCAAATATATATATAAACCATGGAGCAAATAGCATCAAAGCTACTACAACCCCTGCCATCATAATCATACCGCTTTGCATAAGTCTATTTACCTCTTTGGCATGTTTGGCATTTTGGCTTCGGTGGAGTCCTAAAAATGTGATACCGTAAGCCTTCACAAAACAAGCCACTGCCAAACCGCCTGTGAGTGCCAAAGCAAAGATAGCAAACGGAATAGCAAGTTTAAGCGACATATTTGTTATTTGGCTTGAGCCAAGAAGCGATTGAAATATCATCCATTCACTCAAAAAGCCATTTGTAGGAGGCAAGGCTGAAATTGAGATACTTGCCAAAAGAAAGGTAATAGCAGTAATTGGCATACTCTTAATAAGTCCGCCATACTTTTCTATATTTTTGGTATGAGTCTGATGCAATACACTTCCAGCCCCCATAAATAGAAGAGATTTGAAACTCATATGGTTAAATGTATGAAATAGTGCAGCAATAAAAGCAAAGGAGCTTAGAGTATGAAGATTTAAAGAGTTAAATATCATACCCATACCAAAGCCGATTAAAATTATGCCGATATTCTCTATGGAGTGGTTGGCTAAGAGAGCTTTGATATCATGCTCACTAAGTGCATATAATACCCCAACAAGTGAGCTAATAGCACCAAGCACTAAAATCAATACTCCCCACTCAATATGCCAATTTGGCAATACCGTAAACATAAATCTAAACATCCCGTAAATTGCCACCTTTAACATCACTCCACTCATAAGTGCCGAAACCGGAGAAGGAGCTGAAGGGTGAGCATAAGGTAGCCATACATGAAGCGGCACAGCTCCGGCTTTGGAGAGGAAACCAAGAATAAGCATAAAAAACAGCATTGTAGGATATGCAAATTTTGAAGCAATAAGAGCCATTTGGTTAAAACCTATCTCCAAATTGCCATTGGTAACAATGAGGAAAAATAGCAATAAAAATATAAATCCAAAATGGGTCATCAAAAAGTAAAATCTAGCTGATGGCAGTATAGACTCTCTGTCTTTGTCTGCTTCTGTCAAAATAAGTTGCCAACTGGTTAGACTCATCAACTCCCAAAATAGCAAAAAGCTAAAAGCATTACCTGCAAATACCACTCCAAACATAGATATTATAAAGGTGTAGTAGTGGATATTGTAGTGGGCTTTTCTATCTATATGGGGTAGATAACCTTTGGAGTATAAAATATTGGGAATTGCACCCAAAGCTATCAATAATCCAAAGATTAATGAGAGCATATCAAATTGAAAAAAATTATTCATCTGCTTACTCCGAATAGTAGATATTCGGCACCAAATGGTGTCGCTAAGTAGGCTTGAAGTTATCAAGTCGGGGCGATTATACTACTTGTAGCTTAAATTGAGAAAAAAATTTTAATTATCCTCTTAGGCGTTTCAATATTACACATCGCCTAATTGCAGCTCCCTCTCCACCAAACTTTTGGACATACTCATTAAATTTAGCTTCTCCTATCATACCTATACATTCACTTTTGCTCATAGCAACTGATTTTTTAGGGGTAGTAGTTGTAGTCTCTTTGTTGTCATAGACTTCTGATACCACTTCAGCTTTTGTAGATGAAGTGGTCTCATTATAATTTTCACTATCTAAATCATCTGATCTCTTTGCCAAAGGATTGTTTTTGAGGGTGCTTTGAGGTCCAAGTAGTTCTGGGTCTTTTTGTTTGGATGCCAGACTGTAAGGCTCAGGTTTTAATTTGTATCTACTATCCACATCAGGGTTAAAACTGGCAGTAGGTTTATAGTGTTCTTCTTGTTTTGGCTGTGTATCTTCAGTATTTGCAGTAGGCATCTTGACTTTTGGAGCACATCCGCTTATAAATATACTCAAAACAGCAACAGATATATATTTTTTTATCTTCATTATAATTATTCCTGTCCGTATTTTTCAGATATTTTACTTGACAACGCTTGAATATCTGATAAAATATTACGAATAATTATAATAAAAGTATTATAAAAAGGATTATACTTTGATAATAACACTAAAT
>WFNP01000013.1 GCA_015488535.1 Nitratifractor sp.
ATCACTTGCTTTATCATTTGCTTTATCAAATGATACCAGTGATATTTTAGTAACCTTTAATGAAGGAGATGTAATTTTTTTAAATGAGTGTGTCAAATAGAGTATAGAAGATATTAAAAGTGCATATACGGCAGTTGCCAAAAGTAGTGCTACGGTTTTTCTCATTTGCTTGTAACGATATTGATTTTATTAAAGCCTGTCTGCTTTAGGCTATCTAACACCTCAACAAAAGAGTTATATTTTGCTCCTTTATCGCAAGATATAAATATAGAGCTGTTTTTATCTCTATCTTTGAGTATATCTCTTATTTCAGATATAGAACTCTTCTTTTTGTCAATATATACTTCACCATTTTGTGAAATTGATATATCTATTGTTTTACTTTTTTGTAAAGATGTTGCACTTTCTGCTTTTGGAAGTCTAAGAGGTATAACCCCTTTGGCTATAAATGTAGCAGTAGTAAGGACAATTACAAGAAGCACCAACATAATATCAATCATTGGCACTACATTTATGGAATCAAACTTTTTTAGTTTCATTGTTTTTGAATAATTTTCCAGCGATTTACAAGCACCTCTACACGGCGACTCAAATGGTTATAAAACATCATTGAAGGGATAGCTACTACCAATCCAAGTGCTGTGGCTTTGAGTGCCAAAGATAGTGATTTCATAATACTACTGGCATCCATTTGCCCACTCTCTCCCAATAGATAGAATGTGATGATAATACCAAGCACTGTCCCAAGCAATCCTACATACGGAGCATTTGAAGCAATAGAGGATATCAGAGTCAAATTGTGGCTCAAATCATTTTCCAACTCCTCTTGAAATTTATACTTTTTTAAATCTATTTTTCTAAAAAAAAGAAGTCTCTCAAAATATGCCCACAAAGATATAAATCCCATTAGAGCCAATCCACCCAATACACCATAATCTACAAACTCTTTAATTAACTCTATATTTAACACTCTTTATCTCCATTTATATCAAATCTATATCCAATACCTCTGATATTTTCTATTCTATTACCAAATAGTTTTTTGAGTCTGTTTATATATACTCTTAATGCTCCATAACTTGCTTCTTCTGCTGTGTTCCAGAGGCTTGTGTAAATTTCATCCATAGTTACGGTATCACCTTCGGCTCTAAGTAGCATAAGCAGCAGAGTAAAAACTTTTTTGCCAAGCTCTATCTCTTTGCCATCTTTATATAGTTTATATCTTGATGTATCTATGAAGTAGCCATCTATTTGATAATTTTTTGATATTTTACTTCGTCTAAATATGGCTTCTATTCTAAGTCTTAACTCTTCTAAGTCTATAGGCTTACGCATATAATCATCTGCACCAATTTCAAGCCCTTTTAAAAGAGAGTCTCTATCATCTCTTGATGTCATAAACAGAGCCGGAGTCTCATCTCCACCATCTCTTAGAGACTTTAATAGAGTCAAACCATTTTCAAAAGGTAGATTGATATCAAGCAGATAGAGGTCATAGTTTTGAAAGTAGCACTCATCCAAAGCAGTTTTAAAATCCAGCACCCCTTTACACTCATATCCACAATCTTCAAGATAATCTCTTATTGTTTCATTAAAGAGTATATCATCTTCGACTACCAGAATTTTTGCTCTCATACTGCTCTTTCAAAGGAATATCTAGATTTGATTATATATACAGAAGTGTTACATTTGTGTTAAGTGATATTAGTTATTGGTGTATTGGTTATTGGTATATTGGTAAGAGGGCAGAGATGGCATAGATATTATATAATGCCCAATGCCTATTGCCTATTGCCCAAATACTCCCTGACTACTTCCCTATCATCAAAGGGTATCTTTTTATCACCTATCTCTTGATACTCTTCATCGCCTTTTCCAAGTATAAGCAAAATTTCTCCATCTTTTAGCTCTGATAGAGCCATCCTTATTGCCTCTTTTCTATCTATTATAGCTTTTACTCCCTCTTTGCCTTTGAGTCCTAATAAAATATCATCAATTATATCTTGTGGATTTTCACTTCGGGGATTATCACTGGTTATATATATCTTTTTGGCAAATCTACCGGCAACTGCTCCCATTTTTGGGCGTTTGCCTCTATCTCTGTCTCCTCCGGCACCAAATACTACTGCCAAATCCCTGTCTTTCAAACTATCAAGAACTCTGTATATGCCATCAGGAGTATGGGCAAAATCGACTATTACCATAGGATTTTGGCTTACCACCTCCATCCTGCCACTTACTCCGCCAAAATACTCCAACTCTTGAGATATTTCAGACAGAGGTTTGTTTGTAAGTATCTTTACAGCTGAAATTGCAGCGGTTATATTATAGAGGTTAAACAGTCCCATCATATTTGAAAAGAATGCCTCTTTTTCATTATAGTATTGAATTACTCCACTTATTCCATCACTCAGGGAGTAAGCCATTATTTTAAAAGTTGCCGGCTCTTCCACTCCATAAGTATAAGCATTTGTAGGATTGAATTTAATTGTGGATATCATATCTTTATTGAGCAGTTTTGGTGAATTGTCTGCAAAAAAAGCACTCTTTATTTTGCGATACTCTTCGATTGTGCCGTGATAATCAAGATGGTCTCTTGTAATATTTGTATGAACTTTTAGAGCAAATGGCAAAGACTCTATTCTATTTTGGGCAATAGCATGGGAGCTAACCTCCATTACAAAATATTCAGCTCCCATATCTTTGGCTATTTTTATATGTTTTAGCGTTTGCAAAATTGATGGGGTAGTCATACTTTTGGATTCTATTTTAGTATCAGCTACAAATACCCCTCTTGTGCCTTGCAAAGCTGTGGGGTATCCCAAATCATTTAGAAGTGAATAGATGAGTGCAGCAGTTGTAGTTTTGCCATTAGTGCCACTAATGCCTACTATCTTAATAGTATCTAACTCCCATATTTTGAAGAGTTCAGCAGGTGTTATTTTGACTGCTTCATTTGGCAGAGTATCGATATATTTTCTATTTTGAGCAGTCTCCAAAAAGAGAGTGTTGCTATCCCACTCTTTTGTATTTTCTGTTATTTTGTTCCACTCTCTTGATTTATATAATATATTCACTTTTTCTTCTCTTTTGGTATGTCGTTATAGAGTTTCATAATATTTTGGTCAAATCCGAAGCTCTCTCCCAAATTGTCAAGATAACTCAATGCCATATCATAATATTCATTTTCTATAAGTCTTGAGATTAAATCTATAAACTCTTTTTTGCTTCTGATGACTATGCGTGTAGAGAACATAGTATCTTCAAACGCCTTTTTGAAACTGCCTTTGTCTTTGACAAATTGTAAAAAATCATTATAAAAAATACCATCATCTGCCATCTGCTCTTCAAGAGGCTCAATAAGAGCTTCTTGGATTACTACTCTTGTGGCATAAATACTCTGCATCAATTCATCTATAAGCACTTCAGCATCATCGCTGGAGTCTTTGATGATTTGATAATATGTATAGAGTGCCTGTGCATCTTCGTCGCTCTCCAATCCCATATCACTCAGATATGCTCCGATTTTAGCATCTTTGAGTTGAGGATAGTCACTCAATAAAAGGCTGTAAATTTTTAATGCACTATCATAATTTTTATTCAAAAACTGCTG
Organism: Nitratifractor sp.; assembly: GCA_015488535.1. GTDB lineage: Bacteria > Campylobacterota > Campylobacteria > Campylobacterales > Sulfurovaceae > Nitratifractor. The sequence goes on from WFNP01000013.1 coordinate 3,614, forward strand.
TTCGGCACGCATCAGGAGTCTGTTTTTATCCATTTATACCCCTTCTTTTTAAATCTTTTTAATTTAATATTAATATATTATAGCATATAAGATTGTATATTGATGATTAGTCTATGTGGAATTGTTTTAAAGTTGTATTTGATAGATTTTAAATTACAAAATCTGATATGATATAATCAAAACAGTTACAATTCAAAGGAAACTATTTGACACAGAGATATCCTACAAAGAAGATAAGAGTCGGTGATGTAGAGGTGGGAGGTGATGCTCCAATATCAGTGCAATCTATGACATTTAGCAATACCCGCAATGTAAAGGCTACGGTAGAGCAGATACGCAGACTCCATTTTGCCGGATGTGATATTGTGCGTGTAGCAGTCCCTGAGATGGAAGATGCTCTTGCACTCAAGCAGATAAAAAAGCAGATATCACTGCCCCTTGTAGCCGATATCCATTTTCACTATAAATTGGCTCTTGAGGCTGCAAAATGGGTAGATTGTATCCGTTTTAATCCGGGTAATATCGGTGAAAAGAGCCGTATCAAAGAGATTGTAAAAGCCTGTAAAGATAGAAATCTTCCTATCAGAATAGGAGTAAATGCAGGTTCTTTGGAAAAAGAGTTTGAAAACAGATATGGTGCAACTGCTGAGGGTATGGTAGCAAGTGCAGAGTATAATATCAAATTTTTGGAGGATTTGGATTTTACTGATATAAAGGTATCTTTAAAAGCCAGTGATGTAAACAGGACAGTAGAGGCTTACAGGATGCTACGCCCAAAGAATAATTATCCGTTTCATTTGGGAGTTACAGAGGCTGGGACACTCTTTCATGCTACGGTTAAATCTTCTATTGGTATAGGTTCTTTACTGCTTGATGGAATAGGAGATACCATCAGGGTATCAATTACCGGTGAGCTTGAAAAAGAGATAGAAGTCGGCAAAGCGATTATCAAAGATAGTGGCAGGGCAAAAGATGGAGTAAATATTGTATCTTGTCCAACTTGTGGCAGGATAGAGGCTGATTTGGTAAGTGCAGTTGCTGAGGTAGAAAGACGCACCGCACACATAAAAGTGCCTTTGAATCTATCTGTAATGGGGTGTGTTGTCAATGCAATAGGAGAAGCCAAACACGCTGATGTTGCCATAGCTTTTGGCAAAGGCAACGGACTTATTATGGTAAAGGGTGAAGTAGTAGCCAAATTACCGGAGAATCAATTAGTAGATAGATTTGTCCAAGAGGTTGAATCGTTTGCCAATATGAGTGAGGGGTGAAGATGCAGGGAGAAAATCTATATAATATCAATATTGAAAGAGCAGTTCTTTCTTCTATCATCTTTGACCCTATGATATATGAGGAGATAGCTGCCAAACTCAAACCGCAAGATTTTTATCTACCGTTTCATCAGCATCTCTTTATTGCGATGGAGAGACTTACTACTCAAGATAAACCCATAGATGAAGAGTTTTTGGTCAAAGAGCTAAAAAGAGAAAACAAGTTTGATGAAGTGGCTATGGTGGATGTCTTATCGGCAAATCCAATTAGTGATACAAATGCCTATGTAGCAGAGATTAAAGCCCTCTCATCCAAACGCTCACTCGTTACTTTAGCTACTGAAATAAAAAAGCTTACTATTGAAGAGGATTTGGATGCTACCGAAGTGATGGACAGAGTAGAAAAGAAGCTCTATCAAATTACTCAAGAGAGTATCAGTGATGATTTTAGAGATTCTCCGGATATCACCAAATCAATGTTGGCTGAGATTGAGAGACTCAAAGCTATGGGCAACTCCAAACTAATTGGTGTAGATACCGGCTTTCGCAATCTCAATGAAAGAACCAGCGGATTTGGAAAAGGAGACCTTATTATTATAGCAGCAAGGCCGGCGATGGGGAAAACGGCTTTGGTTTTAAATATGGCACTCAAAACTATAGAAAGAGGTGAAGGAGTGGCATTTTTCTCTCTGGAGATGCCTGCTGAGCAGTTGATGCTAAGGATGTTATCTGCAAAAACTTCTATACCTTTGCAATCTCTAAGAGTAGGGGATTTAAGAGATGATGAGTGGACAAGACTTGCCCAGGCTGTTGATGATATATCAAAACGCAAACTCTTTGTAGATGATGGAGGGTATGCTACTATCCATCATGTCCGCTCCAAACTTCGCAAACTAAAAGCACAACATCCAGAAATCTCTATGGCAATAATTGATTATCTTCAGCTAATGAGTGGAGAGGGTAGTAGAGAAGGCAGACAACAAGAGATTAGTGAGATTTCAAGAGGTCTCAAACAACTTGCCAGAGAGCTGGAGATGCCGATTATTGCACTTTCTCAGCTTAACCGCTCACTTGAATCAAGAGAAAACAAAAGACCGATGCTAAGCGACCTTAGAGAGTCTGGGGCAATTGAGCAGGATGCAGATATTATTTTATTTGTTTATCGTGATGATGTTTACAGAGAAGCTAAAGAGAAAGAAAAAGAGATGAAAGCCAAGGCCGAGGGCAAAGAGTATAAGAGTAACTACCGTAAAAAGCCAGAAGAGGATACTGAGCTGATTATCGGAAAACAGAGAAATGGACCAACTGGAACAGTTGATTTGATATTCCAAAAGAGATTTACCCGATTTGTCGATAAAGAGAAGGGTGATGCCCCTTATGAAGTGATATACGAAGAGGGGAATATCGATACCAGAGAGGGTAAGGTGGAATTGCCTCCTATTTAAAAGTATGGAGAGTTTTAAGATACCTCTGATTTCAGAGAGGAGAGAAGCTTATCTGATGATTTTGATAGCATCTCTTCTAATATCTCTTCATTTGGGGTATATATATAAAAAATATCTTTTTTTTAAAAATGCTCCTTTTGTTTTGAGCAGTGCCAAAGTATTGTCAGTATATCCAGACAGAGAGGGTGATTATGTTAGAGTAAAACTGTATAGTGACAAGACAGGAGTATTTTATAGCAGAATTTACGGTATTGATAGAATATATTCAGGTGATGGTTTACGACTCTTTGTATATCCTCCAAAGAGATTAAATTTTTTTAAATTTTTGAGAGGCTCTTTATACCGCGTAAAAGTGGCTTCACACTCCAAACACAAAACAAGCCTTGTTGATACTATTGCCCAATGGATAGCAAAAGAGCATAAATCCCAAGAGATAACGAATTTTTATCAGGCGATATATTTGGCACTTCCACTGGACAAAAGGCTTAGAAGAGAAGTTTCAGCCTTTGGTATCAGCCATTTGATTGCTTTGAGCGGATTTCATTTGGGTATTATCTCTAGTGTTATATTACTGTTTCTTACTCTTGTGTATAGTTTTTTTCAGTCAAGATACTTCCCCTATAGAAGCAGATTTATAGATATGGGCGCGATAGTTTTGCTTTTACTGTTTTTTTATATCTATATTACCGGCTATCCACCATCTCTGCTTAGGGCTTACAGTATGATGATTATAGGATGGTTGGCTATTTTAGGTGGTATTGAGATATTTAATTTTGCTACATTGATATGCACAGTTTTTATATTATTGATACTTTTGCCGGAGTTTATTGTATCCAAAGCCTTTTGGCTCTCTGTAGCAGGAGTATTTTATATATTTATTCTATTGAAATCATTTGTCAATTTCTCTTCTTTGATTGTAAAATTGATATCTCTTCCTGTGGGAATATTTATATTGATGTCTCCACTTATACACTCGATATTTCCTGAAACTACAATCTATCAGCTTCTCTCTCCACTGCTCTCTGTATTGTTTGTACTGTTTTATCCATTGTCTATAATTTTGCATCTTGTTGGTCTGGGATGGTTATTTGATACTCTTTTACTAAAACTATTTTCATTGAATATAGATTTATACAGTGTTAGTGTCCCTTTATGGTTTACAATTATATATACTCTTCTATCTATTTTGGCTATATATAGAAAATATGCTGTGATACTCTTATATTTTACAGCACTTTTAAGTGTTATTTATATCTATACATCTATTAGTTATTGATGTTACGCATATAACTTGAAACAACTCTAAGAAGATTGGGCTTAAATGAGACTCGCATTAGTTAATAATTTTGTTATAAGGTGGGTTTTAATATATCTCTTGAGAATAATATAGATTCTAAAGTAAATTATATACTATCAATTCTTCAAATGAAAATAATAAAAAAGAGATAAGATAAATTTTTATAGATAAGCAGGGAGAAACCCTGCTTGAGAGTTGCTAATTAGAACTTGTAGTAAGCTTCTACACGAACTCTTTGCTTAGTCAAATCAGGTACACCAGCTTGACCACTGTAATCAGCATATCTGTACTCAACATTTGCATTTACACCGGCAACTGTAAATTTATAACCGATTCTACCACCGAATCCATTATCAAATGCAAATGTATCACCATAATCAACATATCCAAGACCACCAAATAGTTTGCCACCAAATACATTGTAAGCCATATCTACACGAACGATAGTCTGATCATCACCTACAGTATCACCATTTGTGAAGAATCCACCAAAGCTGTTACCCCAGAAGCCGCTTGTACCTGCACCAGTACCAGCTGTTTTAAGGCTGTAATCACCATCGTTGATATATGCTACTACACCTTCAGCACTGAAATCACCCCAGCTAGAACCGATTTTACCAGCGATACCGTAAGTAGTGTCCATACCATTAAAGTCACCATCTACATAAGCACCCTGAAGACCGAAATGGAAAGTATCATAGTTTGTCTCAGCTGCTGCCCATACAGACCAAATATCTTCAGGACCTGTAGTTGAAGGGATCAAGTTGTCTTTTGGAAAATAATAAGCACTCATACTCAATGTAGTATTTTCAAGAGACTTGTTGATCAAAGCCAACATAAAGATACCGTTGTTATCATCACCTAGATGGATTGTATCATCGATATTTGCAGCATTTGCAACCCAAGCACCTACAAGTGTAGTGTTGGCAATATCAGTATTTACAGCTACGATTGCATCATAAGAGATATCAATTACGCCAACACTTCTATCAGACCATGCCCATGGAGATACAGCTTTTGGAAGAGCCTGGCGACCCATTTTGAATGCTGTGTTACCGAAAGAATAAGTCAAGTAAGCCTGAGATACTTCTGCACTTGTTTGATCACCAGCAATTGCTGCAAGCTCATTATCAACTGCTACTCTGTCTGCGATATCAAGACCGAAATCTGTCCAACCAGCTACTTCAGCACCAAATCCAAATCCAGCACCAAGTTGCTTCTCTACACCTAATACGATTGCAGTTGAGAAACCATTGTTTTCTTCATCACCAAAATCACTGTTAGCTGGTGTAAGACTACCGAAATCTACATCATTAGCGTCATATCTTACGCCAATCTGTCCCCAAAAATCTGATGTTGCAGGTGCTGCAGGCTCAACTGGTACTATATCACCACCTGCGAACATTACTGCTGTTGCTGCTACTGAGAGCAAAAGTCCTTTTTTCATTTGAAACTCCTTGTTAGTTTTATATTCGGATTTTAACGCTTATTTTCTTAAAATAGCATTAAAATTAACCCAAAATCAATAAAAAATTAATAAAAAATTAATGATTTCTCATCAAATGGTTTACTTATCTCTACTCTTTTTAATTATTTTCTCATTTTCCGGATTATTTAGAAATACTCCCATGGAGTGTTCTATTTCACTTTCGGATATCTCTTTATCATCTTTGTATGTAGCCATATTTACAGCAATTACAAGTTCATCTATCAATATATGTCTAACAGCCAAAAGAGGTATAGTAACAAAAGAGCCTATATTCTCACTGCCAAAACCTGCTTCAAATGTAATATAGTCTTTTTCTAGTATCAAACTCTCATAAGTGTATCCTGCAAGTACAAACAGTGATATGGGTGCCAGTTTTTCAAAAATATCTTCGGGTAATTCAGGAGAAAAAGATATATGCTCTATCTCAGCAGCTACTGAAAACTCTATGCCATCTTTCAGTAGCAACTCTATCGTTTCATATATATGCTTTTTCATCAAAGTTCCAAAATCATTTGAATCAAGTAATCTATTTATCACATCCTCTCCTTTAATCTATGTATAAACTCCTGTGGGTGTTTAAAATTGTATCTGATTATAGCTGTGGATTTAAAAATTACTTAATGTAAATTGGGGTGAGTCTATTATTCTAAATCCGCTCAAGGCATTCATTACAGCAAATTTTTCAGCACAAAATATATCATTATATGTAATATTGCACTCTTTTAAGATATCTTCTGCTAATAGTTTCTCTCTCATAGTTCCTCTAAGCAGAGGATTTTTTGGAGTCAGCCATTGATTATCTGTATATATGGCTATATTGGCTATTGTGGTATCAGTAACAAGTTCATTTTTTATAAATATCAAATCATCAAAATCAGGAAAACTCTGTTTATAATACTCTATAGGGCTTCTGTCAAGGTATTTATATTGGTAGTCAAAATCTGCATCTATCAGCAAAAAGCTTTTTTTTTCTATATATCTATAGGGTTTTATCTCTATATTATATATTTTATCCGAATAGCAGACTTTGCATCTATACTCTCCGTTTGAGGGTATATGGCATATAGATTGTCTCAAATCTATATGCTCATTCAGATTAAACAGGGCTTTTCTGCTTCTTTTCATCCTCAATTCGTGATATTTTATATTTTGTAGAGAACCTTTTCTTATCAGTATAGTTTCAAAGAGCAGAGGTTCCACCTATTCCCACCCCTCTGTAGTGCTTTTATGGGCATATTTCTCTTTCTTGTATCGACTTTTGTTTTTCATCTTTTGTAATCTGTTTAATACTCCTAGTTGTTTGTCTCTGATATTGTTCATCTCATTATTATCAAAATTGTCACTCATAATATACTGATATATCTCCTGGATATATTTTTCACTTTCACGCATATATTCAGTATCAAGACGAATCTTTTCCAGTTTTTCAAATCCCTGCATCAATTCTGATATCTTTGTCTTTAACTTCTCTGCATCCATTGATGGGTTGCGAAATGCAGAGAATAGATTTTTTTTGATTTTTTCAATATATGAAATATATTTTTGTCTGTTGTATTTCTCTATCTGTTTGGGTGTATATGCCATATTTTACTGTCAATCCTGAATCTCTATAGGTGTGCCTACCGGGACATGTGACCATAAATAATCCAAATCTCTGTTTGTTACGGCTATACATCCGTTAGTCCAATCATGGCTGAGTGTATAACTGTCACCATGACCATCTCTATTCCAGTATGGTTGACCATGTATAGTGATATAATTTCCGGGTTTTACACCCAGTTTTTTAGCTCTTTGTATATCTTGTTTATTAGGATATGACAGATATAATGCTCTGTATTTGACAGGGTGACATCTTTTGCCCACTATTGTATATTTTCCGGTAGGTGTTCTGTAGTCGCCCTGCTTTATTTTGGGACCTTTTGACGCATTTTTACCCAATGATACAGGCATTGTCTCTATCACTTTGTTATTATGATAGAGATACATTTTGTGTCCCGATTTTCTTACCAGGATTTTGTCTATTCTTGTGCCTTTTAACTCTTTTCCTCCACTTACACAGTTTTTTAGAGGATATCTGCCTACCACTCTCTTTTCATGAGGTGCAAAGAGTGAGCATCCAGATAGTAGTAAAGATGCAATCAATCCTGTATATACTGCCTTGAGTTTCATTTAGTTTCCTTATCATAATCTTTTAGTATAGCTTCAGATATCTTTTCACTTGCTCTTTCTACAGATATTGCTATATCGCCATTATTTAGGCTTACTATGGCTTTTCCACCCTTTTTGAGTCTGCCAAAGAGTATCTCATCAGTGAGTCTCTCTTTTATCTCTTCATCTATAATTCGTCCTATCTCTCTGGCTCCAAATTCATCTGAATTGCATTTGGATGCTATATACTCAAGTGCTTTGTTATCAATTTCTATAGTTATATTTTTCTTGCTCATTTGAATATTTAATTTGTCTATCTCTATAGATACTATTTTCATGATAGACTCTTTGTTTAGAGGGGCAAATTGAATTACGGCACTTAATCTGTTTCTAAACTCCGGAGAGAAAAAATCTTTCATCGCTCTGTCTGTTTTATTGTCCAAAGATTTGGCAAACCCCATTACATTGGGTTCTTTTGTGCCTATATTGGATGTCATTATAAGTATTACATTCTTAAAATCGCTTACTACTCCGTTATTGTCTGTCAATTTTGCACTGTCCATTACCTGAAGCAGAATATTGAGCATATCAGGGTGAGCTTTTTCAATCTCATCAAGTAACAAAACTGTATGAGGATGCTTTTTGATTGTCTCAGTCAGCAATCCTCCCTGCTCATACCCTACATATCCCGGAGGAGCTCCAATTAATCTGCTGACAGCATGTTTTTCCATAAATTCACTCATATCAAATCGCTCGAAGTGTATTCCCATCTCTTCAGAGATTGCTCTAGCAAGAGCAGTTTTTCCCACACCTGTAGGACCTGCAAAAAGAAAACTGCCTATAGGCATATCTTCTCTGTTGAGTCCGGCATATGAGCGTTTGATTGCTTTTACTACAGCTTCTACAGCTTTATCTTGTCCGATAATTCTCTTTTTGATATTGTGTGCCAGTGTTGCTAGTTTGGCTGTATCATCATGATTGAGTGTCGAATCAGGCAGTTTTAACATAGAAGATATTGCCGTAGCTATATCTTCAGATGTAACTTTTATATCTTTTTTGCCTTTGAGCATAAATCCTGCTCCCACCTCATCTATGATATCCATAGCCTTATCAGGCAAAAATCTGTCATGAATATATTTGATACTCAAATCTATTGCAGCCTCTAGTGCTTCATCAGTGAATTTTATATGGTGATAATCTTCATATTTATGTTGCACCCCTTTTAGTATCAGCATAGTATCTTTTTTGCTTGGCTCATCTATATCTACTTTGGCAAATCGTCTAGAGAGAGCTTTATCTTTGTCAAAAAAGTTTCTAAACTCCTGATGAGTAGTGGCTCCTATACATTTGACAGTGCCTCTTGCAAGTGCAGGTTTTAGAATATTAGATGCATCCATACTGCCACCACCGGTGCTTCCTGCACCTACGATAGTGTGTATCTCATCTATGAAGAGTATTGCATTTTTGTCCTTTTTGACCTCTTCTATTACGCTTTTGAGTCTCTTTTCAAAATCTCCTCTGTATTTGGTTCCTGCTAGTAATGCCCCCATATCCAGAGCATATATTTTACTATCAGATAAGATTTGAGGCACATCTGCTTCAGCAATTTTCAGTGCCAACCCTTCTGCTATGGCAGTTTTACCAACCCCAGGCTCTCCTACAAGCAGAGGATTGTTCTTTTTTCTTCTACAGAGTGTCTGCATTACTCTGTTGATTTCGCTTTCTCTACCTATTACAGGGTCTATTCTCCCTGATTTTGCGAGTGATACCAACTCTATTGTATATTCTGAGAGAGTAGGTTTTTCATCTTCGTTTTTCTCTTTGTTGCTATTGTCTTTTTTGTTGCTCTGCTGTGGATGTGAGATCGCTTCGAGGATATCGACTTTCATGATGCCCTCTTTCTCCATCAGATATGCTGCATAACTCTCTTTTTGCTCCCTGATTGTAGCTATCATATTGCCTATTGTAGCCTCTTTCTTGCCTGAGGCATGTATCTGACTTATCATACTGTTAATTGCTCTAGAGAGTGCTACTGTCTCTACAGGCTCTATATCATTTGCATTGACAGGCACATTTGATTTGATATAGAGTGTCAAATCTTTTTTCATCTTTTCTACATCTGCACCAAGAAGTCTCATAAGCATATCTCCGGCTTTGGAGCCAAGAATTGCCAAAAATACATGCTCTAAGGTCAAATATTCGTGTTTATGTTTTTTGGCATAATCTACTGCTTTCATAAATACTTTGTTGAGTTCCAAACTAATCATCTCAAACATCCTCTTCCATAGTCGCCAACAGGGGATATCCCATCTCTCTGGCTCTCATCTTTACGAGTTCTACTTTTGTCTCTGCGATTTCAAATGTATATATACCGCAGATGGCACTCCCTTTTTCATGAACTCTCCACATAATTGTTTCTGCCTCTTCATAACTCTTGTGAAACATAGACATAAGTATATCTACTACGAAATCCATAGGTGTATAGTCATCATTATGTAAAATTACTCTATACATAGATGGCTCTTTCAGCTCTGTATCTACACTGGATTCCTCTTCTATTTTGGGCAAGTCTGCTCCTTTATATAATTTTGACAATTCTGTTAATATATACTTTATTATACATATTTTTTAAGGAATTTCAAGTGAATAATACTATTTTTATTACAGCCACAGGCACAGGAGTAGGTAAAACATATACTCTAAACAGACTGATTGAGTATTTTTCAGAGCGAGGAATCAAAGCAGGTGTATTCAAACCGATAGAGAGCGGTGTATCAGATATCCCTGCTGATGCAAAGAGTATTTTAAATAATTGTCAAAAATACAACAAAAATTTCAAAGAATTATCTGTTGATGATATATGTCTATATACATTCTCTCTACCTGCGGCTCCTTTTTGTGCTGACACAGACAAGATTATAAAAACAGAGTCTATTATAAAAAAAGCCCAAGAGTTGCAAAAAAGATGTGATATTCTTTTGGTAGAGGGTGCCGGAGGATTGATGGTGCCAATCAAAGAGAATTATTTTATGATAGATTTGGCAAAAGAGTTAAATGCTTTTACTCTACTTGTGACACATTCGGGTCTGGGTTGTATAAATGAGACACTGTGTTCACTTAAACTCCTCAACTCATCCGGATTGGAGTATGACTGGTGTGTCAATATATACAGAGACAAAGAGAGCTTTCCTGTAGTGACAAAACCGTTTTATGATGCAGTGATGCCTGATTGGTGGAGTGTAGAAGATGACATGAAAAGCTTTATTTCAAGATTTAAAAATATACTTTAGCACAGGATATTCAAACTGATATTCCAATAACTAATATACCAATAACTAATTACCGAGTATAATACAGCTATGAAAAAAGTAAAAATATCAAATGAAGCAAATCTCCCTACTACGCACGGGACATTCAAAGTACAGGCATTTGCCGAGGGGTGCAAAGAGCATTTGGCTATATACAGCGACCCTTTGCCGGATATTCCGATAGTCAGAATCCATTCAGAGTGTCTGACCGGTGATGCTCTTGGCTCAATCAAGTGTGACTGTGGAGAGCAACTCTCTACAGCTTTGGATATCATCGCAAAAGATGGCGGTATGGTGATATATCACCGTCAGGAAGGCAGAAATATCGGATTGCTAAATAAAATAAATGCTTATGCTTTGCAGGATAAAGGGTATGATACAGTAGAAGCCAATCATCAGCTGGGATTTGCCGCTGATGAGAGGACATATGATATTGTAGAGACTATATTAGAGCATTTTGGTATCAAAAAGATTAGACTGCTTACTAACAATCCCAAAAAGATAGAGTCTTTGAAAAATATAGATATAGTAGAGAGAATACCTCTGATTATAGAGTCTAATCCCCACAATGAAAAGTATCTAAAGACAAAAAAAGAGCAGATGGGGCATCTGTTGTGAATTTTGATGACAAACTCAAATATGCATGTGAAAAAGATAAGATATCTGTAGATAGTGAAGCCCTTAAACGCCTTGATATATATGCTAAGCACTTTTTTGAGTGGAACAATATACACAATTTGAGTGGAGCAAAAACCAAAGAGGCTCTTATTGATAATATAATAGACTCTTTATACCCTCTCAAATTTCTACAAAAGCCAGGCAATATGATAGATGTAGGCACAGGGGCGGGATTTCCCGGTTTGATTTTGGCTGCTGTTATGCCTGATACTGATACTGTTTTATGTGAGCCTCTAAACAAAAGGAGTTCGTTTCTGAGATTTGTATCATTTCAGATGGGACTTGAGAGAGTAACAGTAGAGAAGAAGAGAGTAGAGCAGTTGATAAGCAAACAACCGTTTGAATTGATTACATCTCGTGCTGTTACTGATACTGCCTTGTTGTTTGATTTGACAAAAAACATCAGTAGTCAAGATACTCAATATCTATTTTACAAAGGCTCTAGAGTAGAAGATGAGATGAGCAAAGCAGGAATAAAAGAGTGCGGTGAAGTTATCACAAGAGCCAACAGAAAATATCTGTATATCAAAAAGTGCAACGAGGATTGAAAAGCATATTCAACAAATCTCTTTTTTTGAGTTGTAATTTGATATGTAAGATTAGGGTATCATATACTAAAAATATCTCTATACAAGAGGATATAAATGCTTTATAAATACAAAGGAATGGACAGAAGTGGCAAGAGACTAAAAGGGACTATATCTGCCACTTCAGAAGATGAAGCAAAACAGAAGCTGAAATCCCAGGGAATATTTTATGAGTCTTTGAAAGAATCCAGAGATTTTTCACTGGGTTTTACGATGAAAAAAGATATGAGTGGCACTCTGTTGAGTAATTTTTCCAGAGAGTTATCCAGTTATATCGGCTCCGGTATGACAATAGCCACTGCACTGAAACTGATGGAAAATCAGCATAAAGATGAAAAAAGTTATCTCTCTTTTTTGAATGATATTCGCACATCTGTAGAGGAGGGTCAGCAGTTATATTCAGCTATTGAGTCTCAAAATGTCTATAGACTGCCCGATTTTTTCCTGCATAGTCTCAAAGTTGCAGGTGAGAGTGGCAAGATGGCTGATGTTCTTGCCAATATGGGACATTTTTTCTCTATGCAAAACAGAGTGCGTAAACAGGTAGTCAATGCCATGGCATATCCTCTGTTTATATTTGTTGTAGCTATGGGAATGACCGGTTTTTTGATATCTTTTGTTGTGCCAAAAATCACGGGTATCTTTCAGGATACAGGTCAGGAGTTGCCAAAAGTTACGCAGTTTGTATTGGGATTGAGTGACTTTTTGTCTCACTACTGGATGGCTCTTTTGATAGGATTTATTATATTTATTGTTCTATTTAAAGTGGCATACTCCAGGCTGGATTCTTTCAGGCTCTTTATAGATACTATGATTTTGAGGGTTCCTGTATTGGGTGATTTGATTCAAAATCACGAATTGGGACGCTTTAGCTATATACTCTCTTTGATGTTGGATTCTGGCGTATCATATGCACAGGCAGTGCAACTGGCATCAACTACATTCAGTAATGAAGCACTACAAAAAATATTTACTCAAGCCGCTTCACGGGTAGTAGAGGGTAATAAACTATCCAATGCCCTCAATGCTTCAAAAGGTTTGAAACCAAAAAGGAATTTTTTGCAATCTTTGGCACTGGGTGAAGAGTCCAGTGAAGTGGCTTCTGTTTTGTTTAATCTGTCCAGATTGTATGCAGAAGAAAATGAAGACAGAATGAAGATGCTGTTGAGTATGCTTGAGCCTGTAATGATGTTACTTATAGGTGCGATTGTCGGCACTATAGTTACAGCTATGCTATTACCTATATTCAGTATGAATCTAGGAGCCAAGATATAAAAGTAAAATATGCCGATTATAAATACTCATCGTGATATAATCCGCTCAAAAAAGGTTGTTTATGCTGATAGCTCCAAGTATTTTGTCGGCGGATTTTGGTAATTTGGCAAATGATGTCAAAGCTATATGTGATGCAGGTTGTGATTTTGTGCATGTAGATGTGATGGATGGACACTTCGTCCCCAATATGACAATAGGACCGGTAGTCGTAGAGGCTGTGGCAAAAGCAGCTACAAAGCCTTTGGATATACATTTGATGGTAGAAGACAACAACTTTTTTGTTGATTTGTATGCTGGTATGAAGCCTGAATTTATATCATTTCATATAGAGTCTGAAAGGCATCCCAACCGTTTGGCTCAAAAGATTCGCTCTTTGGGTATAAAACCCTCTGTGGTACTCAATCCTCATACTCCTGCTGAGAGTATAGAGTATCTTTTAGAGTATCTGGATATGGTATTACTAATGAGTGTCAATCCTGGCTTTGGAGGGCAGAAATTTATACCAAATGTGCTGGATAAGGCAAAGAGATTGAAAGATTTGATACTAAAAAGAAACCCTGATTGTCTGATAGAGATAGATGGTGGAGTAAGTGATAAAAATATCGCCCAAATCAAAGAAGCAGGTATAGATGTGGCAGTAGCAGGTAGCTATGTATTTAAACACCCTCAGGGGTATAAAGATGCGATAGAGTCATTGAGGGTATGAGAGTAAAAATTTGCGGTATTACAAACTATGAAGATGCCAAATGGGCAATTGATTGCGGTGCTGATGCCTTGGGATTTGTATTTTATGATAAATCTCCCAGATATATATCACCCTCTGATGCAAGAGCCATTATCGACAGATTGCCTCCATTTGTGGAGAAGGTAGGATTGTTTGTAAATGAGACTCCGGAGTATATATCCCATACAGCAAGAGTATCTCATATTACATTGTCTCAGATACATTTTGATGTAGATGATGAGTTTCTTTCCAAAATAGATACTCCTGTGCTTCCTGTAGTCAGGGCAATGAAGTCTGAGGATATATCCAAATTTTCAGACAGATATCGCCTGATAGATGCATATTGTCAGAGTTACGGAGGCAGTGGCAAGAGATTAAATCTTGAGTGGTTTACAGACAGGGATAACAGCGATATTATCATTGCCGGAGGTTTGGAGGCGGATAATCTTTTTGAATTGAAAGATTATGGCTTTTATGGGGTAGATGTCAGTAGTGGAGTAGAGAGAAGTAAAGGTTTAAAAGACCCTCAAAAGGTAAGGAGATTTATAGAGAATGCGAAATCTCTTTGAAAAACTTACAAGCACATTTAGTAAGAGAAATGGTGAAATAACTTATGAAATATTTGACAGTATATGCTCACGATATGCTCCTGTGCCTGAAGATAGTGAATCTATGTATCTCTACCTGCAATCATGCGGATATCCGATAGAGGAGTGGATAGGTGGGTATCGTCTCAGGACTATGTTTACCCCTTACAGTGATGAGCGATACTGCATAATTGATATTGAGACAAACGGCTCAAAACCGGGGCGTTCACAGGTGATAGAGATAGGGGCGGTTATGGTATGCAAGGGTGAGATCATAGACCGATTTGAGACATTTGTAGCATGTGCATATTTACCAAAACATATATCATCAATTACCGGTATAGAGCCTATTGACCTAAAAGATGCACCCACCCGCAAAGAGGCATTGACAAAACTTAGAGAGTTTTTATCCGATGCTGTATTTGTGGCACACAATGCCAATTTTGATTATACATTTTTGGATTCATCATTCAATCGCTTTGGATTGGGACATATAGGCAATCCTGTAATATGCACAATAGATTTGGCTAGACGGACATTTGAGAGTGAAAAGTATGGTTTGGCTTATCTAAATGAAAAGCTTGATTTGGGTATGGAGGCTCACCACAGAGCATATAATGATGCTTTGGCAGCTTCCAAGGTATTGATGAAGAGTTTTGAGACGATTCCAAATTATGTAAAGAGTACAGATGATTTGGTTCAATTTGCCAAATCAGGATGCAAAGAGAGAAAACGCAAGAGAAAGAGCGAAAGAAAATAATACCCTTTCTCTTCTTGTCATTTATATATGGAACTTTTCTGCGAAGTATTTATCTACATCAAAGTAGATTTCACCCGTGCTGTTTTTAAATGTCAGATTTTTTCTGTCCAGCTCTTTGAGGCTTTTTTTATTCATAACCGCAAGTAGTGTTCTGACACCTTTTACCAAATTTTTATGATAGTTTGCTATCTCATATCCCTTTCTTTGTATGAGGTATGAAGCTCTCAATTTGGGGTCTTGTGTTGCCATACCCACAGGGCATTGGTGAGAGCCAAAACCAGAACACATTCTGGCTCTGATACACCCTCCACTCATCATAAATCCTCTGGCTATACCCACGGCATCTGCACCCAGTGAGAGAGTAATTACCACATCATCAGGTGTCAAAATCTTACCACTTGCTATGATGCGTATATCATCTCTCATTCCGTGTTTTCTTAGTGCATTGTCTATGACATATAGTGCATTATGAAGTGTCAATCCTACAGATTCCATCATCTCCAGTGGGGCTGTTGCACTGCCTCCGTCACCACTGTCTATTGTGATAAAATCAGGTAATGCTTTACCCTCTTTTTTTCTGATAGTGGCAGCAGCTACTATTTCATCTACAGATGATGCATCACTGACTACAATTTTGATACCTACAGGTTTATTTGACAACTTTTGAAGCTCTCCTATAAAATCAAACAGATGCTCCATTGTGTCAGCATAAGGGAATCTGTTTGGACTGAAGAGGTCTTTACCCTCTTCTACACCTCTATAGTATGCGATATCTGCTGTCACTTTGCTACCTGCCAGTTTACCGCCTGTCTGCTTGGCACCCTGGGCAAGTTTGATTTCTGTCATTCGGCAAAATCTCATAACTTTTTGATATCTTACAGGGTCAAATTTACCATCTTTGTCTCTGACACCATACAAACCGGAACTCATCTGGAATATATAGTTTGGAATACTCTCAGGCACCTCTTGAGGAAAACTCTCCAAAGGAGCATCCCAATTGACTCTGAACAGACATCTGTTTTTGTCATCGTATATATAAGTATTGGCAGTTGGGTTTTCTTTGAGCAGAATTTTTCTAAATATCTTTATAGCATTTGCTTTATTGGATACTTTTTCTACAAAATCAAACATTTTATTTGCAAAATCGGTGCCGTGTATAATCTCTAAAAACTCTGCATTATTTAAATTTGGTCTGTATGTATAGAGATGGTTTGATGTCAATCCCCCCTCTCCTGTATTGTATGTAAATCCTGATATTGTCGCACCAAGCGTAAAGGCTCTTGTAGCTTCCGGACTCAATGCACCGTCACTCATGGCAGAGCGTATTACAGGGCTTTTTGCCGTAAACGGAATTTTTCTCTTCTCTCCAAATGTGACTGTCAAATTCTTATCCACTTCATCATCATTTAAAACAGTGGCAGAGTGTTTTAGAATAAATCTTGATTCAGGCAGAGGTTGAGAGACTGAAAAAGATATATAGTTTGGTTTGTCTTTTGCAGCTTTATATACCCAATCTACCTTGTCTCTGGATTCAAAAAAGGTCTCTTCTGCAAAATACTGCCTCAGAGGCTCTCTTAAAAGTTCAAAAAGATAACGAAATCGACCAATTACCGGATAGTTTATCAGTAACTGATGCTCTCTCTGAATATACTTGTCATATATAAACAGCATTATCAGCAGTATAGTTATACCTATTCCTGCATATGCCAATATAGTCCAAAATAGTTCACCTGTTTCTGTATCTATATTTTGTTGAGTCACTATGAGTCCTTTTAAAAATTTGATGTTGTGTGAGCATTTATCAAATCATAAAACTCATTTCTTGTGCGGATATCTTTTTTGAAGAGTCCTCTAAGAGCTGAAGTTACAGTTGTAGAGTTGATTTTTTCTACTCCTCTCATCTCCATACACATATGTCTTGCCTGTATCACCACTGCTACGCCCTTTGGCTCAATTGCATTACTGATGGCATCGGCTATCTGCTCAGTCATCTGCTCTTGTATCTGAAGTCTTCTGGCAAATACATTGACTACTCTTGGTATCTTTGAGAGACCTACCACTTTGCCGTTGGGGATATAGGCTACATGGGCTCTGCCGATAATTGGTAGCATATGATGCTCACACATTGAGTAAAATTCTATATCTCGCACCAATACCATCTCATCATTACTTGTAGTAAACAGGGCAGAGTTTAATATCTCTGAGGGGTCTTGCCTATAACCTTCGGTCAAAAAGTTTAATGCTTTTGCTACTCTTGCAGGAGTCTTAATCAAGCCTTCTCTGTTTGGGTCTTCACCGATATTTTCCAATATCTGTCTTACTGCTTCTTCCAATTTTTGCTGTTGCATATCATAATCCATATTATTAAAGTATCAATATTATATATGACAAGCTATTAATTTTCAGCATTTTTGGGTAAAATCATCGCCATTTATAATTAATATACCATAAAGGAAAGAGCAAGTGAATGTAACTGCAAACAGAAAAGATAGTGCAAATGTGGAAATAAGTGCTGAATTGTCAAATGCTGATATTGAGCAAAGAGTTGACAAGATAGCCAAAGAGACAGGTAAAAAAATCAAAGTTGATGGTTTTAGAAAAGGTAAAGTGCCACCGGCAGTAGTGAAAAAACTTTACGGTGAGCAACTAAGACAAGATGCAGAAGCAGAAGTAGTAGGTGAAGTTTTGAAAAAAGCTTATGAAGATGCAGGTATCGACCCTGCTACTGTGCTTGGAGACCCTTTTTTCAAAAAGTATGACAAAGATGGCGATACAATCTCTGTAGAGCTTCTTGTATGCACAAAACCAGAGATTGATTTGGAAGGTTATGAAGAGATTATCCCTAGCTATGATGTGCCAGAAGTTACAGATGAAGAGATTGAAAACAGACTCAAAACACTTGCTGAGCAGAGTGCAAAACCTCTACCTATCAAAGAGGACAGAGAGCTTAGAGAGGGTGATGTAGCAGTCTTTGATTTTACCGGTTATCTTGACGGTGAAGAGTTTGAAGGTGGCAAAGCCGAAAATTATGAGCTTGAGATTGGCTCAAATCAATTCATACCGGGCTTTGAAGAGCAGATGACAGGTATGAAAAAGGGTGAAACAAAAAGAATTAAAGTAACTTTCCCTGAAGATTATCAAGCTGAGCAACTTGCAGGCAAAGAGGTAGAGTTTGAGATTACTCTACATGATATCAAAGAGAAACAAATCCCTGAGATAGATGATGAGTTGGCAAAGAAAATCACTCATAAAGATGATGCTACATTAGATAGTTTAAAAGAGGATGTTAAAAAGCAAATCAGAACAGAGAAGGTAAACAAACTTTATAATGAAGAGTTAAAGCCAAAACTTCTTGAAGCTCTTGTAGAGAAATTCGAGATAGATTTACCTGAAACAATCGTAGAGCAAGAGATTGATAATCTTGCAAACCAAAAAGCAAGAACAATGACAGAGCAAGAGATAGAAGAGATTAAAAATAGTGAAGAGAAGTTAAATGAGCTTAGAGAGTCTGTCAGAGATGAAGCTCAAAGAAGTGTAAAAGCTACATTTATTGTAGATGCTTTGGCAAATAAAGAGGATATCAAAGTAGATGATTCAGAGATTAGCCAAGTACTTTATTATGAAGCATTAATGAGTGGTCAAGATCCGGAAGCATTGCTAAAATATTACAAAGAGAACAATCTCTTCCCGGCTATTAAAATGGGTATGATAGAAGATAGATTATTCTCTAAACTTCTTGAGCTTGACAAGGCAAGTAATATATAGTATTCTCTTATTTAAATAGGATATATTCAAAACAGGTGTGATTTTTTCATACAAAAAGAGTATCAGAGGTGATTAAAATTTCACCCCTGATATCTCATTTGACTCACAATAGATATGGATATATCCTCTTTCACAAATTTCTTATAAATAACTTTTCAAAGGTTTTAAAAAATGAGTTATATTCCTTATGTAATAGAACAGACCGGTAGAGGCGAGAGAAGCTACGATATATATTCAAGATTGCTAAAAGACAGAATTATTATGCTAAGTGGTGAAATTAATGATGCAGTGGCTTCTACAATCGTAGCTCAAATGCTCTTCCTTGAAGCACAAGACCCTGAAAAAGATATATATTTTTATATAAATTCTCCCGGTGGAGTAGTAACAAGCGGATTTTCCATATTTGATACAATGAATTATATCAAGCCTGATGTTATTACTATATGTATAGGTCAAGCAGCTTCTATGGGTGCATTTTTACTTGCTTGTGGAGCCAAAGGCAAAAGATATGCTCTGCCAAGCTCAAGAATTATGATACATCAACCTCTTGGTGGTGCGCAGGGACAAGCTAGTGATATAGCTATTCAGGCAGAAGAGATACTCAGATTAAAGAGTTATCTCAATAAGATTTTGGCAGAAAGAACTGGTAAAACTGTCAAAAGAATAGAAAAAGATACAGAAAGAGACTTTTTTATGTCTGCCAAAGATGCTATGGAGTATGGTTTGATAGATGAAGTATTGTATAAAAGTCTGTAAGGAAAAATTACAATGATTAGAGATATTGTAGTATATCCAGATAAGAGACTCAAAGAGGTATCAAAGAGCGTTGAAAATTTTGATAAAGATTTACACACTCTATTAGATGATATGTATGATACTATGGTAGCCAAAAACGGTGTCGGACTTGCTGCTATTCAGATAGGGGTGCCTTTGAGAGTGCTTATTATCAACAGACCTCTTGATATAGAATCTGATGACCCAAGAGTCCAACAGCCCAAAGAGAATACATTGGAAGTAATCAATCCGGTGATTTTGGAGGCTGAGGGCTCTACCAAATTTCAGGAGGGTTGTCTATCAGTTCCAGGATATTATGAGGATGTAAACAGATTTAAAAAGATTAAAATAGAGTATCAAAACAGAGATGGCGAAAAAATTATTATAGAAGATGATGATTTTTTGGCTATTGCACTCCAGCATGAGATGGATCATCTTAATGGTAAGCTGTTTATAGAAAAATTATCTATCATAAAACGAAAAAAGTTTGAAAAAGAGTGGAAAAAGAGACTAAAGAAAAAGTAAATCAAAATATTTTTGATATACAGGCTGAGAGCAATACGCTAAACAGGCTTCTTTGTGCAGTATTGGAAGGAGCAGAAGCCAGAGTAGTAGAGGTAGAAGCCTCTTTTACCAAAGGTTTACCAGGTTTTAGCGTAGTGGGACTTGCAAGTAGTGATATACAAGAGTCCAAAGAGAGAGTAAAATCTGCCCTGCTAAATAATGGTTTTAAATTTCCTCCACTTAAAATAACAATAAATCTATCTCCAAGTGATTTAAAAAAGAGTGGCACACACCTTGATTTGTCCATAGCCCTTCTTATAGCATTGAGTGAAGAGAGTATTATCAAAGATGATATATTTGTCTTTGGAGAGCTTGGGCTTGATGGCAAAATCAAAAGTAGCTCATTTTTATTTCCTATAATCTTGTCTCTCAAAGAGCAGGGTAAAATCTCAAAAGCTATTGTTCCAAAAGATGCCATAGAGTTTTTGGAGCATATCCCTGATGTTGAGTTTATTCCGGTTGAGAAGTTATCAGAGGCTATAGAAGCTTTGATGAATCCAAATCAAAAAAACAGTGCAAGAATATATGATTATGACTCTACTGTTATAGAAATAAATGGTAAAAGATACCACTACAAACAGGAGTATTTGGAGGATTTTGCAGATATCAAAGGTCAAGAGGTAGCCAAAAGAGCGGCATTAATCTCTGCTGCTGGTATGCACAACTTTTTTATGGAAGGCTCACCGGGATGTGGCAAGAGTATGATAGCAAAGAGATTGGTTTATATCTTGCCTCCAATGAGTGAAAAAGAGATACTCTCAGTAGCCAAACACAAATTTCTTGATGCTCAAAAGCCAAATTTCAAACCCATACGCCCATTTCGCTCACCTCACCACACTGCTACAACCGCTTCAATATTTGGAGGAGGCTCCGGAGTTGCCAAAATTGGAGAGGTAGCCTTGGCTCATTGCGGGATACTCTTTTTTGATGAGTTGCCACACTTTAACAAAAACATATTGGAAGCTCTCAGAGAGCCTATGCAGGATAGAAGAGTAAATATAGCCAGAGTAAACAGTAAAATATCATATGATGCCGATTTTATGTTTGTGGCAGCTATGAATCCATGTCCTTGTGGCAATATGCTATCTAAAAAAAGGGTATGCAGATGCACAGAAGCAGAGATAAAAAGATATCGCAATAGATTATCTGACCCATTTTTGGATAGAATGGATATCTTTGTAGTTATGCAAGATGTAAAAGTAGAGGATAAAAAGGGGGAAGATTCAGCCTCTATGCACAAAAAGGTTATTGATGCTTTTATATTTCGCCACAACAGAGGGCAAAATATACCCAATGGCAAAATAAAAGAGAGTGATATAGATAAGTTTATCACCTTGTCCAATGAAGCCCAAAATATTTTGGATAATGCCATAGAGAAATTTGCACTCTCTCACCGCTCAATAGTGAGTATCAAAAAGGTAGCCAGAACAATAGCTGATTTGGATAGTAGTCAAAATATCCAAAAAAAGCATATTTTAGAGGCATTAAGTTACAGACGAAGAAAATAGGAGTCTTTTTATGTCATATTTTCCTGCATATATCAATTTGAAAGATAAAAAGATACTGCTTGTAGGTGGCGGTAATATAGCTACCGAAAAGCTTGAAAAACTGCTTGATTTTACTACTGATATCACTGTGTTATCGATAGATTTTACTCCAACAATAGCAGAAATTATAAACAGTAATAATCTTTCTATACTAAAAAAAGAGTATCAAGAAGGTGATATCAAAGGGTATGATATAGTGGTAGTGGCAACTGATACTATACATTTGCATAAAGAGATATTTCAAGAAAGCAGAGATACCCGCATACTTGTAAATAGTGTAGATGATACACAATATTGTGATTTTATATTCCCTTCATATATCAAAAGAGGGGATTTGACAATATCATTTTCTACATCTGGAGCATCTCCTGCATTTGCCAAACATATACGAAGATATTTTGAAGATTTAATTCCTGATAACACCTCTGAATTTTTGAAAAAGATGAAAGATTTGAGAACTGTTTTGCCAAAAGGAAAAGAGAGAATGAAAAAATTTGATGAGATGGCAAAAAAGTTTATAGAAACCAACTTCAAAAAGAATTGATTTATATCAAGATAATTTCAGCTTATAAGCTCTATAATGCACAAAATTTTAAATAGGAGTAAATATGTCTGATTTACAAAAAGAGAAAATTGAGGTAGCAGGAGCAACAGTTGATTTTTATAAATACAATGAAGGTGATGTAGAAGTTTATGAGTTTGATACATCAAGATGTGGTCCGCCAGAACCAATGGTAAATGCTATGGCAGGTCTTAAAATGATAGATGGAGCAAATAAAAAGCTGGTTATGATAAACCATAAAAAACCTATGGGATTACTCAATAAAATAGGTGAAAATTATAATATCAGTGATGAAACTCTGGAAGATGGAAGAGTCAAATTAATCTTTACATACAAAGAGGGTGCGAGTGAAAAAGCCAATCTAAATGATTCAGCCTGTCACGGATAAGAGGCTATGTTTTCAGTTTCAAGGGATTATGCACCTCCATTTACAATGATTGCCCCGTTTTTCATAATCGGGTCAATTTTTTTCTTTGTTGGTAGTATATTTCTACTCTTCTTACACCCTCAAAATGGTCATTTTGATCCAATGATTGCCGGGTGGATACATTGGTATCTGCTTGGTTTTGTGATGATGATAATATTTGGAGCAATGGCTCAACTTATACCGGTAGTTGTAGAGGTAGGGCATCACTCAGTAGATTTATACTATGTGATATGGCCAATGCTTACAGTAGGGACTCTGCTTATGGTATTGGGATTTTGGCACTATTCTGCGGTATTACCTTACGGTGGCTTGTTGGTGCTTACTACTATGCTTATATATCTGTATGATACATTGATGACTCTTAAAAAGGCAGAAAATATCACTATGACAGTCAAAACTGCCGTAGCTGCCAATCTGTTTTTGACTCTTGGTATCATAGTGGGATTTATTATGACACTGGCAATTGGTGCGGGTGTGAATATAGATATATCATGGTGGCTTGATACTCATGCCATGCTTGTATTGATTGGATATGTAACATTGACTATAATGGGATTATCACTTATTCTTTTGCCAATGTTTGGACTTGCTCACGGATTTGATGAAAAGCCTATAAAAAGAGCTTTTAATTTGACAGTAGCAGGTGTGATACTACATCTATTATCTACTATTACAGGATTTGGTTTTGGTAGAGAATTGGCAGTTTTAATGGTAGTAGTGGCTATTGGATATTATCTGTATCAGATATATCTCATTTATAGTGTAAGAGCTAGAAAAGAGAATGATATATGGGCTAAATCTATGTTTTTTGCCTATACTTCACTTGTGATAGCTTCAATACTCGGTATAGTTTCCATTTTTATAAAAAATGAGCATATAGTGTTGGCATCAGCATGGTTTATGATAGCCGGATTTATAACATTTTTAATTACCGGACATCTTTATAAAATTATTCCGTTTTTGGTATGGTTTGAGAGATACAGTCCGCTTGTAGGTAAGCAAAGGGTTCCTATGCTTCATGAAATGTATCCCAAAAAGATGGCTGATTGGGAGTTTTATTTTACATCTTTTGGTGTAGTGATAGCCGGAGTTGGGATACTTTTTGGAATTGATGATTTATATCACGGTGGAGTAGCACTCTTTATAGCCGGTGCAGGTTTTATGCTGTTTAGTGTCAAATGGATGCTAAGTTTTGGGAAAAAGTGAGGTAAAAGATGTGTAATATAACAAAAGAGCAAGTATATGATGCAATCAGTAATGTAATAGATCCGGAAGTTGGCTTCAATCTTGTAGAGATGGGGTTGATATATGATGCAATTATAGATGATGATTGTAATGTAAAAGTGGTAATGACTCTATCAACCAGAGGTTGCCCACTACACCAAATGCTAACTCAATGGGTAAAAGATGCTGTTGAGATGAGAGTAGATGGTGTAAAGAGTGTAGATATAGAAGTGGTTTGGGAGCCGGAGTGGAATATCTCAATGGCTGATGATAATGTTAAAAAGGCTCTTGGAGCTTTATAAAATCTATTGGATATTGTCACTTGGCAATATCCCTTGTGTAACCATATATTGTCATAGCAATACCGGCTATGATAAACGGAATACTCAAAAGCTGACCGACATTTAATCCCAATCCTGTAGTATAATCTGCCTGAGGCAGTTTTAAATACTCCAAAACAAATCTGACACTAAATACCATGGTAAAAAACATACCTGTTAGAAACCATGGATTTTTTGTTTGAGCATATCGTTTATAGAGTATCCACATTATGAGTAGAATTATCAGGTATGATACGGCTTCGTATAGTTGCACAGGATGTCTTGGGAGCATATCATATCTCTCAAAGATTACAGCCCATGGCAAAGATGAAGTTTTACCCAATATCTCAGAGTTGAAAAAGTTTCCTATTCTAACTGATGCAGCAAACAATCCACCCACGACACTCAATCTAGACAGTAGCCATGATAGTGAGAGGTGTTGTTTTTTTGCAAAAATATATGAAGCTATTATAGCTCCTATCAAACCACCATGACTTGCCAGTCCACCTTTCCAGATATATAGTATCTCCATAGGGTGAGAGAGATAATAATCAGGTTCATATATCAGACAGTGAGCCAATCTTGCTCCTGTTACTATACCTATTGCCAAATACAATAATAATTCATCAGCTATATCTGGATTTTTTCCTTCTTGTTTCAGAATATATTTAAACAGATACAATCCCCCCAACAGCCCACCTGCAAAAAACAGACCATACCAGTGTATGCTGATATATCCAGCCGAAAACAT
Organism: Nitratifractor sp.; assembly: GCA_015488535.1. GTDB lineage: Bacteria > Campylobacterota > Campylobacteria > Campylobacterales > Sulfurovaceae > Nitratifractor. The sequence goes on from WFNP01000013.1 coordinate 29,117, forward strand.
TAAAGGATTGGCATTCCATATGATATGACTCATTTTATACCTTTTTTATCTATTTTAGCGTGAGATTGTAACTGATATTACTCCCAAAAGAACTTTAGATTTATATATACTTTTTCTTAGAGTAGTAAATGATGCTTTTATCTGTTAGAATAAGCCTATAAATAATACAATATGGGAGAGAGTATATGGTAAAAAGTGCTGTTATTTTAGCTGGAGGAAAAAGCAGCAGAATGGGAGAAGACAAAGCACTTTTGCCATTTGGAGTCGAACAGAGTCTGGCACTTTACCAATACAAACGATTATCAAAATATTTCGATAGAGTTTATATCAGCTCAAAAAATAACAAATTCAATACCGATGTGAATATTATAGAAGACAGGATATCGGATATCTCATCTCCTATGGTGGCACTACAAGCCATACTGTCATATATTGAGGGAGAATCGGTATTTATACTGGGTGTGGATATGCCTTTTGTATCAAAAGAGGTTATAGACAGACTCATTCAACAATATACAATTAACAGTAATAAAATCATAGCGGCAAAATCTCCCAATGGATTGGAGCCTCTGTCTGCCATATACCCAAAATCCATACTTCCGATTGTAGAAGATTTATTAAACAGACAAGAGCATAGATTACATACTCTGCTTAGCCTTGCAGATACAGAGTATGTCTATTTTGAAGATAGAGATGCCTTTCTCAATCTAAACAGACCCTCTGATTATGAGAAAGCCAAGATGATGATGTAGTATTAAAGCTCTGACTTCTTTTTAAGATTTGATTATTTTTCCAAACAGTGTAGTCAAAGAAGCTTTTTCTATCTTGACATCTTTTATTTGACCGAGTAGCTCTTCACTGCCATCTACCATAGTAAGTCTGCCTGTGGCTGTTCTGCCGGCTACTTTGCCTCCACTTTTGAGTTCTTCAAAATAGACCTCTTCTGTCTCTCCTATTCTGGATTGCATAATCTCATCTTGTATCTCTCTGTGTCTAGCTTGTAGCCTGGTAAGTCTCTCAGATGCTATCTCATCAGGCACCTGATCTTCATACTCTGCTGCTGCGGTATGTGGGCGTGGAGAGTATTTGAATGAAAACAGCTGGTCAAATCGCACCTTTTCCAATACATCCATCGTATCTGCAAAGTCTTCATCACTCTCACCAGGAAAACCTACGATGATATCGGTAGAGATAGCTACATTTGGCACCATTTGGCGGATTTTGTGACATCTGTCTAAAAACCACTCTTTGCTGTATCCTCTCTTCATACGCTTGAGCAGTTGTGTAGAGCCACTTTGCAAAGGGACATGTATTTGAGGGCATACTTTTGGATTGTCGGCAAACTCTTGTAAAAACTCATCATCCATATGTAGAGGATGTGGAGATGTAAATCTGATTCTCTCAAGTCCATCTACTTGGGAAACTTCTCTTAAAAGCTCAGTGAAATTTTTGGCTCCACTCTCTCCTGAGCCAAATCTTCTGCCATAGTTATTGACATTTTGTCCTAGCAGTACCACCTCTTTTACACCGCTTGATACAGCTCTTTCAACCTCTTTTACTATGATAGAAGAGGGGATGGAGAGTTCTTCTCCTCTGGTAGCCGGGACTATACAGAATGTACACTGTTTGTCACACCCTATGGAGATATTTACAAGAGCTTTGTATCTGTTGCTTCTGTAGTCGCTGAAGTCATATGTAGTCTCATCATGCTCTGTTGATATCTCTACGGCATGATGAGTATCTACTACCTGAGTGATTTTAGATACATTTCTGGCACCCAAAACGAAATCGACTTCAGGAACTCTTTTGATAATCTCTTCTCCGAGATGACTGGCTGTGCATCCGGTTACACCGATTTTGGCACCATCTTTCCTCTTCTTTTTGAATACTCCGATTTCAGAGAAGAGTTTGGCTACAGGCTTTTCACGCACAGAGCAAGTATTTATCAAAATAAGGTCTGCATCCTCCATTTTGTCTGTAAGCTCGTAATCTTTCTTCTCTCCAAGCTCGGCTATAATATGCTCACTGTCTCGGACATTCATAGCACATCCGAGAGTCTCTATATATAATTTTTTACTCACTGGACTATATGCACCTCATAGATATACTCATCTTCATTGAGTCCGTATTTGACCTCTCTCATATATACATTAAAATCTTTCTCTTCAAAGTATTTTATAAGCTCCATAATCTCTTTGTGGCTGTTGTCTTTGTCAAAATAGAATATCGATTTCTTTGGAAGCATCTCTTCTATTTTTGCCAACTCTATTGTCTTTGGCTTTGATTTCAGTGTTGTTCTGGCTAATTTGAGTTTCATTTATATATATCCTTTCATTGATGAGAAACGGATATAACCGCCTCCGCATATCTGATACTCTTCTATCCGAATAACCATAATCCGGTAGTATTGTGTAAAATTATACTTAATTTACCGTAAAGCTACAATAAGATAAAATAATATTCTCCAAAAAGAGTAAAATCCTGCACAAATCGTAATCATTTTGAATGTAATAGCTGTATGTTGTGTAAAAATATAGAAGGAATAATGAAATGGAAAAAATATTAAATATTATTGAAGCTATGGCACATGAGAAGAATTTATCCATAGACAGTGTAATAGAGGCATTTAAAGAAGCAGTAATCAGAACAGTCAAAAGACTTGCCGGAGAAGAGGGTAACTATGAAGTGGTAGTAGATAGAGATACCCAAAAATACAATATATACAGAGTAGTTACCGTAGTGGCGGATGATGATTCCAGATTGGAAAATGAGCCTGATAACTATATGAGTGTATCTGAAGCTCAAAAGTATGATGAGGATATTGAAGAGGGTGACCAGATTCGCACCGAATTTCACCTCGAAGATTACGGCAGAACAGCAGCATCCAATCTCTTCAGAGAGTTGGAGTATCATATCCAACGCCGTATAGAGCAGGATCTGTTTGAAAAATACAGATCAAAAGTTGGCTCTATCGTCATCGGAACTGTGAGTCGAATAGATGATGATGAGAATACTTATATAGAGATAGGTGAAATAAAAGGTATTCTCTCCAAAAGAAACAGAATAAAAGGCGAATCTTTCAAAATAGGAGATACGGTAAAAGCATTGCTTAGATTTGTATCTATAGATCCAAAATACGGAATGCATCTTGAACTCACCCGAACAGCACCCAAATTTTTGGAAGAGTTGATGAGAAGAGAGGTCCCAGAAATTCAGGATAGAACTGTAGAAATCGTCGGCAGTGCCAGAATACCGGGAGAGAGAGCAAAAATAGCACTCAAAACTGACAGGGCAGATGTAGATCCAATAGGTGCTGCCGTTGGTCAAAGAGGTGTCAGAATAAATGCAGTAAGCGAAGAGCTAAACGGTGAGAATATCGACTGTATAGAGTATTCTGCAATCCCTGAAATATATATTACAAGAGCATTATCTCCTGCGGTAGTGCAGAATGTTCAGATTGAAAATAAAAATACATCTCAACAAAAAGCAATAGTGAAAATCACCAAAGACCAGAAAGCCAAAGCTATCGGCAAAAGCGGTATCAATATACGCTTAGCTTCCATGCTGACAAAGTATCAGATAGAATTACAAGAGGTAGAAGGCAGTGTCCAGAGTGATGATACTTCACATGGCAGTGAACAGCCAAAAACAAATGACTTGACTGCACTTGCAAATCTATTCAAGTGATAAGCAAACACTTTAAGATTTGTTATGCTTTCAATGGAGGCGGGGTTTTAACCCCGCAATATGTGGGGCTAAAGTTCCCTATATTTGCTAAATTATTTTATCAATTTGTGTAGAGACTAAAAGCTCAATACTTTTACAATCTCTCCTCTCTTTACGCTTCCTCTGCCTTCATCTATCAGTGCAAGTGCGTCGCACAGTGCCATAGACAGATAGTTGGAAGTCTGTTGAGAGCCTGCTGACTTGGCATAAATTTTACCATCTTGATATATTAGATTTACTCTGATGAAGTCGTTTCTACCCTCTTTGGCTTTAAAATCATTATCAGCTATCGCTTCTATCGTTTTCATTTCATAATTTAGCCCCAGAAGCTTTTTGAGAGCAGGTAGCAGAAATACTACGGCATTTACAAGCAGAGCAGATGGATATCCCGGAAGTCCGAAAAAGAGTTTATCTGCTTTGGTCGCAAATATCAGAGGTCTGCCCGGTCTGATATTGGTAGTGTTGAATTTCACATCCAAGCTTATCTTGGAGGCTATATCGACGGTAAAATCATATTTGCCTTTGGATGCTCCTCCACTGCTGAGCAGTATATCACACTCACCCAAAGCTCTTTTGAAAAATGGTGTCATAGCTTCAGCATCATCATCAACTCTACCGTAATAGATAATATCTGCATACTCTTTGAGCAATCCTTTGAGGATATACAGATTGCTGTTTCTAACCGATGTGCCGTCACCATCCTGCCAAGGCTCTTTTACCTCGTTGCCTGTTACTACTATACCGATTTTGGGTTTGGTATATACCTTGATGGTATATCTTCCGATATTAGCTAAAAGTGCTACTTTCCTGTAGTCTAGTCTCTCACCCTTTGAGAGTATCTTCTGCCCTTTTTGTATCTCTGAGCCAGCAAGATTGATTAGATCACCTTTTTTGGGTGCTTTTGAAATGGTAACACCCTCTTTACTTACTCTTACATCTTCGATTCTGACAGCTGTATCAGCACCATTTGGCACTACTGCACCGGTCATTGTAAATACTGCTTCTTTGCTATCTACATCTATACCGCTATCTACTCCGGCTCTGCTTTCTCCTACTATTTTGAGAGTCGCAGGGTAGCTGTCTATGGAATCAAATGCAAATGTATAGCCGTCTATTGCACTCTTGGCAAATTTTGGTATATCATACCGGGCATAGATATCTTCTGCCAATACCTCTCCTTCAGCTTCATCAAGATTGACTGTCTTTACAAATCTCGTTGTAGCTGATTTTAGTATCTCTTCAATAGCTTCATTCATCTTCAAAGTCATCTGATATCCTTGATTTTTTGAAGCAATCCGCCGTGGGCTCTGGCAATTACTTCCTCTTTGGTGATTTTTTCACCTATAAGAAATCTTGGCAGCCAGATATCAAATGCCGTCCATTTGAAATATATTGCAGCTGCCGGAATGGCTACTATCGGGATATCACCCTTGTATCCCATTGTCAGCATATTGCCTGGTTGAATCGGATTGCCTCTGATAAATCCTGTAACTCCTGCATCGTGTATCGCTTTGTATGTAACATCATCAGGATCTACCGATGTGCCTCCGGTGAGTATGACGATATCAAACTTTTGGGCAAACTCTTCGATAGCTTCTCTTATCATCTCTCTATCATCTGGTAAAACTCTTTTCTCTTCGATTGTGCATTTAAACTCTTGGAGTTTGGGCTTGAGTTTGTCATAGAATTTATCTTTGATTCTGCCGTGATATACTTCATTTCCTGTAATGAGCAGTCCTGCTCTTTTGGGAGTAAATGGAATGACTTTTACTATTCCCTCTTTTGCTATCTCTACGGCATCTTCTACCTCTTTTTTGGGTGCTGTTAGAGATATAATTCTCACTGCTGCTACCGTATCACCCTCTTCTACCACACTGTTGTTGTAGATTGTAGGACATGACGGCTCACCTACAGAGTTAAATTGATATAGTCTGTCTGTATCTATTTTACATACCCCAAAAGCAGTGGATTTGATATCTATTTTACCCTCTTTTGGCTCCTCTCCTGCTACTGTATTTTCTCCTGCGATTGCTTTGGAGAGAATTTTTGCCGCGTCATCTTCGTGCATCTCATCACTTGATAACTCAAATACATAGATATTATCTTTTCCCACCTGTTTGAGCTTCTCTATATCTTCAGGGCGTATAATATGTCCCTTTTTAAATATTCTGCCTTTGAAACCCTTGTCCGGATCAACTGCCGTAATATCGTGTAGGAGTATCTCTCCTATTGCATCTTCTACTTTGACAACTTTTGCCATAATCTCTCCTCATAGAAATATTGAAGCAATTCTATCACAATAGGATATAATAGAAATTGGTGTATTGGTATATTAGTATATTGGTTATTTTTGGAGGCGGGGTTTTAACCCCGCAATATGTGGGACTGATATATTTAAAAAAGAGGCATTAGCAAATGAAAAAGACACTGCGTGAGATTTATGGAGCAGGGATACTGTTTTTCTACTACTTCAAGTGGCCTATGGTGATAGGATATCCGGTACTCATAGAGTTTGTAGGGTATCCCAGACACTGGAGTATGGATATATTGTGGGTATATTGTGTGATTTTGATTATCAAAGATTTTGTGTATAAATTTATACTCAAAAAGAGTTATTGCCAGGAGGGCAGTTGTTCAAGAAACAGTAATAAAGATATAGATTTAAATCACCGATAACTAAACACTTTTTCGTTAAAATCAATAAAATTTCATCTGTGGTGGAGGTAGAGTAATGTTCAAGATATTTGGAGGAGGGGAGAGTGAGAGAGAAGCTCTCATTCTTTTTGGCTCAGAGAGTGAAAACAGAGATGAGAAAATAGAGATAAAAAATCCCTATGACGGCAAAGTAGTCAGCTCTTATCCTGTATGCACGGCAGATGATGCTCTCAGAGCATTGGAGATTGCCAAAGTTGCAGCACCTGCTGCAGCGATATCTCCGCTTCATCAGCGAATTGCATGGCTCAAAGATGTAGCAAACAAACTCAGAGAGCAAAAAGAGGATTTTGCCAAATTGATAGTCAATGAGATAGCCAAGCCTATACATTTTGCCCGTATCGAGGTAGAAAGATGTGCCGAGACTATCGAGCTGACAGCTTCAGAGTTGATATCTTTTAGCGGAGAGACAATCCCTACTGATGCTACACCAAGCGGTAGAAAAGCTACTGCTTACTACAGACGCAAACCCGTAGGTGTGGCAGTTTGTATCACACCGTTTAATTTCCCTCTCAATCTGATAGCACACAAAATTGCTCCGGCTCTTGGTGCCGGTAACGCAGTAGTGCTGAAGCCAACTCCGGAAGCACCTCTTACAGCTTATAAGTTTGCCAGACTCTTTGTGGATTCTGAGTATGCCATAAAAGATGCTCTTAGTGTGGTATATGGAGATGCAGAGGTTGGCTCTGCTCTTGTAAAGAGTCATATACCAAGAGTTATCAGCTTCACAGGCTCTGTGGGGGTAGGCAAGATTATCTCATCACAGGCAGGGATTAAAAAGCTCTCTCTTGAGCTTGGCGGAAATGCAGCTACCTATATAGACAAAAGTGCCAATTTGGCTGCTGCTGCTACAAAGTGTGCATTTGGCTCATTTTATAACAGTGGGCAGGTGTGCATATCGTTGCAAAGAATCTATGTCCATCAAGATATATATGATGAGTTCGCTCAACTGATGGCAGAAGAGACCAAAAAGCTCAAAGTAGGCTCACCATATGAAGATGATACATTTATGGGTCCACTTATCAATGAAGATGCCATTCACAGAGCCAAAAGCTGGGTAGCAAGTGCCAAAGATGAGGGAGCCAAAATTTTGACAGGAGGTGAAGAGATAGACGGAATCTTTCCACCTACTGTAGTATCAAATGTAACTGATGATATGAAAATCGTATGTGAAGAGGTATTTGCTCCTATCGTATCGCTTGTGAGTGTGCCGGATATTGATACAGCACTTGAAAAAATAAATAATTCACCTTATGGATTGCAATACTCTATATTTACAGACTCTCTAAAAGAGGCAAAAAAATTCATAGAGGCTTCTGAATCCGGTGGAGTGGTAGTCAATGATATACCTACAGTAAGATTTGATGTGCAACCGTATGGAGGTGTCAAACTCTCAGGTATCGGCAGAGAGGGACCAAAATTTGCACTCGAAGAGTTTACAGAGATTCAATCGGTTGTGATATTTGATGAGTAGGAAAAAGGTAGCCATATCAGCATGTCTGATGGGGACAAAGTGCCGGTATGACGGCAGTGACAACAGAGATGTCAAACTGCTTGGCAAATTAGAGGGGTATGAGTTGATACCTTTTTGTCCTGAGAGCTTCTGCTACGGCACACCACGCCCTACAATGGATTTGATAGATACTGCTCAGGGTATAAAAGCTATATCCAATCTAAGCGGAGCTGATTTGAGCACTCCGATAGAAGCGTATGCAAAATCATTTTTTGAGATATATCCCGATATTGAGATGTTTATCGGCAAAGACAGAAGTCCCAGCTGTGGAGTATGCAGTGCCAGAGTGTATGACAAAGATAAAAACCTCATCAGCAACCATGAGAGTGGATTGATGGCAAAAGAGGCAAAAAACAGAGGTATTAAGTGCTATGATGCAGAGAGCTTTATAGAGCAAAATCCCGCACCGCCTATATGCGGTGATTGATATCTCAATCCGATATCAGCTCTACCTGAATCCTGTCAGCCTCCTCTTTTCTGAGAGCTATGAGGGTGCCGTCTATCTCTATCTCTATTGTCTGTTTTGCCAAAGAGCAACCTTTGACCTCCAGCTCTTCGCCTCTGCCTATACCAAATGACATCAATCTGTTTTTTAATTCGGTATCAGCAGTAATATCTTTGATAATAGCTCTTTGACCCTTTTTCATTTCACTTAGTTTCATTAAATATCTCCTTTATATAATTTACAATAGATTAATATACTAACCACTCCTACTTACTCCATATCTCCTGCTGTGGATGATAACTATACCGGAAAGGAGTAAGTTACACATCAGGAGAGACTGAGCAAAAACTTCCATTTTTGCAGTCTCATCCACCAATATAACGATAATTTTTATCGTCTATTTTAAAATTCTCATTAACTCAAAAAGATAGTGATATTTTCCTCTAAGTTAAGCAACATAAGCTGCTATTTCAGCCTTTAT
>WFNP01000014.1 GCA_015488535.1 Nitratifractor sp.
ACTCTCTATAATTACTTTATAAGTATTGCCATTATCATGTGATTTTAAATTTTTTACATTTTCAAGAAAAAGTATCTTGGGATTTATCTCATCTACAAATCGTAATATTTCAAAATAGACATTACCCCTGTCATCATTAAAACCTTTTCTATATCCGGCAATAGAAAAAGCTTGGCAGGGAAATCCTGCCGTTATAATATCGACTTTTGGAACTATCTTTTCATCTAATTCTCTGATATCACATTCATATAGCGTATTAGAAAAATTATGTTTGTAAGTTTTACAAGCATTTTTATCCATCTCATTAGCCCATACTATATCAAAACCAGCCTTTTTGAAACCCAGTTCTATACCCCCAATACCAGCAAAAAGACTAGCTACCTTCATAATGCCCCCTAAAATCAATCTACAATATCAGCTTTTATTTTTTTGGGAAAAGTTCCAAAATATATATCTTTTAGCTCTTCAAGAGGCATTGAGATATCATCTATTTTCAGACTATCGCCTCCTGTTATTCCAATAGCTTCTACTTTGAGTCCCAAATCCATAGCAAGTTTGGCTACCTCTTGGAGACTATCTTCATCTACCTCTATAATAGCTCTGCTTTGTGATTCATCAAATACCCATCTTTTATCTTCAAAATTGGTATTAATCTCTGCTCCAATTCCACTAAGAGCTGACATTTTGGCTACTGCCATAGCTATACCACCAATATTTACATCTTTTGCACTTAGCAATAACCCATATTTATTGGCTTTGATTACAAACTCCCATAATCTTGCTTCTGCTGTATAATCCGGCTCTTTTAGAGTGCCTGCTACTGTGTTATATAACTCTTTCATATATAAAGATGCTCCAAACTCTCCGGTTGTATCACCAAGTAGTAACAGTTTGCTACCCTCTTTTGCAAATTTTGAGCCAAGCACTCTATTTTCATCATCATTTACTCCAACCATTGCAATAGCCGGAGTTGGATAGATACTCACTCCATTTGTCTCATTATATAAAGATACATTTCCACTCACTACCGGAGTCTCCATATTGGCACAAGCCTCTTTGATACCTTCACAAGATTGTGCAAATTGCCACATAACTTCTGGATTTTCCGGATTACCAAAATTTAGACAATCTGTAATAGCCAATGGAGTAGCTCCACTCATAGCAACATTTCTACCACTCTCCATTACTGCATATGCTGCACCGACAAATGGGTCAATATAACAATATCGTGGATTACAATCACTACTCATTGCAATTGCACAACCATTCTCTTTTACTCTAATTACACTTGCATCAAGACTTCCGGGGTGTTTTTGGGTATTTGTTTGCACCATAGAATCATACTGCTCATATACCCACGCTTTATCTATAATATCATTACTTGACAGTAGCTTTTCAAATGCCTCTTGATTGGATACTTTTTCAAAATCATCTATACCAACTTTTGCAATTTCATCAAGATATTCCGGTCTTTTTGTAGGTCTATCCAAAATGGGAGCCTCTTCACTTACTGGATCAACCGGCACATCTGCTACCTTTTCTCCATACCAAAACAGTTCCATTCTGCCTGTATCTGTTACTTCTCCAATTACAGAGGCATCCAAATCCCACTTATGGAATATTTCAATAATTTTATCTTCTGTCCCTTTCTTAGCACAAATTAGCATTCTCTCTTGAGATTCACTTAGCATAAACTCATACGGAGTCATTCCCTCTTCTCTGGCTGGAACTTTATCAAGGTGCATTACCATTCCACTTCCGCTTCTACCTGCCATCTCAAATGAGCTTGAAGTTAGTCCAGCTGCTCCCATATCTTGAATACCTATTACATAATCGGTTTTAAATAGCTCAAGACACGCTTCAAGAAGCAATTTTTCTGTAAATGGGTCGCCAACCTGCACAGTCGGACGAAGTTTTTTACTCTCTTCTGTGAAGCTATCACTACTCATTACAGCTCCACCCAATCCATCTCTACCGGTTTTTGAGCCAACATAAATAACTGGATTACCTATCCCTTCAGCTTTGCCGTAAAAAATCTCATCACTCTTTGCAAGTCCTAAACTAAAAGCATTTACGAGTATATTACCATTGTAACAACTTTCAAAACTCATCTCACCACCAATGGTAGGCACTCCCATACAGTTGCCGTAACTGCCAATACCTTCTACTACCCCTTTGACTAAGTGTCTTTGATATTTTGCAGTATCGCTATTGCCCTCAATATCTCCAAATCTAAGAGAGTTCAAATTTGCCACAGGTCTAGCACCCATTGTAAATATATCTCTTAAAATCCCCCCTACTCCGGTAGCTGCTCCTTGAAAAGGCTCAATATAACTTGGGTGGTTATGGCTCTCCATCTTAAAGACTGCTGCCATTCCTCCACCAATATCAATAACCCCTGCATTTTCACCCGGTCCTTGAATTACCCACGGAGCTTTTGTAGGGAATCCATTTAGATACTTTTTACTTGATTTGTATGAGCAATGCTCCGACCACATAGCACTAAAGATACCAATCTCCACCAAATTAGGCTCTCTGCCAAGTATCTGTTTCATATGCTCATAATCAGCATAGCTCAATTTATGAGCAGATAATACCTCTTCTATATTCTCCAGTGCTTCATTAGCCATTACAATATCCTTAATATCTATATTTGTATATTTAAGTGTAATTCTACTCAAAAGGGGCTTAACAGATACGGCGACAATATAAACTATATAAATTTTGTAATAAATTCTTTGGGAGTATATACTTTTACTTTGTTGTAATATTAATGTCAATTTTACAAACGCTTCAAAAAGTTACACTTTATAAGCTTTGTATCTATCAATAACACCAATAAACAATAAGCCAACAAATATTCGTGTAGAATATTGCTACATATAAATAAAAACATACTAGGAGAGAATATGAGCAACACTTTTGAACAAGAGTCATTGAATTATCATAAAGCACAGAATGAGTTTGATACAAACGGAAAGACAGGAACACTACTTACAAAACCTTGTAATACAGAAAAAGAGTTATCTATGGCATACAGCCCAGGTGTAGCTTATCCTTGTCTTGAGATTGAAAAAGATATTGACAAAGCTTATGACTATACAAACAAAGGTAACCTTGTTGCAGTCATTAGTGATGGAACAGCAGTTCTTGGACTTGGTGATATTGGTCATTTGGCAGGAAAGCCTGTAATGGAAGGTAAAGGTGTTTTATTTAAATCTTTTGCCAATGTAGATGCTGTTGATATTGAGCTAAATACAAAAGATACTGAAGAGATTATTAAAATTGTAGCTGCTATGGCTGATAGCTTTGGTGGAATTAACCTTGAAGATATTTCAGCTCCAAGATGCTTTGAGATTGAAGAGAGACTCAAAGAGATTTGTAATGTGCCGGTATTCCATGATGACCAACACGGAACTGCTGTTATTACAACTGCTGGTCTAATCAATGTGCTTGAGATGACAAATAAGCCAGTAGAGGATTTGAAAGTAGTTGTAATTGGTGCTGGTGCTTCTGGAATTGCATGTGCAAATATGTATAAGCAGCTAGGTGTTAAAAATATCACTATGCTAGATAGTAAAGGTGTAATCCATAGTGGTAGAGATGACCTAAATAAATATAAGCAGCAGTTTGCATTTGATACAGACGATAGAACCCTAGAAGATGCAATGAAGGGTGCTGATATGGTGCTAGGATTATCTGGTCCAGATTTGATTAAACCTGAGTGGGTTAAAACTATGAGTGAAGAGTCTCCTATTATCTTTGCATGTGCTAACCCAATCCCTGAAATTATGCCACCAGTAGCCAAAGAGGCAAGAGATGATGTAATTATTGGAACTGGAAGAAGTGATTTCCCAAATCAAGTAAATAATGTTTTGGGATTCCCTCAAATCTTTAGAGGTGCATTGGATGTGAGAGCTACAAAAATTACTGAAAATATGAAAATGGCAGCCTCAAGAGCTCTAGCAGACTTGGCAAAAGAGCCGGTTCCTGAGCATGTGCAGAAAGCTCATGGTAGAGATGATATGGAGTTTGGTCCAAACTATATTATCCCTTCACCATTTGATAGAAGAGTTCTTGTTTATGTTGCTTCTGCTGTGGCTCAAGCTGCAATTGAAGATGGAGTAGCAAGAGTAAAAGATTTTGATTTAGATGCTTATAAAGAAAAATTACAAAGACTTGCCGACCACCTAGACGGAAAACTATAATCTACTCTGCGGGACTTGCTCCCGCTTATAGTCTATTATGTAAGTATAAAAATGTTATAATATAAGCTTATTATAC
>WFNP01000015.1 GCA_015488535.1 Nitratifractor sp.
ATAAGGAGAAACGACTGTCATTCAACTTTTTAACTGTAAATTGTTTTAGTTCTTGGTGAACAGATAAAACTTTACCGAAGAAACTAAAAAAATATTCAAACCTTTACTCCTTTTGGATGTAAGGGTTTGATAATTTATTATACGAGGATAACAAATGATAAAGACAGATATACTGATAATAGGTGGCGGGCCTGCAGGAATGGTGGCTTCTGCGACATCTAGGCAATACTATCCTGACAAAAGAGTGACTGTAGTAAAAAAGAGTGAGAAATCTCTTGTGCCATGTGGCATACCATATATTTTTGGGAATATGCTGGAGTCTCCACAGGATGATATGATACCCTGCGGTGACATGGCACAAAAGATGGGTGTCAATCTTATAGAAGATGAGATTGTGGAGTTGAACTTTTCTGAAAAAACAGCAACAGGCAGTTTGGGAGAGAGTTACAGCTATGACAAACTTATTTTGGCTACCGGTTCTGTCCCTAGAGAGCCTAAAATAGAGAATTTTGATGCAGAGGGTGTATTTTTTGTTCCAAAAGATCCTGACTATATTATAAAGATGGAAGCAAAAGTATCAAAGATGAAAACTGTAGCCGTAATAGGGACAGGATTTATCGGTGTTGAGATTGCTGGAGAGTTGGCAGAGAAAGGCAAAAATGTCCATCTTGTAGGTAGCAGACTGCTCAAACACGCCTTTGACCATGAACTCTCTGAATATATGGAAGATAAAATGTTGCATGAAAATGTGACATTCCATAAAGACAGAAGAACTAAAAAGATTGTAGTCGATGATGACGGCAATGCCTGTGGTGTAGAGTTGGACGCTGGAGAGATTATCGAGTGTGACGGAGTAATACTTGCAACCGGTTACAGACCCAATACAGCATTGGCTAAAAGAAGTGGTTTGAGTATGAGGCAGTTTGATACAATTTATGTAGATGAGTATATGAGAACGACTGAGCCGGATGTATTTGCCATAGGTGACTGTGCTGAAAAGAGACACTTTCTTACAAAACGAACTGTGCCTATAATGTTGGCTTCCACAGCTACTGCAGAAGCCAGAGTAGCAGCTGCAAATCTATATAAAATAAATATTGTCAAGTCTTTCAGTGGAACGATAGATGTATTCTCTACAGTAATAGGTGATACCTGCTTTGCATCAGCGGGAATCACTGAAGAAGATGCCGCAAAACAGCAGATAAATACAACGAGTTCTGTTGTGATAGTAGATGGTAAACATCCGGCAAAACTACCCAACAACCATAAACAGGCTGTCAAACTTGTAGCTATGGCAAACAGCGGTATTGTAATAGGTGCCCAGTTGATAGGCGGTTTGGATACAGGAGAGATGATTAATATTCTTGGTGTAATTATTGAGAAAAGAATGACTATATATGATTTGCTCAATCTTCAGGTAGCAACTCATCCTCTGCTTACATCGGGACCTACTTCATATCCTATAATACAGGCTGCCCAAAATATATCTGTCCAGCATATCAGCTGTTAATAACTGATGTTATGTATATAACTATAATTTAATGCAATTTACTGTAGGGGGGGTGGGCTTCAGCCCCACAAAAAAGATGAGCTTCAAAAGAGTGGGACTAAAGTCCCACCTCCGATATAGAGCATTTACTTCTCTAAGAAGATTGAGCTTAAACGAGACTCACATTATTTTATATGATAGCTGAAGTCTCGTCCCCCCCCCATAAAATAGAGGTTTTTAATAGCTTGTTTTTGCTTATGGTAGAATTACAGAGAAGCTTTAGAGTCTCTCTTTCTTAGTTTTCCTGCCATACTCAAATAGCTGTTTAATGCTCCAATATAGGCTTTTGCACTTGCTACCATTGTATCAATGCTCAGTCCATGCCCAATGACTGGTGGCTCATCATCATTGAATGCCACTTGCACAGTAACACTGGCAAGAGCATCTTTACCTTTTGATACAGATTTGACCTTATAATCCATCAATTTACCATGCTCACCAGTTAATCTATCTATTGTTTTAAATACTGCATCTATTGTGCCATCTCCAATACCAGCATCTGTAAATTCATTACCTTCAATATCTTTAATAGTAACTGCTGCACTTGGCACTCCACCGGTTGAATCCATCAACTGCATAGCTACAAGCTCCCATGTGGCTGATATATTACTCATTTGGCTGGTAATTAATGCTCTGATATCATCATCATAGATATCTTTTTTCTTATCTGCCAACTCTTTGAATTTTTCAAATGCTCTATTTATCTCATCTTCACTCAATGAAAATCCAAGTTTTTCCAATTTTGTTTTAAATGCGGCTCTGCCTGAGTGTTTGCCAAGCACTAATGTATCTTTGGTATCAAGTCCAATCTCTTGAGGTGAAAATATCTCATAAGTTAATTTATTTTTCAATACCCCATCTTGATGGATACCACTTTCGTGAGCAAAAGCATTTTTACCAACAATTGCTTTATTTGGTTGTGGCTCAATTCCTGTAATTGATGCTATAAGTCTGCTGGTTGGATATATCTCTTTTGTATTAATACCTGTTTCTATACTCTCAAATACATCATTTCGCACCTTTATAGCCATCACTATCTCTTCAAGTGCTGCATTTCCGGCTCTTTCACCAAGGCCGTTTATTGTGCATTCAACTTGTCTTGCTCCATTTAAAACAGCTTCAAGTGAATTTGCCACAGCAAGTCCCAAATCATTATGGTTATGAACTGATATTATTGCCTTCTCACCTATAAATTCATATAGCTCTTTTATTCTGGCTCCTACTTCAAATGGCATCAAAATACCCACAGTATCAGGGATATTTATTGTTTTGGCTCCTGCTTCAATGGTAGCTGAGATTATCTCTTTTAAAAATACCATATCGCTTCTACCGGCATCTTCACAGCTAAACTCTACATCATCAACAAATTCTTTGGCATACTTTACTGCTTCTACTGCTCTTTTAATTACTTCATCTGGTTTCATACGAAGTTTATACTCCATATGAATTGGACTGGTTGCTATAAATGTATGTATTCTCTTTTTAGGTGCTGGAGCGATTGCTTCTGCTGCTGCTTTTATATCTTTGTCTAATGCTCTAGCAAGTGAGCAGATAGTAGAGTTTTTTACTCTTTGAGCTATTTTGTTGATAGCATCAAAATCTCCCGGACTCGCTGCTGCAAATCCTGCTTCTATTACATCAACTCCAAGCTTTTCAAGCTGCATAGCAATTTGGATTTTTTCCTCTGTATTCATAGAAGCACCAGGGCTTTGCTCTCCATCTCTAAGTGTTGTATCAAATATTATTACTCTGTTTTTTTGCATTATTACGCCTTTTATTTTATGATGTTGTAATCTAAAAATTATTTGGGATTGTATCCAACTTGTATTGAATAGTAGTAATAAGACATTATTACCTTATTATAAATGTGGAGTTTTATAGCAGAATGGATGAGTATTTATTTATACCTCTATCTATCTTGTTTATATGAAAAAACATGCTATTCTCCTTTCTTACAGAGAATTATACTCAATAAAATTTTATTTGTCAATAATTTTTATTATTTAAAATAAAATTTTCCGATATAGGAGCAATCAGTTATTGGTTCAAAAACCAATAACCAATATACTAATATACCATTATACCAATTTAGAATTTACTACCCATTGTAAATTCAAATACTGAAGTGTCATCACCTTTTTTATCATTAAGAGGATAGGCAAATACCAAATTGATAGGTCCAAATGGTGAACGCCACTCAACCTGAGCTCCAAGAGAGTATCTATCTATCCAACCTTTTTGAATATCATTACTTTTATACACAGTATTTTTTATCATACCGTAATCAACAAATCCTGTAAGTCTCATATTGCTTGTAATCATATCTAGAGGGATACTTGCTTCAATAGAGTTTACGAACATTTGATCTCCACCTACTCTAATCTTGTCACCTTTGCTACTATAAAATGGAGATAGTGATCCCGGTGCAAAACCTCTGACACCTTTTCTTGCTCCTCCCAAATAGAACATCTCTGCAAGAGGAGTATATCCATTGTCACTGATATATCCGCCTCTTAGTTTATATCTTAGGATTAAATCATAATCTATTTGATGCTCCAAGCCATAATATGTGGCAAATTTTAATTCAGATTTCAAAAAGTCTGCATCACCACCCAATCCTGCATAATCTAGATTGATTTTTGTGTATATTCCGTGTCTTGGGACATAGTAGTCATCTGTGCTGTCATATACAAATGAGCCTATGATAGATGATTTGGTATATGATTCGTATGTCTCAGGATGGTCAACAATCTCTTCATAATCTTTATACTCTACATCATTATAGCTATATCCAATGGAAGCATGCATATGTCTTGCGATTTTTCGCCCAAAAGTAAACCAACCTCCCGCTCTTTTGACAGTATAGTCATCTGAGCCTTCATAGTCATACTCATTTTCATTATGGTATATTCCAAAGGAGAGACTGAATAATGAACTAAAAACCCTAGGATCTTTGAAAGAGAGGCTGTAATTTGTTGATTTTTGGGAGAAATCGACATTTAATGATGTTGCTATTCCGGTTCCAAACAGGTTTCTTTCCGATATACCGGCATTAATCATAAATCCGTCATAACTACCGTATCCGACTCCTCCTGAGATACTTCCTGTCTGAGCCTCCTGCACATCTATTACTATATTGATTTTATCTTCACTTACTCTTTGAGGTTTTACTACTACTTTGTCAAAGTATCCTGTCCTTTGAAGCTCTTTTTTTGTTTCTTGAAGGTCTGTATAGTTAAAGAGATCTCCTGGAGCTAGATATATGTATTGTCTGATGACATAATCCATGGTTTTTTTGTTTCCGGATATGATAACATCATTTATATATACTTTTTTGGATGGTATTACATGGTAAACTACTGAGACGGTATGATTTTGGGCATCTTTATGAAATTCAGGTTTGATATCTGCAAAAGCGTATCCTAGATTTCCTACGGCTTCTCTTATATACTTGATATCTTCTCTCAATTTTTTTACATTAAATATTCTTCCTGATTGTAATTCAAGTTTTTCATGTAGCTTTTTTGTATTTAATTCAGCAATACCGGCATCTATAGATACATTTGAGACTGTATATTGTGGACCTTCGTCTATAGTATATGTAACAGTGGCTTCATTTGAAGCAAAGTCAACTTTCATCAAAGGTTCACCGACTTTTACATCCAGATAGCCGTTTTCCAAATATGTCTCTCTGATTCTCATCTGGTCATAAGGGAGCTGTTCAGGTTTTGCTATACCTTCTCCAAGAAAAGGAATAAATCCAAGCAGACCACCCTCTTTGTTTACAATATTTTTTTCAAGAGTAGATGATGAGATATGCTCATTGCCGACGAAGACAACTTTTTTAATTTTTATCTTCTCACCCTTATTTACATGGAATATGACAGCAGCACTGGTATTTACAGGTTTTACATCAGCCTCAACTATTGTGCCGTATAATCCCTGTTGTTTGAAGTAGTTTATTATCGCCGTTTTGGCAGCTTCTATTTTTTCGGGACTGTAAAAGTCTCCTCTTTTTAGATGAATTATATTCATCAACTTTTTTGCATCATCAACGCCATCTATCTGCACGCTCGTTATTGGTGTACCGATAGACACCGCAGCATGTGCAAACGATGCCATTACAACAACTGGAGCGACAATCCTCCCTATTTCATTAGACATTATACACCCTTCAAAATCACTAAAATTACTCTTTCCTATAATATAGAAAAAATTTCAGAAATATAATACCTTGTTTTGACTAAAATAAAAGAAAAAATTATCTTTCATATCTTTTGATATAAAGAAAAAGGTATAAAAAATATGCAAATTGATATTAAAGAAGTGGCTGTTATAGGTTTGGGTTTGATGGGTGGCTCTTTTGCACTTGCTCTAAGGGAGTTATATCCAAAGTGTAAGATTACCGGACTTGACCATAATGACCAACACTGTATAGAGGCTTTGGAGTTAGGGCTTGTTGATAGAATCACAGATGAGATAAGTGATATTTATGAGGTGGATTTAATTATTTTGGCAATTCCAGTAAATGCCATTATAGCTACGATTAAAGAGCTTGAGAATGTGAGTGATACTACTACCATTATGGATTTGGGAAGCACAAAAAGATTAATTGTAGAGTCTGTGCCAAATTCCATTCGCAAAAATTTTGTAGCAGCTCATCCAATGACTGGGACAGAAAAGTTTGGTCCCACTGCTGCATTTAAAGAGTTGTATCGTGGCAAAGTAGTGGTGCTGTGCAATATTGAAGATAGTGGAGAGTTACAAAGAAAAGTAGCCAAAGAGATATTTAGCGATATGGGAATGAAAATTTTTTATATGGATGCTAATGAACATGATAGACATGCAGCATTTATATCCCATATGCCTCATGCACTAAGTTACTCTCTTGCCAATTCTGTGTTACATCAAGAGAATCCAAAAGCAATTATTGCACTTGCAGGTGGTGGATTTAGAGATATGAGCAGGATTGCAAAATCATCTCCAAATATGTGGATAGATGTATTTAAACAAAATAGAGATAATCTTACTCAAGCAATAGAGTGTTTTAAAAGTGAATTGGCTAAATGTGAAAAAATGGTAGAGGAAGAGGATTGGGATAATCTATATAAATGGATGGCTGAAGCAAATAGATTGCATGATATTTTGTAAAAGGAGAATTTAAATGTCGGTTTGGTTGGAAGATTTAAAAAAGGTTATAGAGATTAACTCATATACTGCCAATAAAAGGGGAGTTGATAAAACAGGGGAAGTTTTTCAAAAGTGGCTTGAAGATTTGGGAATGGAGTGTGACAGATACAAAAGAGAATTAATTGGAGACCATTTGCATTTTAAATCACCTGTAAGTAACAAAAGAAAAAGAGTATTACTGCTTGGGCATCTTGATACAGTATTTCCACCAAATGTATTTGAAGGTTTTAATCAAGATGAAGATTGGGTATATGGTCCGGGTGTTTGTGATATGAAAGGTGGCAATATTGTAGCAGTTGAGGCACTAAGAGAGATTTATAAGCAATTCGGAAAAATTGAAGATATAGATTTTTTACTTGTAAGTGATGAAGAGACAGGTAGCGATGATTCCCGCTCACTTACAGCCAAGTTGGCAAAAGATTATGATTACTGTTTTGTTTTTGAAGCAGCTGGAGCCAATATGGAAGTGGTTGTAGGTCGCAAAGGTATAGGCACTTATGGTATAGATATCAAAGGAAAAGCTTCTCATGCAGGGACAAGTTATGCTAAAGGTATTGATGCCAATTTAGAAGCTGCTATTAAATTGCAAAAGCTGGTATCTCTTACAGATTTAGAGAAAGGTAGCACTGTAAATGTAGGCAAGATTGAGGGTGGAATTGGAGCAAATACCATTAGTCCAGAGGCAAAATTACTACTTGAAATTAGATTTGCAAATCAATCTGAGAAAAAAAGACTCTTAAATGTACTTGATAATATTGTATGCACTTCATATGTAGATGGGACACTATCTACACTATCTGGTGGCTTACAAAGAGATGTAATGGAGCCAAATGAAAATCAAAAGCATCTTATAGAAATTTTAAGTAAAATATGCAATGAAGAGATAGCTACTGAGAGTAGAGGAGGGGTGAGCGATGCCAATATTGTAGCCTCAAATGGTGTAATTACACTTGATGGTTGGGGTCCTTATGGAGATGGCGACCATACCCCAAAAGAGAGAGCTTTAAAAGAGAGTTTTGAAAAGAGGATATCTCAAATGGAAACTATATTAAATTATCATCAAAAGGAGGGAGATTTTAAATGAGTGATAGAAAGGTAGGTATTTGGCTCTACCAAAATGGTGGAGGAGACTTGATAGAAAAAAAGCTTGTTGTAAAATTGGCTGAGAGAGGAATAGAGGCAGTTACTGGGCTAAATTTGCGTCATGCATATGTGGCAAATGGCTCTATATATTGTCTTGATAGCAAGGGTGAAGAGCAAAAAATGGAGGAGCTTGACCTGTTTTTTAGCTATAACGCAGGTGAGCAGACACAGTATCAAATGTATTTATATGAAGCACTTGATAGAATAATTCCGTGTATAAACAACTATCACTCATTTGCTCTAACTGAGGATAAGTTTCAAACCGATTATCTACTTAGAAACCATGGAGTAGATACCCCCGATTTTAGACTGTGCCACAGAGATGACAGCGATAGATTACACTCATTTATAGATGAGTGGAAACAGATGGTATATAAACCAACTGATGGCTGGGGAGGCGTAGGACTTACCAAAATTGATTCACCTGAAGCTCTTGATATGCTAATGCCTTTTTTAAATCAGATGGATATTAGATACTTTTATGTAGAAAAATTTATAGATTATGATAAAACTGATTATCGCATAGATATTGTAGATGGTGAATTTGTATCTTGCTATGGACGAAAAGCAGGAGGGAGCGATTGGAGGACAAATGTTACAAGTGGTGGTAGTGTATTTGTCCGAGAAGCTGATGATGAGGTTATAGATTTGGCAAAAAGAGCTGTTAAAGTAACAGGACTTGAAATAGCCGGAGTAGATATCATTTATGATAGAAGCAAAGAAAAGTATTTAGTGCTGGAAGTAAATGGCATACCTGCATTTGCTACACCAGAGCAGGAGAAGATGGGACTTGATTTTAATGATAAAAAAATAGATATGATAGTAGATATGATAGATAAAAAAACTTCAAAAAAGGATAACTAAAATGGCTAAAAAAGATAAATTACCAAAATTGGGACTTTTGTATCTTGATTATGTATTGAGATTTTTTGATAGAAGCAACTTCAAAGGGTGGCCAGATAAAATTGAGCAAGTTGTATATCACTGGGGCAATGACAAAGACAGATTTATTGAAGAGGTCAAAAGAAAAAAGATTGATATTCTAATTGGAAATATTCCAGCAACTGCTTATGAAACATTTAAAGAGATAGCTAAAGCTTTGCCACATGTGAGATTTGTTCCATCTATTGAGACACAATTTGCCAATAAGTCCAAAGAGAATGTAACACTCTTTTGTGAAAAGCATAACCTCTCACACCCAAAAACAAAAATCTTTTATAATAAAGAGGAAGGGTATAAATATCTTGAAGAGTGTGAATATCCAATTATTGTAAAACGCTCTTATGGACCATCAAATTATGGTGGATATTATGTGCATAAAGTCAAGAGCAAAGAAGATGCCATAAAACTGTTTGACAAGAAAAAATATAATCCTATGTATATTCAAGAGTGTATCCCTCTAAGAGCTGATATCCGTGTAATGCTAATTGGGCATAAACCAGCTTGTGCCTTTTGGAGGGTAGCAGGTGATGATATGGAGATAACTAACACTTCACAAGGTGGTTATATGACTTATGAGGGTGTGCCTATGGGAGCATTGGAGTTGGCAGTTGAAGCTTCAAAAGCGGCAAAAGCTGAATATTGGGCTTGTGATATAGCTGAATATGATGGAAAATATTATATTTTGGAGTGTGCCACAGCATTTGCAGCATTTCCATATTTTAGAGATTGGATAGGTCAATATTTGATGTGGGATTTTAGTGGTGGTAGATTTAAAAAGCCTCATATACCTCTGTATAACTGGGAAGAGCTTGGAAAAATCAATCCATCTTTGCTTAGAACTATGAGACATTTGGAGTTTAGTAAATATATCCCATCTGCTGATGGAGCATACTATATAAATGATAAAGATGCTAAATGGGATGTAGAGCTTACAGAAGAGAGTGTGCCAGAAGATATCCCAGATAATAGCCATCTACTTGAGAATATCAAAGATGAAGATGAGCTTCCAGAGGTAGTAAAAGAGGAGGCAAAAAAGGGAGAAGAGATTCATGATGAGGTAGATGATGGTGATATTCACATTGAAGAGGCAACATTGACTGAATTGATGACACTACATGGAATGGAAGAGGATTTAGCAGTAGAGGTGCTTAAATTTATTAAGACTCATAAGATTAACAGCCTCGAAGAGTTGATGCAGATAGAAGGAATTGATGCTCAAACTCTTAAAGTATGGGCTCAAAATTTAAAAAAATAACTCAAAAATATCTTCTTATTGGCTTTCAAATCAAATTTGGAAGCCTGTTTTATTAAAATCACAAAAAAATAATTTGGAAAGGCAAAAGATTGAAACAACTCTATCACTCATACGATGAAGCTATATCACTATTTAAAGAGTTAGCAAACAGAAGACCGGATATTTTTAGAGTCCAAAAAATTGGTGAAACTTGGGAGAAAAGAGATATGGTAGTAGTAACTATATCTCAAGATATGGAAAAAGCAGAAGATAAACCAGCACTCTTTTTCACAGGCACAATTCATGCCAGAGAGTGGATTGGGATTGAACTTGCTATTGCATTTGCTCAATATGTAGATAGAAACATCGCTTATGATGAGATGGTAAAGAGTGCTATAAAAAATACCACTATCTATATGGTGCCTTGTGCCAATCCAGATGGATTTGAATACTCCAGAAACCATTTTTCATTTTGGAGAAAAAATCGCAGACAAAATGCAGATGGCAGTTATGGAGTGGATTTAAATAGAAATTTTCCAGTAGGATTTGTAAAGAGTAAAAATCCATCTTCAAATGTATATGGAGGACCAGAGCCATTTAGTGAGCCAGAGACTAGAGCTTTGAGAGATTTTGTATTATCTCATCCAAATATCGCAATGGCACTGGATTATCACTCTCAGGGAAATGTATTTTTCCCAGCACATGACTTTAGACATGAAGATACAATAGATACTACTGATTTAAATGTATTATGTGCTAATATGGCTGAAGAGATACGAAAAATCAGTGATAGAGAGTATGGTATCCATCAAGGAAAACCACCGGCAAAGCTTATTAGCGGAAGTGGTAGAGAATTTTACTATTCTCAAGGAATTATAGCTACTGTTGTGGAGGTGGGAACCAGAAATATTTCAGATTATCTTGATGATATGATAGAGCATATCAGAGAGCATATCCCAGCTCTGCTTACAGCAGCAAGAGAGACACCAAACTATAAAAGAGATGATAAGATACCAAGACCTCAAAATTTCAGAGCTACATTTGTAGGCAAAGATAATGTAACATTAGAGTGGGAGCCTTATGATTGTAGTGGCAAAGATGATATATATTTTGAGATATACAGAAGTAAAAGAGAAAAATCCTACTGCCGACCATTTAATCTAATGGGATTAACTCAAGCCAATAGATTTGCAGATAATAATCTTCAATCCGATACAGCTTACTTTTATCATATCAGAGCAGTTGATAGAAATAGCGGTAAAAAATCCCCATTTGCTCCAGTATTAGCAATTAGAACACATGTAGATGATGATGAGTTTCACAGGACATATTTCCCAATACCTTCAAAAAGTGGATATGTAGCTCAAAAAATAGAAGATAACAGTTCCCATTTTGGAAATAATTCACTCTTTGTAGGAGTAAATGAGACTAAAGGGGTAGCTTATTCAGTAGTTACGATACCTTTAAAGACAATTCCAGAAAATGCTGTTATAAAAAAAGCAAGATTTAGATTATATCCTCTAAACAGAGTAGGGGTGACGGTAGAAAAGTATGGTGAGTGGGATGTAGGGCTCGTAGATAGAGCTACAATGGGAGATATTACAAAGTTTGAAGATGTTGAAAATATGAAAATAAAAACATATATCGGCAGACCAACACCATCTAATCATCTATCTCAAGGTATCTGGAGAAGTTGGGAGCTTAGTGAAGTAGAGTGCAAGGAGCTTCAAAAGTGCATCAAAGATAAAGAAGCTGTATTTAGAGTAGAAGGACCAAAAGAGCTAACAGTTGGTAGAACTTCTCAAATGATGCAGTGGGATTTGGGATATGGTAAATATGGTGAAGGTTTGGCATTTAGACCACATTTAGAGATTACTTACAGTGTTGAACCCAGTAGAATAGAGCTATTTCCAAAACAGAGTCATACTGTATCAAACAGTGGCACAGAAGATGGCAAAATAGTGTGTGGATTTGATAAAGATGGTAAAAAAATATATGCTACATTTGATTTTGAACTTGGCTCATTGCCATCATGGGATTTTTTAGCAATTACAAGAGCTTATATTGTGCTAAATCCTGTAAATGTATATGCCAAAGATAATATTAGATTTCATCTTGAGATGATAGATTCGGAAGTGGAAAGAGATTATGAAGCGATAAAGCAGAGACATATCATCGAAAATATTGGATATGATGTAAGTATAAGCGAACTCAAAAACGAAGAGCAGGTATTTCTCTTTGACTCTTATGCTATTCAGGAGTTTGGAAACAGACTCCAGCAAAAAAAGCCTGTAGCATTTTTGCTTCGTCCAAGTAGTGCTCACAAATTAGTAAAAAATTCAGTAGTAGAGTGGCATAGCTCTCATCCTGAATATACTCCAAAGCTTGTAATTGAGTATCTAAACAAGAGGCGTAAATCGGTATCTCCTGTAAGTAATTTAAAATATACAATAGAAAACGGTAAAGTCAAACTTAGTTGGACAAATCCAAAAGATGCCGATTTCAAGGGTGTATTTGTAATCAAAAATCCATTTAGAAAACCAATCTCACCATATGATGGAGATAAGTTATATGGGGGACCAGATAATTGGACATATGATGATTTTGGTGCATTGGATATTGATAAGTATTATGCTGTATTTACCTATGACAATGTGCCAAATTTCAGTGAGCCGGTAATTTTAGAGTATAAAGCAAAGAGATAATATAAAAGCTATTATGCTTCCATTTAAAGATGGAGGCATATATATTTTGGGGACTAAAGAGTATTATGAAAAAAGATACTACAACAAAAAAAGTTATAAAAACAATAACGGAAGATATAGCTAAATATATATTGGATTTAGATATATCAGAAGTTGAGTTTATTGATAAAGAGCTTCAAAGAGTAGAAAAAAGAGAAGCTGATATTGTAGCCAAATGCAATATAAACGGTAACTTGGAAATATTACATATAGAGATACAAAATAATAATGACTCTAAAATGCCTCTTAGAATGATGAGATACTATACAGATATAAAAACTTTATATCCAAAGTTACCAATCAGACAATATCTAATCTATATAGGTAAAGATAAGTGTTATATAAAAGCCGGTATCAAAGATACAGATATAGAATTTCGTTATAATCTAATTGATATGCATACAATAGATTGTGAAAAATTACTGCAAATGGATACTCCGGATGCTTTGGTATTGTCTATTTTATGTGATTTTAAAGGAAGAGATGAGAGAGAAATTATTAAATATATTCTATCAAGACTTAGAGAATTGACAGATAATGATGAGCATAAATTAGATAAATATATGCTTATTCTCGATACTCTTTCTGGCAATAGAGAGTTGCAAGATGTTGTAAAGGAGGTAGCAAAAATGTTAAGAGATACAAGATTTGAAGATTTACCGATTTACCAGGTAGTTTTAGAAAGAGGCATTGAAAGAGGCATTGAAAAAGGTAGAGAAGAAGAAAAATTTAAAAGTATGGCAATTATGGTTAAAAGATTTGGTTTGCCGATTGAGCAGGTATCAAAAGAGTTTGGAGAGCCTATAGATAAATTGAGAGAATATTTAGATAAGCAGGAGATATAATGAAGATACTATTAATAGGTGCCGGTAATATGGGTGGAGCAATGTTACCCGGATTAAAAAAATATGATGTAACAGTTGTAGAGGCATATCCTCAAAGAGCCAAAGAGTTAAAAGATATCTATCCAGATATAAAAATAGTAAATGATATACCTAAATTAGATAATTTTGTAGTAATTTTAGCTATCAAGCCTCAATCTTTGGCATCTTTGGAAGTAGATGGAGAAGCTAAGGCTCTTATTTCAATTTTGGCCGGAACTCCTATATCAAAATTAAAAGCCAAAATCAAAGCTAAAAAATATATTAGAGCTATGCCAAATGTAGCTGCACTCAAAGCCAAAGCTATAACATCAGTAACTGGAGATAGAGAGTTTAAAGATGAAGCAGTTGAGATACTCTCATCTATCGGCAAAGCGATATGGCTTGATAGTGAAAAGCATCTTGATATAGCCACAGGCATAGGAGGCTCAGCTCCGGCGTGGCTTGCAATGGTAGCAGAAGCTCTAAGTGATGGTGCGGTAAATTTGGGACTTCCAAGAGATGTAAGTTATGAGTATCTTGGAGCTTTGTTTGAAGGGGTAGGGGAGTTACTAAAAGATAAACATCCAGCCCTTTTAAAAGATATGGTAATGTCCCCTGGAGGCACCACAGCAGCAGGATATGCAGCACTTGAAGAAAAAGGTGTCAGAGATGCTTTTATCAAAGCTATGAAGGCGTGTTATGACAGAAGCAGAGAGCTTGGGTGAAAGTTAAAGGTAATTAAGTTAATAGTTATGTATAATTATAGCAAAGGCGTGGTAGTTCAGTTTGGTAGAATATCTAACTATTGATTAGAAGGTCGCAAGTTCAAAGCTTGCCCACGCCGCCATCAATTATTTAATAT
>WFNP01000016.1 GCA_015488535.1 Nitratifractor sp.
ATGTATATGCTCTTATAGATAAAGATACTCTGAATAGATTTGATATTTCAATTTATGATTTTTCAAAATTTTTGTATATGCTAAATATCCCAATAGCCCAGTATCGTAATAAGAGTGGCAGTAGCGATGAGATTATACAAGATATTGAAATAATAAAATATAATTTTCATGGTAAGCTTATAATAAATGATAGATTAGAGTTTGCCAATATGGGTGATGGTATTCATATTGGACAAGAAGATTTGCAATTTATTGAAAATTCCACTTTAGATCCTATATCATATTTAAGAAATAAATTAGAGCCTAATAAATGGATAGGTTTATCTACACATAACAAAGATGAGATATTAAAAGCTAATGACTTGGATATTGATTATATAGGTTTGGGTGCTTATCGTCAAACAGATACTAAAAAAGATGCTACTGTATCAGGAGGTGAATTACTCGAAATTGCCAAATTATCAAAACATCCGGTCGCTATTATTGGTGGAGTAAAATTAAGTGATAGTTTTGATAAAAGTATCATAAAATATAGAGTAATAGGCAGTGATTTATGCATTGCCTATTTGAAAACAACAGAATAAGTTTTTATTCTTTGATTATAATAGGTATGCCTGGCTTTACCATATTCCAAATTTTATCCATATCATCATTTGATACAGCTATACAACCACTTGTCCAATTAAATCTTTGTCTAATGACAGAGAGCCATCCCCAGCCGTTTGGCTGACCATGTATCATTATAGCTCCACCTGGGCTTTTACCAAGTTTTTTTGCATACTCTATATCTTTTTTTGAAGGGTATGATATATGGATAGCCTTGTAATAATCACTGTTTGGCTTTTTGAAATCCAAAATATATTTCCCATCAGGAGTCCTTCTGTCTCCCTGGACTCTTTTGGCTCCTTTTGGATTTTTGCCCAAGGCTATATGATAATCTGCAATAACTTTAGTGCCGTTATATATGTATAGTCTTCTGTCAGATTTATCGACCACTATTTTAGTGGCATAGATATTGCTGTTTCTGTGTTTATTTGTCAGACTCCAGCTGTAAGATATAGCAGAAATAGCCAATAAAAATATAGCAGTATATTTCATCTGTTTACCTTAGATTACAATATGACCTACAAATTTTGCCATATTGTCTATAATCTCTCCACCTTTTCTAAAGCCAAGTCCACATGATTCATATGCATAAAACAGACCTGCCTGGTATTTGGCTCCGTCACTGTCTCTAGGTAGCTCATAATACTCTTGATATATACTTGCAAATGAGCCATAGTCACCATCCAATTCAGCCAATACTGTTCCGTCACTCTCTATAATGGATACATTACCTCCTTCTCTGCCGAAAAAAGGTTTTTTTACCTGTGTAATACCGGGTATAGGATTAAATGAAGTCTCAAGCAAGAGAGGATGATTTGGATATAAATCCCAAAGTATTTTGAGTATTCCTTTGCTTTGAAACATCAGTGTATATGCAGGATTGAATATGATTGCTCTTTGATTTTGAATGATAGCACTCAAAAGCATAGCCAAATCCGGCTCATCTATGGCAATATCTTCCCATGGAATTAGCTTAAACCATAACTCATATTCTATACCCTCATATACAATGCTATCCTGAGAAAACTCTATTTCATCTATATATGCAAATTCTGTATCATAACCTGCTTCATCAGCTATAAACTGTAGTAGTTTGACAGTATTTTCCTCTTCTATGTTTCCTCTTATTGAAGTGAATAGCAATTTCCATCCTTCATATCTCTCATGAAAATCATCTATACTCTCTTCGAGGGTTACAACTCTTTTGAAATTTTCCAAAAGTTTGTCATATACGACATTAAACTGGCTCATCTCATCCAAACCGTTTTTTTTCAATATAGCCC
Organism: Nitratifractor sp.; assembly: GCA_015488535.1. Classification (GTDB taxonomy): domain Bacteria; phylum Campylobacterota; class Campylobacteria; order Campylobacterales; family Sulfurovaceae; genus Nitratifractor. The sequence goes on from WFNP01000016.1 coordinate 1,890, forward strand.
ATTGTATAATTGCTGTTTCAAATAGTGCTGTTGGGGTATCAGCATTAAATTCAAGCAGTTTTATAGGTTTGCCATCTATCCCTCCAGCAAGGTCAAATCTACCATACAGATGCCAGTGGACATCATTTTCCCATGTATTTTTAATCATATCTATCAAGTTAAACGGAATACCTATCTCATGAAATAGATTATTTTCTATAATATACTCTCCTGCCTCCACAAACATATCATAAAGCTCATTTCCAGCCTGATAGTAAGCTTCAGCTTCAGCCTCGCTAATCTCTACAAGTCTATCAGATAGATATGGAGTAGAGTCATTATCTGTATGCCATACAAAACCCAACTCTTCAAGATAATTGTTATCGAGTGCTTGAACTGCTCTTAATCTGACCATTATCAGCCACCATAACTTCTGTAACTGCTTCTGCTTGATGTTGATGAGCGACTGTTACCAAAAAAGCCACTTCTTCCACTACTGCTTTTTTTCATTGTAGAACTGTTCTTTTTAAAACTGTTTACACTTCTGTTATATGTAGAAGGGCTTTTATATCCTGCTCTTCTGTTTTGTTGATAGTTTGGATTGTTGAATAGTTTGTTTCCTATCCAAGAGCCTATTATTGCTCCTGCGGCACTTGCCAATATCGCTTCTCCTAGTCCCATACCGCCACCTTGCTGTGCTACTTCTGCCCCATTTGGTTTTGTCAAATTGGATGTGCCATTGTCAATTTTGGCAGCCTCTTTTTTGATGAGCTTATCCATCTCCTCTTTTGTTAATACCTTTTCGGTGCCATCAAGCTTTTTTAATACTATTCTGGTCTCTTTGGCAGGGAACTCTTCTGCTACTTTATACTTACCTGGAGCTGTCTCTTCTATGACAACAAAGGCATTTTTTTTCTCAGGTTGCACTGTATTGGCTTCTTCTGTATTTTTTTGCTGACATGCTGTCAGCCCTGTAACCAAAAGTATCCCAATACCGGCACTCAAACTTTTGTCTGTCAGCTTTTTTATATATGACATAGTAATCTCCATTGTGTTTTTTGTATGATTAATCAGAATATGTTTTTATAGCGGATAATAGCAAAAAGATATAAATAAATAGATGAGGAAGAGGGGGTCTCTTCCGGAAACAGAATATTTTTAATCCATCTGTTTTCGTAAGAATGTAGGTACATCCAAAATATCATCATCTGTATCGTCATAACCGCCTACGACTCTTCTTTGTCCAACTCTACTTGCGCCGTTGAATTGAGGCTCATAAGGTTTGTTTGGATCAAATGCTCTGGTACTTGTAGTCTGAGGCTGTTTTTTTGTTGTAGTCACAGGTTTATTAACTGTAGTCTCATTAACAGGTTTGATATCTTCTTGTTTGATACCACCTGCAGGTACAGGTATAGATTCTGGATCCTCAAAACCTGTAGCTACGATAGTAATTCTTACTTCATCTATTTCAAAGTCAGGATTTGTAGTAGTACCGAAGATTACACTTGCATCTTCATCTGCATGATCTTCTATTACATTCATAGCCTCTGAAATCTGTAGAAGAGGATAATCAGGATGTATATGGAAGTGTACCAAAATACCTTTTGCACCATTGATAGAGATATTATCAAGCAATGGTGAATCAATTGCCGCTTTTGCAGCATCATATGCCGCATTTGAGCCTGTAGAGTTACCTGAACCCATCAATGCCAATCCTCTGTGACTCATTACAGTTTTGACATCCGCAAAGTCAAGGTTGATATCATTTGGAGCATGAGATATGATAACATTTGAGATACCTGTTACAGCTTGACACAATACATCATCTACGAGTCTGAAACTCTCTTTGATACCCAAATTTTTCTCTACAATAGACAAAAGTTTTTCATTTGGAATAACTATAATGGAATCACTCTCTTTTTTGAGTTCTTCCAATCCCTCTTTTGCGAGTTTTGTTCGTCTTCTGCCCTCAAATTTGAATGGATTGGTGACTACAGATACAGTAAGCGCTCCTACCTCTCTGGCTGCCTGGGCAATAACAGGAGCAGCACCTGTACCGGTACCACCACCCAATCCTGCAGATATAAATACGATATCTGCACCTGCAAGAATATCTTTGATTTCACTGAAATTTTCCAATGCTGCTTCTCTACCGACTTCCGGCTTCATTCCGGCACCCAAGCCTCTGGTGATATTTGCACCCAGTTGAATCTTTGTAGGTGCCAGAGATGTCTGGAGTGCCTGTGCGTCTGTATTGGCAGCTATCAAGTCAATACCAGATACCCCCTCTGCGATCATATGATTTATCATATTTCCGCCACCGCCACCTACGCCGATGGCTTTGATTTTGGCTCCCTCGTGCTGTATATTTTCAGTCTCTATTTCAAATTCATAGTTTTCCATATTGTATTACCCCCCTCGTATATTAGAATAGTTGTTTTACCCAATTTATCATTTTTTTTACACCGTTCTCTTCACCTTCCGGATGGGGAAGATCTTTGAACATATCATATCCAATCTCATTTCTATCATTGTTATCTGAAATACCGTCAACTCTCACTTTTGGACTCATTTTTGGTTGAGTCTCCGGAGTATGTCTTTTTTTACTCAATTCAAGGTCTTTTATATCCTCTTCAGCTATATGCTCCTTGTGATGTAGTAATTCACGACTGTTGTCTATCTCGTATTGAGTATGTTTACCTGCCTGATAGAGTAACAATCCCACTACAGTGGAGTAGGAGGGATCACGCAACTCTTCAAACAATCCACCAAGTCCTCTTGGTGCACCAAGTCTCACAGGCATACCATGGAATATGGCTTGAGCCAATTCTCTGATACCTTCAAGTTTGGTCATACCGCCTGTCAAAATAATACCAGCTCCTATCTGCTCTTTTATAGCACTTTTATCCATAGATTTTGATAAAAGTATCAAAGCCTCTTCTACTCTTGCCAATATAACGCTGTGAACAATCTCCAAGGAGATAGAGTTTTTATTGTTCTCATCTCCTATAACAGGTAAATCTATAGTATCACTTGATATCTCAATCAGATTACCATAAGTTCTCTTTACACTCTCAGCTACATTCAAAGGAGTATGCAAAGCCATAGAGAGGTCATTTGTAATATGATTTGAGCCTACTCCCAAAAAGTCATTGTATCTTATGGAGTTTCCTATATGCATTATCATACTGCTTGTCTGTCCGCCCATATCTATGACAGCTACTCCAAGCTCTTTTTCATCTTCACCCATCAATGCTATGGCCGAAGCATAACTGTTTAGAACGATACCTTCAATCTCAAGTCCTGCTGATCTGACCGCTTTTTTAAGATTGCTCAGGCTGGATTTTTGAGTGATAATAATATTTGTATCCACTTCCATTCTAGTTGCATTCATACCGAATGGATCTTCTATCAGGTCCTGGTCATCTACTTTGAAATTATAAGGCAATACATGTATGACTTCATACTCATTTGGCACATTTGCATTGTAAAGAGCAGTATCCATTGCTCTTTTTATCTCTTTGATTGATATATCTTTATTTGGAATATTGACTATACCTGTAGAACTTTGACTCTTTGCATAAGCGTTGGATATCGATACCGTAGCAGCTGATACATTGCTACCGGATATCCTTCTGGCATCATTGACGGCTTTTTTGATAGATTTTGCAGCTAATTCAATATTGGTAATAACTCCCTTTTTGACACCCTGTGATCTGGCAATTCCATGCCCTGTGACTTTTATGGAGTTATACTCATCTACCTCGGCTATTACGGCAGCGACCTTGGTAGAACCTATATCAATAGCCAAAATAGTTCTAGACACTCTATATTCCTTTTACAAATTTATGTATTTTATATCTCTTTGACAACTCTTTCATCAAATTGCCATTTAAGTCAGAACTCTTAATTTTATCTGTAATAGAGGTCAATTGCTCTGTTACATCACTTGGAGTCTTTCCTATTTTCTGTTCCAACACTTTATAGATAACTCTCTTATTTGATACTGTTATCATACCAATTTGTTTATTAGATGTAAATAATTTTTTGAAAAATTGTGAACTTTCTTGCTTATTTAAGCCCTCCAAATCGGCAGGTTTTGAGATATTTACAAAATCTGTCTGCTTTTTTATATCTTTTTTACCGTCAATATATAATTTAGCTTCTTTATCGAGTGCCTTTGAAACAGCAACTTTTTTATAATCATGGCTTACAAGCTCTTTTGCCTCATCAAAGCTCATCTCTCTACTCTCTTCTATGCCATCTACTCTGATAGTAGCATATCTATCCTGATTTGCCTTTGGCTTGATTATAGTGCCTTTGTCAGACTGGATTATATTGCTCCATATATCTTTGGATAGTTTAGGGTCATTGATATTTAATTCTACTGTTTGGGTAGCTTTTATTTTACCTTTTTTAAATGCTATATACTCTTTTAGGGCCTTTTTTTTGCCTTTTTTGAGTCTGTAATCTCTTTCTACATCTTTTTTTGCCTTCTCAAAAGACAACTCTTTGCCATCTTGGGCTATATAGTTGTAGCTGTTTCTGTTATAAAACTCTTTTAATGCTTTTTCATCTACTGCTATATCATTCAAATCAGTCCAAAGTATTGAGAGTTTGTATCTCTTTTTTGTCATATAGCTGTTTTTGTGTGCTTCCCAGAATTTTTTGATCTCATTTTCATCTGTTTTGATTTTAATATCAGATGGAGATAAAACAGTGTAAGAGATTTTATCCTCTATAGATAGTGCAGATGCTATAACATCTCTTTCATACTTGAGAGATTTTTTATCCAAAAACTTCATCAATTTCTCTATTTTTAAATCATCTTTTAAAATATTTTCGAAGCTTTTGGCACTTATGGCACTGTTTTCCAAAAAAGTCTGATAAATTCTTTTATCAAAACTTCCGTTGTTTTGGAAAAAAGGAAGAGAGGCTATATAGTTTGCCAACTCATTATCTGACACTCTTATACCATACTCATTTGCCAAATTTAGAAGCATAGCCTGTGAAACCAGTTGGGCAAATACACTCTGAGAGAGTTTCATCTCTTTTGCTTTTTCATCATCGAATTTACCTTGAAAGAGTTCATTGTATTTGCGATACATATTTCTGTATGTAAAATCAAATTTATCCTGAGAGATACTTACATCTCCCACTTCTGCAATGTGTGTGGCTTTTTTACCATACTGGTATGTCCCCCATCCTACAAAACCCGCACCTATGAAAGCTATTGTAGCTATCCATATAGTTATGACAAGATATTTATTGTGTTTTTGCATCCATTCTATCATTATAAAACTGCCTTATGTGTTAAAATTGAAGTAATATTTTATCAATTTGTGTTTAAAAGGAGATATATGCATAAAGATATAATTAAAACTGTCAGCAATAATGAGCTTTCTTCAACTGATTTGGAGTTTATTTTCCATCCATGTACCCAGATGAAAGACCATGAAACACTGCCAATCATTCCGATATCAAGAGGGGAGGGGGTATATCTGTATGATTTTGAAGGAAACAAGTATATAGATGCCATAAGCAGTTGGTGGGTAAATCTGTTTGGTCACTGTAATGCGTATATATCTTCTGAAATCAAAAAACAGTTGGATACTTTAGAGCATGTCTTACTTGCAGGTTTTACTCATCAACCTGCCGTTGAACTTGCTCATAGATTAGTAGATATTACCCCCAATGGTTTGGACAGGGTATTTTATGCCGATAATGGTTCTAGTGCCGTAGAGGTAGCTTTAAAGATGAGTTATCACTATCATCTAAACAGAGGAGAAAAGAGAGATATATTTCTCTCACTTACAAACAGTTATCATGGTGAGACTATCGGAGCATTGAGTGTGGGAGCAGTAGAGTTATACAAAGAGACATATAAATCTATGCTCATAAAAAATATACAGACTCCTGTGCCAAAGAGTAGAGATAGTAAAGATACAACAGAGGCACTGAATAAGTTGGAAAAAATTTTACAAGAGAGTGGAAATCAGATATCAGCTATGATTGTAGAGCCATTGGTTCAGGGTGCAGGAGCTATGCATATATACTCTCCTGAGTATCTCAAAGGAGCAAGAGAGCTGACAAAAGCTTACGGTATTCATCTTATAGCAGATGAGATTATGACAGGATTTGGCAGGACAGGCACAATGTTTGCCTGTGAACAGGCTGATATCAGCCCTGATATGATGACACTCTCCAAAGGATTGACAGGTGGATATCTGCCCCTTTCAGTGGTAATGCTTACAAATGATATTTATAATGCTTTTTACTGTGATTATGGAGACAATAAATCCTTTTTACACTCTCACAGCTATACCGGTAATCCACTTGCGTGCAGGGCAGCTTTGGCTACTCTTGATATATTTGAAAAAGATAATGTGATAAATAGAAACAGAGAAAAATCAGAATATATTTTAAAAAGTGTCAAGAGACTGGAAAATCTTAAAATAGTATCAAATATAAGACAGTGCGGTATGATTACTGCATTTGATATCGTAGGATTTCAGCCAAGTGAGAGGATAGGTTTGCAAGTTTACAGATATGGATTGGATAACGGAGTCTTACTTAGACCACTGGGAAATACAATATATTTCATGCCTCCATATATAATAGAAAAATCAGAGATTGATAAGATGATAGATACAGCTTATGAAGCTGTAAAAAGAATAGAAGAGGGAAGAATTAGTTATTAGTTATTAGTTATTGGTTATTGGGCATTGGGCATTGGGCATTGGGCATTGGGCATTGGGCATTGGGCATTGGGCATTGATAGTATATATA
>WFNP01000017.1 GCA_015488535.1 Nitratifractor sp.
CAATAACCAATAACCAATAACCAATAACCAATAACCAATAACCAATAACCAATAACCAATAACCAATAACCAATAACCAATAACCAATAACCAATTTAAGAATCTTTTGGTATAATCTGCTCCCAAAAAGTCCTGATGAGTCTTTTACCGTCAAAGAGAGTTGTCAGGGCTTCATAATAATTAATAAATAATTAAAACGAAAAAGGAAACAAAAATATGACAGTTATCAGATTGACAAGAATGGGAAGAAAGAAAAAACCTTTTTACAGAGTAGTAGTTACAGACAGCAGAAAAAGAAGAGATGGTGGTTGGATTGAGTCTATCGGTTATCACAATCCTGTAAGTAAAGACAAAGAGACTGTAATTGATGAAGAGAGACTAAACTACTGGTTGAGTGTAGGTGCACAAATGAGTCCTGCAGTCAAAAGAATCAGCAAGAAATAGGTCGGTAGTATAAATGGTCGAGGATTTTATCCTCTCTTATGCTTCTTTGGTAGCAAAATATCCAGAGAAGCTTAAAATAGAGACAAATGATATAGATAATGAGTATGGTGAAATCACTCTTTTTGCTGATAGAGAAGATGTCGGTAAACTCATAGGTAAAGAGGGCAAAATGATAAACGCTGTAAAAACAGTTATCACCGGATGTAAGGCAAAAGGCTCAAAAAGTTATCGTATCAATATCAGAGCATATGAAAAATAATCACAAATTTACAGTAGCCCAAATAGGTAAAACCGTAGGTTTGAGAGGTGATTTAAAGCTACATCTGAAAACAGATTTTCCCCAACAGTTTAAGAAAGGTGCCGTTTTTGAGACTGCAAGAGGCACACTCATAATAGAAAATTATAATCCAAAACGCTCTACTGTCAAGTTTGTAGGCTACAACAATATCGAAGATGCCAAAGCTCTTACAAATACTATACTCTACAGTGATGAACAACAAACCAGAAATAATTGTCCACTCAAAGAGGGTGAGCATTACTGGTTTGATATTATCGGAGCAGATATAATAGAGGGTGATAAAGTTTTGGGTAAAGTATCTGATATCCAAAGAATGTTGGATACAGACTATTTGCTTATTGATACAGACAGCCAACTGGTATCTGAGGGTTTGCCAAAGAGCTTTTTGATTCCTTATATCCCACGATATATTCTGTCAGTAGATGAGAAAAATAGTAAAATAATCACACAAGATGCTCTTGATATATTGGAAGCCAGTTAATGAAATTTACATTTGTTACAATTTTTCCGGAGATTATCCGAGGATATTTTTCAGCTTCTATATTAAACAGAGCTATATCTTCCAATCTGATAGAAATATCATTCAAAAATCCCAGAGATTATACAAAAAACAGATATAAAAAAGTAGATGATGCAATGATAGGAGGAGGAGCGGGTATGTTGATGACTCCTCAGCCACTTTGTGATACATTAGAGAGTATCAAATCAGAAAACAGCCAGGCTCATATTATATTTTTATCCCCTGTTGGCAAACCTTTTAAGCAAAATGATGCCAAAAGATTGGCAAACAAGAGTCATATTGTATTGGTTGCAGGTAGATACGAAGGTATAGATGAGAGAGTTATAGAATTGTATGCCGATGAGATTTTCAGCACAGGTGATTATATCCTCACAGGCGGTGAATTACCTGCTATGACGATATGTGATGCTGTATCTAGAAATATCAAAGGCGTATTGGGAAACACTCAATCATTAGAGACGGAAAGTTTTGAAGATACTCTTTTGGAGGCACCATCGTTTACAAAACCTGAGAAATATCTCAGTAAAAGCACTGTTTCAGAGTTTTCAAAGGGAAATCATAGTAAAATCGCCGACATTAAAAAGCAGATGGCTTTGTGCAAGACAAAGTACTTCCGTCCTGACTTATATCGCAAATCAAAGGTAAGGCAATGAAAAACAAGTATATTGAGAATTTTGAAAAAGCTCAAATTGAGAGCAAAAATGTTCCTGATTTCCGTGCTGGTGATACAGTTCGTGTAGCTGTTAGAATCAAAGAGGGTAACAAAGAGAGAGTACAGAACTTTGAAGGTGTTTGTATCTCTATCAGAGGTGAAGGCACAGGCAAGACATTTAATGTCAGAAAAATTGGTGCCAACAGTGTAGGTGTAGAGAGAATTTTCCCTCTATACTCTGAAAGCATCGAGAGTATCGAAGTAGTAAGAAAAGGTAGAGTAAGAAGAGCAAAACTCTTCTATCTAAGAGACAGAAAAGGTAAAGCTGCAAGAATCAAAGAGCTTAGAAGAAAATAGTCTTTCTCTATCTGTTACGGGGATTTTTACCCGTAACTATTTTGTTTAACTTTTCAATACATTCAGTGCATCTTTATATACAGGCTCATCTATAAAGCCATATTTCTCATCCATAAATCCATTTATTCCTTTGGCACTCATCTTTTCAAATTGTTGTTTTATATATTTGGCTTTTTCTATCTCTTTATTATCTATATCAAATATCTTATTGGCTATCTCTACCTGTGCAGGTCCCATACAGGCTTTTGATTGAAATCCAATCTCCTTTTCAAATATACACCACTTCTCAAACTCTTTGGTATTTTTATAATCTTGATACATAAATGATACAGGGTGAAGTTTGGCAATTTTGCTATCAATTAAAAATTTTGTCAGTATATATTCAACCGTTTTGTTATCTAATCTGAGTAGAGACTGAGGTAAGTTCAAATCTGCCAAAAGATCCAAAATACCTAAATTTGCCGTAGTAAATCTATCATCTATATCTCTGTAGTATGACAAATCCCTAAAGGCTTGTGCTGTCTCAAGAGATATATGTAACTCTTTATCTTCAGGCAATATATCAAGAGCTTTTTTAATCTCATCAGAGCTTTTGACTTTGGCTAATCTAATAGCGTCATAGGGAATATTTTCTAAGAACTCTATCTCCTCTTTGCCACCCTCATTGAAAGGATTGGTGCGAATTACAATCAAGCTGTTTCTACTTTTGAGATGAGATAAAAAAAGAGCAATATTTACAAGGGCTTCTTTTTTGCGAGAGGGGGCTATGGCATCTTCAAGATTTAGAGTGAGCATATCGCACTCAAGAGTATCCAATCTATTTAAATGTTTGAGTTTCAAAGGATTGAGCATCATATTAGAACGCCTCTTTGTGCTTTTGGCAGGTGCTAAAGTAGTGCCGTATTTGATTAATTTATCTTTTTGGGATAAAGATAGTCTTTCAATAGAGTTTAAATCTTGAAAAATCATAATACCCTCTTTTTGTGTTATTATAACTCAATCATATTTGAAAGGTAAAATATGCAAAGAGTAGCTAAAAAACTTTTACTATTTTTACAAATCATTTTAGTAATTACATTCATAATATTTGAAGAATTGATATGGGAGAGTATCGCTATCCCGATATACAGATATCTTCACTCTCTGAAACTGCTTCAAAGATTGGAAATGTTTATCAAAGAGAGTATAAACAGATATGTTATTTTACTTATATTTATAGCAATCTTTATCATTGTAGAGAGTGCAGGAGTATTGGCAGGAGTATTGATAGTAGGTGGTTATCCTCTCATTGGATTGAGTATTTATATCACCAAAATACCAATTGCAGCATTTACTTTTTGGCTATTTAGAGTAAGTCAGGATAAACTAATGTCATTTAAGTGGTTTGCTACTGCTTATGATAAATTGATTACTTTTATAAATTGGCTCAAATCTTTGGAAGTTTATAAAAGCACTATCAAGATATGGCACAGTTTTAAAGAGTATATTAAAAATATAAAACAACAAATAATATCTGATGAGGAAGAAAAAGAGTCATCATTCATCAAAGGATTGAGACGAATATACAAAATATTTAAAAAACAGATATAAAGGAGGCAATATGGCAATCAAAGAGACAGTGCTTGGTGGAGGGTGTTTTTGGTGTCTTGATGCATCATTTAGACAAATTGAAGGTGTCATAGATGTCATCAGCGGATATGCCAACGGCAACAAAGCAAATCCTACATATAAAGAGGTATGCACTGATACTACAGGGTATGCAGAAGTGGTAAAAATCATCTATGATGATGAAAAGATTTCATACCGTGAATTGTTGGAGATATTTTACACAATTCATGACCCTACTACTCTCAACAGGCAAGGAGCCGATTTTGGTTCTCAATACCGCTCTACTATTTTATATACGACTCCTGAAGAGTACCGAATAGCAAAAGAGGTCACACAAAAGACCCAAAGAAGACTCGATAGAAAAATCGTAACCCAAATTGAACCTCTCAAAAACTTCTATCCTGCTGAAGAGTATCATCAAAACTATTATGCCAAAAATCCCTCTCATGGATATTGTACCTTTGTTGTGGCACCAAAGGTAGAGAAAGTAAAAGAAAAGTTCAAACCTAAAATAAAAAAGAAATAATCATACCATCCTGGCAAAATACCCCTCTTCTTTGAGCCTTAGCTCATGGGGTGTTCCGCTATCTACCACCCTGCCCTCTTCCAATACAAATATCCTGTCAGCTTTTTCTATCGTGCTGAGCCGATGGGCAATGGTAATGACTGTTCTATTTTTAAAAAACTTTTGAAGCTCTTTAAAGAGTCGGCTTTCTGTATGGATATCAAGTGCTGATGTGGATTCATCTAGTATCACCAGTTTTGGCTCAAGAAGTATCATTCTGGCAATTGCCACCCTCTGTCTTTGACCTCCGCTTAGTCTGATACCGTCTCTGCCGACTACAGTCATAAGAGAATTTTCCATCTTATCTACCACTTCAGAGAGTTGGGCTGTCTCAATGGCTTGCTTGACTCTGCTTATATCTATATCTCTGCCCAGTGTCAGATTGAAAAGCAAAGTATCATTAAAGAGTTTGGGGCTTTGAAGTATCATATGGCAATATTGCCGTATCATTTTTGGGTCTATATCGTTGTATGAGATGCCGTTATATAATATATCTCCTCCACTTGGAGGATAAAATCCCGCCAAAATATTTGAGAGTGTAGTCTTGCCACTGCCACTGGCACCTACTATGGCTATATTCTCATTGGCATCTATTGATAGATTAATATTTTTTAAAATCATACTTTTGCCATCATACGAAAAGCTCAAAGCCTCACACTCCAACGATACACCGTTACTCTCTAAAAAAGGATTTTTGCCAGATACTACTCTTCTCTCCCTTTTAAGATTTTTAAGTCTGTCTATCCTCTCACATGCGGCTTTTGCCGAAGCCAGAGCATACTGGAAATTGATGACATCTTGAGTAGGTGTCATCATCACCCACAGATAGCCAAATACCGCAAGCATCAATCCTACACTCAAATCCCCATATACTGCTACAAAGATACTGACTGTCCTAAACAGCTCATATCCACCCAAAAAGACCAAAAATGACAATCTCACCGCTCTGTCACTTTTGTAAGTAAAATCTACCGAACGCTCTTTAAGTGATTCAGCACTCTCTTCAACTCTATCAAAAAAATAATCCTCTTTGTTTGCGGCTCTTATCTGATGAAACAGCTCCAAAGTATCACTGAGAATAGATTGAAACTTCTCTACAGCAGCATTTTGGGCTCTTTTGAGAATACCTACTTTTCGAGAGAGCTTGGCTGTAAAAAAGACCACAATCGGATTGGTTATCAAAATAAACAGAGCCAACTGCCAGTTTATCATCAATAATACTACAGCACTGAAAAGCAGAGTCAAAACTGAGATTATCAACTTGCTAACAGTAGTGCCGACAAATGCATCAATCGTATCTATATCAGTTACCAATTTGGCACTGATTGCACCTGGAGAGTGTGTCTCATACTCTTTGAGAGACAAATTTTTAAGATGTGTCAGTAACTCTCGGCGAAGATTGAGTGCCATATCTTTGGATATTGAGGTAAAGGTTTTTACCTGATATACATTTAGCAAAAATCCCAAAGCTCTCAGTATCAAAACCACTGTCAGAAAAAACAGAAGATACCCGGTAACACTCATCGGCATAATATGCTCAGCTACCCATCCGGTGAGTGTATGGCTTTTATGCAGTATCAACTCATCTACAAGCATAGGAATAAACAGAGGTATAACTACTGTAAGAAGAGTTGCAAATATCGCTACGATATTCCCTTTGATAAGAGCATTTTTATACTTTATGGTACTTTTGATAATATTTGAGATTGTGCATTTCACAAAAATACCCTTATCTATCGCCGATTGATAAAATATCCAGTATTTCTGTCAAATCTTTGTTCACTATCACATTGGTAGCTTGCTGTTTCAAAACATCTTTTGCACAAAATGCTATTCTTGTGCCGGCATACTCAAACATACTCAAATCATTGGCTCCGTCACCTATGGCTACCGTATCTTCTACAGAGACACCCAGCAGAGACTGCAATCGTTTGAGCATCTCCCCTTTGGAGTAGCCAAACATCATCTCTCCGCCGACTTTGCCAGTGAGAATACCCTCTTCATCATGCAAGATATTTGCGAAATCAGCATCCAATCCCAAAACCTGAGAAGCGTAAGATGTCGCATTTCTAAAACCTCCTGAAAAACATACTACTCTATAACCTGCTTTTTTTAGCCCCGCTACTGTCTTTTTGGCTCCATTCATAAAAGGCAGAGAGTGACATATCTCATTTACTCTGACCAGAGGCAACCCTTCCAAAAGTGCCACTCTTGCCTGAAGCGATTTGAAAAAATCAAGCTTACCCTCCATCGCCTGGGCAGTAATAGAAGCTACTTCACTCTCCAATCCAAGCTCTGCCGCCAGAAAATCTATAGTCTCACCATCCATTAATGTAGAATCAAAATCAAATACAGCAAGTTTCATATAAAAATCCTCTTTTTTGTGAATTATAGCGGATTGGTAATTAGTATATTAGTATATTAGTATATTAGTTATTGGTTATTGGTTTTATGGTAAAATATAGTATTTATATATACTTATAATACACCAATACACCAATACACCAATACACCAATACACCAATACACCAATACACCAATACACCAATACACCAATACACCAATACACCAATACACCAATAC
>WFNP01000018.1 GCA_015488535.1 Nitratifractor sp.
GCTTTAGATATCAGTAAATTTCAAACCCTGCCACCAAAACCTGCTACTACACCCAAACCTCAAAGAAGCAAACCATCAAAACCGACACCCATCACACCCCCACCTACCCTACCCAAACCTACCCCAAAACATATTGTCAAAAATAAAACTCATACACCACCCCCTACTCCAAAAGCAATAACTACAAAAGATGCCAAAACCAAAGTAGCTAGTAGTAAAAAAGTAGAGAAAAAGAGCAAACCAAAACCACATAAAAAAGTATCCAAGGCTGATAAAAATATAAAAATCCAAAAGCCCAAAAAGATAGTCAAAAAGACACCACCCAAAAAAGTGCAAAAAGTTGTAAAACAGAGCAAACCTGTCAAGAAAACAAAGCCCCACAGAAAAAGATATACCCGTATCAGACCAAAAGGACCAAACAGCAGACTTATAAACTCCCTTTACGGCTCTAGTTACTCTCGTATGAGTAGCAGGCAAAGACGATATATAGATAAATATCTCGCTGAAATCATACGCATCTCACAACGAACACTCAACTATCTTGGATACCCTCAAGAAGCAATTGCTCTTAGACAACAAGGAACAAATATAGTAGAGTTTTGGCTACACCCAAACGGTGATATTAGTGGACTTAGACTAAAAAGACGACTACATGCCGAATCTCTCAACAGACAAACAATTGAGGTGATAAAAACAGCATATATGTATTATCCAAAACCACCTGTAAAAACCAAAATTATTATATATGTAGGCTATAGATTATATTAAAAGCATAAATTACCGATATAATATAAATTCCTCATTTAAGGAGATACAAATGCAAAAATTACCCATAGGCATACAGACATTTGAAAATATCAGAGAAGAAGATTATCTATATATAGACAAAACCAAAGAGGCTTTGGAATTAATCAATGATTATAAATATATATTTCTATCTCGTCCTCGCAGATTTGGTAAAAGCCTCTTTCTTGATACGCTTCAAAATATATTTGAAGGAAACAAGAAGCTCTTTGAAGGGCTTTATATCTATGACAAATTGGATTGGAGCGTTAAATATCCAGTTATAAAGATTAGTTGGGGTGGAGATTTTAAAACGCTTGAATCCACTCAAAAAGTAGCTAAAAAAATACTAAAAGACAATCAAAAAAGACTACAAATCAATTGTGATATAGATGAAGATGCTTCATCATGTTTTGCCTCGTTGATACAAGAGTGTTATGAAAAGTATAATCAAAAAGTAGTAGTGCTTATAGATGAGTATGACAAACCAATACTCGATAATCTTGACAATATAGACAGAGCTAAAGAGAATAGAGACTTTTTAAGAGGCTTTTATATTCAACTTAAAGAGAATGACAGATATCTGAAGTTTGCCTTTTTAACTGGCATTTCCAAATTTAGCAAAGCAAGTATATTCAGCGGACTTAATAATCTGGTAGATATTTCACTGATGCCAAAATACGGAAATATCTGCGGATATACTCACGAAAATATCAAAAATGAGTTTTATGAATACAGCAAAGATTTTGATTTAGAAAAGGTAAAGCAGTGGTATAACGGATACTACTTTTTGAAAGATAGAATCTATAATCCATTTGATATATTAAGACTCTTTGATAGTGGAGTATTTAAAAACTACTGGTGGGAGAGTGGTCAGGCTTACTCCCTGATTGAGATGTTAAAACAGAAAGATTACTACATACCGGAGCTTGAAAATTTGGTAGTAAGTGATGACTTATTAAACAGCTTTGAGATAGAGGATTTAAAGCTTGAAGTTTTACTTTATCAAGCAGGATATTTAACTATTGACAGAGTAGAATATTATGAAGAGTATGAATTATATAACTATAGATTAAGAGTGCCAAATAAAGAGGTGCAAATATCTCTGAATAATCTAATAATAGAGTATTTGACTAAAAAATATATCAATCCCTTAGAAAAACTTACAATACTTGAGATATTAAAGTATGGCAAGTTAGAAGAGTTTAAAAATAATCTAATATCACTCTTTGCTTCAATTCCCTATAACAATTATGTCAAAAACGAAATAGGTGAATTTGAAGGGTATTATGCCAGTGTAATATATGCCTATTTAGCCTCTTTGGGACTTAAAATTATAGCCGAAGATACTACAAATAGAGGCAGAGTAGATATGACTCTGTTTATATATGACAAGATTTATATCATTGAGTTTAAAGTCGGAAGTGGTAAGGCATTGAAGCAGATAAAAGAAAAAGCTTATCATCAAAAGTATCTCAATGAAGGCAAAGATATATATTTGGTGGGGATTGAGTTTGATAGAGAGGCTAAAAATATAAGCAGTTTTGAGTGGGAGAAAATTTAAAGATGTCATACAGATATATATTTGGTCCAATACTCTCTAGAAGATTTGGTAAATCATTGGGTATTGATGTAAGTCCGGATAAAAAAAGGTGTAATTATGATTGTATATATTGTGAATTACAAAAGGCTAAAACTACAAATAGCTATGATAATCCTCCATCAGTAGAAGAGATAGTATCAGATGTAAAAAGAGCTATTGATGAATATAAAGATATTGATGTAATTACAATTACTTCCAACGGTGAGCCTACTTTATATCCATATCTTGATAAATTGATAGACGAGATAGATAAAATCAAAGGTAATAAAAAGACACTTATTTTAAGTAATGGTAGCACCATACAAAATAAAAACATTCAAAAGAGTCTAAAAAAATTGGATATCGTAAAACTCTCTCTTGATTGTGCTACTCCTGTATGCTTTAAAAAGATTGACAGAGTAGATAGCAGTGTAGATTTGGATAGTATCAAAAAAGGAATGATAGAGTTTGCTAAAAATTATAGAGGCCAATTGATTATGGAGATACTGTTAGTCTCTGGTATCAATGATAAAGAAAAAGAGATAAAAGCATTAAATGAATTTATGCTAAAACTCTCTCCTAACAAAATTGACCTAGGCACAATAGACAGACCACCAGCTTATAATGTCAAACCTGTTGAGTATAGCAGAGTTTATGAACTCTCCAAATTATTTGATTCATCTTTAAAGGTTCATATTGTATCAAGACACAAAATAGAAGATATAACACCCTCGTCATATAGTAGTGATGAGATAATAAGGACAATCCAAAGACGACCATTGACAGAAGAAGATATAGAGATACTATTTGATAATGAGAGCAAAAAGAGACTATTAAAGTTGGTTAAAGAGAGAATAATTATAGAAAAAGAGCTAAATAGAGTAAAATTTTACGAAAAATCGTAAATTTTTACTCAAAACTCTTGACAAATAAAAAAAAATCTATTATAATCCCACTCACGAAAACACAACGAAATCTTTAAAAGATTCCGGATTAGCTCAGCGGTAGAGTAGGTGACTGTTAATCACTTGGTCGCTGGTTCGAATCCAGCATCCGGAGCCACTTCTTATTTTTCTTCCAAAATTAATTTAAATCAATAAAAAATCTTGTTTATTTAGTATAATTACTCTAAATTTTTAATTGGAGTATTCTTATGTCTAAAAAATTTTCCATTTTTGTGGTATGGCTATTTTTGTATGTGGGTTTATTTGCACAAACTCCTACTTTGCAGGATGTAACCAAACTTTATGTTGCTACATTTAACAGAGCTCCTGATTCGGATGGATTAAATTATTGGCTTTATGATTCTGGGCTTGATTTAGAAGGAATTGCCAGAAGTTTTTTTGATCAACCCGAAACAAAAGAGAAATATCCCTCAAATACCTCAATTGATGAGTTTATTACAGAGGTTTATCACAATCTATTTAATAGAGACCCCAAACAAAATGGCTTAGATTATTGGCAAGAGCAGTTATCCAGTGGTAATATCCGTCGTTCTGAGTTTATATTGGCTGTAATGAATGGAGCAATGAATAATGATGCCGTCATTTTATCAAACAAAGAACAAGCCGGAGAGTATTTTGCTGAGCAAGGTCTCGATGATGTAAAAGAGGCAAAAAAAGTGATTGAATTGATTGATTCAAGCCCTGATAGTTTGAAAAAAGCAAAAGAGTTGGTTGATAATATAGCCAATGGTATGGATGACAATATAGATAATACAAATGACTCATCAGACAATCAAACATCTAATAATGAAAATAATTCAAATGTAGCAGTTCCAAATGGTTGGAGTAGTGATGAAGCCACTGCATTGGATTATCTAAATAAAGTCAGAAAATCTCTTGGATTAAAAGCTTTTAATGCAAATGACAATTTACATACATCAGCTTTAAATCACTCTAAATATCAAGTTTTCAATGATGAAATGGGTCATTTAGAAACAGAAGGCAAAGAGTATTTTAGTGGCAAGAGCATACAAGATAGAATAGAAAATGCCGGTTATACTAATTACTATACTATAGGTGAAAATGTAGCATTTGATACTGAGCCTAAAAATAATGTAGATGATTTATTATCAGCCATTTATCACCGCAAAGGATTTTTGAGCTTTGATTTCACAGATATTGGAGTAGGTAAGGCTACGGATAATGAAGGTAGCGTAAGAGTGGCATATACCTATGATATGGGAAGTAAAAATTTTAGTGGTAGTTCTGAAGATAAAGATTATGTAGTATATCCGATAGACAAGCTTAATGTCTCTATATTTTCAGGAGAAGAGCCAAATCCGATTGCAGGACATAAATTTTCTGGTAATCCCGCAAGTATATTCTTTAATAACAACAAAGTAGATTGTTCTTCTATTAGTATGGATTCATTTACACTTACAGACCTTACAGATAATATAGAAACAGAAAATCTTAAAATATTGACAAGAGATAATGATTCAAATGGTATATTTGGCAGTTGTGATTTTGCACTGTTTCCAAAAGAGCGAGAAAAGTTTGGACATAAATATCAGGCTACCTTTAAATATGAAGATAACAGTGGCTCTCATACGGTAAATTGGAATTTTTATATTCCACTTCCTCCAAATGCTACTTTGGATAATATATTAAATATAAAAGATAGTGAGAGCAGTTTTACCATAAACAAAGGTGAAAACTATTATATCTTTGTTGAGCCTACAGAAGACAATCCGTATATAAATAATATCAGTTACAGCACCGTAGGGGATATCAGCTTGGATGATTTGAGTTATTATGATAATAATACCCTCAAAATAAATGTATCACCCAATAGCTCTTCTGAGGGTCAAATCAAATTTGATTTAAATAACGGTGATAAAATAGTTTATATAACTGTTCAGTAACTATCTTTCAAGAGTAGCAATTAAATACTTTTTTGCTACTCCCAAAATTTATCTCCTACTACCTATTACAAGTATCCTGCCATATAAATAACTCCACCACAAAAAAAGCACTATCCACGCTGTAACGGCGATATCAAAGAGTGGAAATATTTTACCCTCAGATGCTGTAATAGATAGTATTATTCTCACAGCCACTACTATTTGCACAAAAACAAACAGAGCTTTTGTAGCCTTGCCGACTTGTAATAATGCTCCACCGTGTCCGAGTGTAACTCTGGTGCCAAAAGCTATCAGTATCGAAGTCAAAAATCCAAGCATCAATAGATGTATCGGCATATACAAAGAGTAGTATCCGTAATGAGCCGAGAAAAACTCCACAGCCGAAGATATCAAAAATCCAAATCCAAGCCAATAAAGAGCTATATGCAATCCCCAAAGCAGAGGGTCAGGATTTGGAAATGGTAAATCCATTTTCATAATCTCATAAGTAAGCATCAGTGCCAGAGCCAAATCCACCAACCATAGCCAAGAGACAAAGAGTTGGGAGATTATGACATGCAAAGTAAGTAGCAAAACAAGAGCCAAATGCAAATATGAACTCTTTTGATAGCTCATCACTCTGCTGAAAAAAGGCACCATTCTAAATGCTATTACTGTGGCAAGAAGCAACATATAAAGATATATTCCTGTCTGCACTCCATATTGCAAAAAGATATCTGCTTTGCATTTGGTGCATGGGATTTGAGATAAAATAAACAAAATATTGGAGAGTGTTCCCATTCCAAACGCAAAAATTATCATATACTGGTCATTTTTTGGTTCGGCTGCTTTTTGATATATCTCATAAAATATCCGTATCAGATAGGCAAACGATATCGCCATAGCTATAGTAGTAGCAAAAAACAGATACTCTATCCATACTTGAGCTATCATAGATACAAAAGCTATACTGTTTAGCACAAACAGCGTGATATACCTCTTTTGCTCTACCGGCTTTTGAGAGCTAAATCTTGTAAATGTAGTCAGTGTAAAGCCGTAAAAGAAGTTTGTAAATACTATAAATATCATACTGTAGCTGTGCAAAAGAGTAGGATTTGTATGAATAATACCTCTGTATGACAGAAGAAAGAGTATCATAAATACTACTGCCGAAACAATACCCAGCAGAAAAAATGGTTGATGGGATTGAGAGAGAAAATATGCCAATTTATTCTTTTTTTGATTATTTGTCATCAGGTATCTCCGGGGCTTTGATGGTATCATCATATACGATATATTCAGCTCCCACTCTGCCTACATTTTTACAGGATATTTTCATTTTATCTCTGTCAGTAATATTATCATCATTGATATATTGACTCTCAATTTTCAAAATCAGAGGGATTGTTTTGCTCCCCTCTATCTCCAACTCTTGGTATAGAGTGCAAAAAAACGCCGTAGTAGTCCCCTCCACTATCGGTGGAAAATTATGCTCTACTTTTTTCATCTCTATATTAAACGCTTTAGCTTCACTCTCACCTTTTGGCAAAGCCTTGGAGCTAAAATGCATATCCTGCAGTTGATTTACAGCTGTCATATTGATAGTGCATCTACCACTCTTTCTGATATTTGCCAAGGTATCTTTGGGAATATCGGGTGCTTTATGTCCTATGGAGACTATCATTATCGGAGGATTAGAAGATAACGGTGTAAAATAGCTAAAGGGTGCCAAATTTACATTACCATCTTCATCTTCGGTAGATATCCACGCTATTGGTCGAGGCACTACACAGTTACTCATCAGTTTATATCTATCTATTGCTTCTATATCATCATATTTTACTGTCATTGTTACCCTTTGTAGATTACTATATTAGTTATTAATTTATGATACAATAAAGTATTTATATACACTATAATGCCCAATGCCCAATGCCCAATGCCCAATGCCCAATGCCCAATGCCCAATGCCCAATGCCTAATGCCTGGCTTCTGTGGCAAACAGTGTCCCGCCTCTATGGACTCCATCTATCAAAAAGGAGTATGCATCAGACAAATCAAATCCGCTTGACAGAAACATTTGACCGCCTCGTTTCATCAAAAAATTTGCTGCTTGAAGTTTGGTCACTATTCCACCGGTGGCAAATTCACCGTGAGCCGAGCATTCATCTTCAAGCTCTTCGTGAGTCAGCTCTGTTACTATTTTACGGATTTTTGCATCACTGTATCGGTGTGGGTCTTTGTCATAATATGCATCGATGTCAGATAGTATTACCAAAATATCAGCATCAAAATAGTGTGCAACATGAGCTGATAGTCTGTCATTGTCTCCAAATACCAGCTCTTCGGTAGCTACTACATCATTTTCATTCACAATCGGCACTACTTTGTGTGACAACAACCTCTCAACGGCAGTTCTTGCGTGTTCTGTGCGTTTGCGAGAGTCAAAATCATCGGCACTCAGCAGTATTTGGGCTGACAATATCCCGTAGTGTGCAAACTGTGTCTGATAAATTTTCAGCAGATACGGCTGTCCGATTGCTGCCAGAGCCTGTTTGTCAGCTACATCAGAGCGGTTTAGTCTGATTTGGGTATATCCTGCGGCCACAGCACCAGAGCTGACCAATATCACCTCTTTGTTATCTTTATGCAAAGCAGCTATCAAATCAACTAGTGCTGAGAGTCTGTCGTGAGCTATATCTCCATCTTCGGTGAGGACATGAGAGCCCACCTTTAATACGACTCTTTTCAATCCTCTGCCTCCTCTTGAGATAGCTTCTTCTCAGTTTTTCGTATTCTGTTTACAATATCACCCAGAGCATACCTCAGTGGCTCTATATTTAGATGTGATACAGATGAGATTGGCAATATAAACAGAGGTTTGTCAGTATCTATACTCTCCCACTCTTGAGCCTCACTTCCATAAGATATCAGCGAATTGTCGGCATTGTATTTATCTATCATCACTTCATTTTCTTCCAGTCCCAAATGCTCCAACAGCTCCATAGTCCTGGCATCTGTCTCTTCTACAGGCAGTGCATCGGCTTTAGTGATAGCTACAGCAAATGGTCTTTGTGCCAACTCTTTGGAGTAAACAGACAGCTCGTGTCTTAATGTATCATACTGATAATCCATCTCACGATAGTTTGAAGCATCTACCATCAAAAGCAGACTCTTTGTCCTCTCTATATGCTTCAAAAACTCCAATCCCAAGCCTCTGCCGTCACTTGCTCCTTCTATGATGCCCGGAATATCTGCCATCATAAATGAGTCATATTCACCGACATTTACCACTCCAAGCTTCGGAGTGAGTGTAGTAAACTCATAGTTGGCAATTTCGGGTCTGGCATTTGAGAGTGTAGATATCAGCGTGGATTTGCCAACATTCGGGAAACCTACAAGCCCCACATCGGCAATCAGTTTCATCTCCAATCTTACCAGTTTGGTCTCTCCGGGCAGTCCGGGCTGGGCATAAGTAGGTCGTTGGTTTGTAGAGCTTTTGAAATGGACATTACCAAGACCGCCCTTCCCTCCTTCGAGGAATTTGACTCTTTGGCCGTTTTGTGTCAAATCAAGCAGAGTCTCTCCTGTCTCTACATCTACCACCTGAGTGCCTGGAGGCACAACTACTTCTATATCTTTTCCGCTTCTGCCATATTTTTTGCGTCCCTCTCCGGGTCTGCCGTTTTCAGCTTTGATATGTCTTTTGCCTTTGAGATGTGAGAGTGTATCGGTATTGGCATCTACTCTAAACCACACCGAACCGCCTCTACCGCCGTCACCGCCGTCGGGACCGCCTTTGATTACAAATTTTTCTGTATGAAAAGAGACGCAACCGGCACCCCCTTTCCCTGAACTGAGCGTCAATTCTACGCTATCTACAAACATATATATACCTTGTTATTATGATTTTTATTCAAAATTTTACAAAATGAATCTATATAATTATATCCAAAATGAAAACTGGAGATTAGTATTTACAATCAATATCAATCTCCTTTATATTTTTTATCCTGATAAGTATAAAATAAACTATATACCCCATATCATCGGATACTACTTTATAGAGGTAATCTCTATTACCGGTTTCTCACTACTATATTTATTACCGGTATATGTAATATCCACACTATATCCTACACTAAACCGGGTGGATAGTGCATTACTATCGCTTCTACCTTGAAACTGCACATAATAGTCTGAATCACCTGTAATATTATTATCCTGTAATATAGTTTTATTGGTAGCTTTTGATGAACGATATAAATTTTCATGGACAATAGAGTATATTTTACCATTTTTAATTTTGAAAATATTATTCAAAATTTTGCCTTCTGTAAAAGCTTTCAGATAGAAAAATTGCGAACTTCTATCACCATTACCATCATAATAATACGGGGTATCAAATTGAAATTTATTATGAGATACTTTGTAATCATGGACTTCATAGAACATTTCTAAAGCAAATTGTTGAATATCACCACCATATATCAAGATGTCATTATTGTCAATAATTGTGTCATATAGTTTCCTTGAACCGTCACTCTCTATAGATATAACTCTTTCAAAGTCACTATATACTGTTATTTTATTATTTTTTACTATATTACCTGAACCAAACAGAGTAACAGCTCCATACGCAGGATATAAAGATTGATCTTTGTCAGTAGAACTTATAATGATATTATTCTCTATATCAGTATTTGATATAGCCAGTTTAAGTGCTCGTCTTGTAAAACCAATAAATCTATTATTTTTTATAGATGTTTTATATTTATAATCTTTGTCACTCAAAACAGTATTATCAAGTTTCTCTATATATATAAAATCATCCTCTTCAGAGTCTAAATCATAAATATAATTTTTTTCTATTGTAATATCTGCACCATCAATATGATTAAGTGCTATAAATATAGCTCTAACCATACCATTGCTTCCTCTTCTGTCATCATGTACGGTATTTACTATATCATATATTTGACAATTTTTAATAGAGATACTGCCTTCACTGCCTGAGCGAGGCACAAGTGTAATACCTGTAGCCAAACTATTTTTTGTAGTAGTTTTAAAATGAGCTATAGTGCAATGCTCTATAGCTATTGGTAATCTATCAGTTTCTATTCCTGTCTTTGCAATTGAATTACCATCAAGTGTAAAATCTTTTAATTTGACAGAAGAAGCTTTAATATCTATCATTATCTTCATAGATTTTGATGCTTTTAATATAAAACTGTGTCCACTGCCTACTATATTAATATTCTTATCAATAACGATACTATCCTCTATTGTAAAGACTCCATTTAAATCCAAGACCAATATACCTCCTTGAGGTGTATCAGCTATAGCTTCTGAAAGTGCAATGTTATGCTTTGATGCAGACTCATCTATAGAAGTATAATTACTTAAATATACAATATTTCCTGTATCAGTATTGTTGTTATTACTATTATTTATATCTTCATCTTTGTATATCACACGGCTATCTACTATATTTTTATGAAACTCTTTAGTGACAATATCCATAAATCCATCTTTAAATTGTAATCTGTCACCTTTGGATGAATATGTCCCTTCTCTATAGCCATTGGCTATCCTGTCTTTTCCGTCTCTACCGGAAATACTATCTATCACATAGGTATAACCATCCCTATCATATATATCATAATCTTTTTTATATCCTCTATATACATAAGTGTTCTTACTATATCTCACACCATTTTCTGCATAATTGTATAAAGAATCATCTCCGGCTCCGCCAATTACTATATCATTACCAGAACCACTCATAATATCATCATCTCCGGCTCCACCTATAATAATATCACCAGTTAAACTATTTTTATCATTAGTATTGGTACCATATATTTCATCATTTCCAAAACCTCCATCTATCAAGATTACAGAAGTAGTTCTACCACCTTCAATAAAATCATCTCCTTTATTACCAAATACCGCATCACTACCAGCATCAATATCAGTATAATTCCAATTATCTTTGTCAGCATATATTACATCTCTACTCTCTCTACCTGTTATCAAATCATTTTTGGATGTACCGGAATTATAATAAGAGTCACACGCTATTTTATTCTCTATCTGTATTGAATCTGGCAACACAAAATCAACACTCTCAAATCTCGTAGCAATATTTAACTTATAGCGATTTATAAAATCACTGTACGTCTGCGGATATAATAGACTTACAACAAATAAAATGAAAAATACCATCTTTTTCATATTTTTTTCCTCCCAAATAAAATAAATATATTATAACTTTTTAACCTTATTAAATAAATTTCAAAAAATATAAAGTAATAAAAGCAACCTGAAATATATATTTGATAGAATAAGAAAACTTATCTACAAAAAGGTAAAATAATGAGAGTATGGGTTATATGCATCATAATAATTTTTTCTATATTAAGCAGTGCCGATGAGTTAAAATTTATAAATTCTGACTTGAATGGTAAAGGCATAACAGAACAAGTTATCTGGCAAAAATTTGCTACTACTGAACTGGGAGATTATTATCAGATAATTATTTTGGATAATGGAAAAAATATTGTATATAAAGATAATAAAACCATAGGAAAAGAGTATGCTTACATTCAAAAAATACAAAAGAAAGCCCACATATGTGGATATGGCAAAAGTTAGCGATAGTGAGTTAAAAGAGTTGCTAAGCTATTTTACCAAGATAAGAGCAAAATACCCAAGAGAGATTTCAAAAGGCTCTTGAGATTTAAGATAGTATCAAAGATGATGATAACTCCTCTCCTGATATGGCGTATTCTTCATCCCACCATACCCCAAATCCACCGATGAAGAGGAATAGATACCGCTACAAGTAGCAATGAGTAAGCTACAAATATAACTATCCATTTAAATCTCAACATAGATATAAATCTATCTTTGCCAAAAGCTTTGATTAGAAAAATTAGAGTAGTAAACCCTGATACCATATTGGCAATAGCCAATCCATATACACCCATTGCAGAAAACAAAGACACAGCTACTACAGAGTATGAAGCCAGAGAGTATGTAGCAATTTTTGCCGCTTTTAGCTGTTGATGTTTGGAGTAAAGCCACAGTGAAAAGAGCCTAGATAATCCAAATGGCAATAATCCTATCAGATAGATAGCTAAAATATTAGCTGTAATTATCGTATCGCTTCTATTAAATGAGCCTCTCTCAAAGAGTAGCCAAATGATTTCTTTGGCAAATATTACACCAATAATTGTAGCGGTGCCAAGCAAAAAAAGCAGTATCCAAAAGCCCTTTTGCATCTGCTTGATAGCTCCACTCTCATTACCTTTTTTTATCATTTTAGATATTGATGGAAATATAGCTACGCTTAGAGCTATAGCAAATAGTGCTAGAGGCAATTGAAATATACGATTAGCATAGTATAGATAACTGATTGAGCCACTTACCAAAAATGAAGCAAGCCAAGTATCTAAAAATGCCATAATTTGAGCGGTAGAGTTACCCCAGATAGCAGGTATGAAATTGGTAAAAAATCTCTTATAATCATCACGGCTTTTTTCTAAATACTCAGGCAAAGCGGTGAAGCCTACCTTTAGCATCTTCAACACCCCTTTTAATTTGGCTACTATGATATGGGCAATTACCTGCATAATACCACCAATGACTACAGCATAACTCAAAGCTGTAACGATATTAGCTTCACTGCTACCTTTATAGATAAACAAAGCAGTAATCAAAGCGATATTGAGCAAAATAGTAGAAAATGCCGTAGTGGCAAAATGCTCTCTGTATTGAAGCATAGCTGCAAAGAAACTCACTACAAAAATAAGAGGCAGATACCAAAACTGAATTGCTACAAAATCTGATACTTTAGCAATCTCTTGCTCTGAAAATCCCGGAGCTATCAACGCACTTACCGGTTGGCTGAATATATCTACACCGATAGCTAAAATAGAGACTATCACTACAAAGAGTATCAATACACCTACAGCAAAAACAGATTTGTATCTAGCCGAAGCAAAAGATGGGATGAAGCTTTGAGAAAATGCACCCTCTGCAAATATCCGTCGAAAGAGATTTGGCAGTTTAAAAGCTACAAAAAACATATCACTATAAATATTTGCTCCCAAAATAGAAGCCATCATCAAATCACGAATAAACCCAAAAATACGGGATAGCAAAATACCAACACTATTTGAAAAAAATGATGATAATCTCATATCAACCTACTGAAGTGTAACTATAGATATCTTCTCAAAACCCTTTTTTTTGAGAATATCAATAACAGATACAAATTTTTGAAATTGACTCTTTTGGTCGGCATTTAGCGTAACGGCATCTTTTTTGGGGTCGAGTTTGGAGAGTCTTTTATTTAGTTCATCTAAATTTACTCTCTCTTTGCCTATAAAAAATGTGCCGTTACTGTCTATTGTAACCGATATAGATTTGGGTGGCACTTTGGTATCGCTGGAGGATTTGGGCAAATCCACAGGCATCTCATTGTGCGTAATAAATGTAGCAGTAGCCAAGACAATTACAAGCAAAACTAAAGAGATATCTATAAACGGGACTACATTTATCTGGTCAAATCTTTGTCTTCTCATTTATCTTCTCTTTCGTAGAGTATCTCCCACTGTATCATCAATCTATCTGCTTTATCCATCAATATATTATATATCACAGTAGCTGGAATTGCCACCACAAGCCCGGCTGCGGTAGCTTTGAGTGCCAGAGCCAAATGCTTCATAATGAGTGCCGTATCTACAGCGTTACCTTGCTCTCCTATAGAATAAAATGTCAAAATAATAGCCAATACTGTCCCAAGCAATCCAATATATGGAGCACTAGAGCCTATAGTAGCTATTGTGCCAAGCTTTTTGCCCAAATCCAACTCCAGCATCTTTTTGCTTGGATAGTGTCTGAGGTTTATATTGCGGTAGTAGAAAAATCTCTCTATTCCCAATGCTATAGTCAAAATACTTAAAAACACAAGCAACCCTATCACTCCATAATCTACCAGATGCTTTAGGCTCTCAATTGGCACAAAAACTCCTTTTTTTGTGGAATTATATCATCATTAGATATTTACATCATCTTCTAAGCCAAAACAAATTAAACTTCTAATTGACGCTTACAAAGGAGTAATATGAATACCCAAAAGGTAATATCCGGTTTTTTCATTATATTGGCAATGACAATCAACTTTGGATTTTTTTATGGTGATCCGTCTGATTTGCAGTATCACAGTGCCTATGAGCTGTTTGCAGCAATTGTAATCAATCTGATTGCAACTATCCTAAAACTAGGAGACAAAACTCAGCTTGGCTCAGTGCTATTAGCTACAAGTCTGGTAGCAGATATTCAGCTAATAGCCTCTGCTACTATTTGGGCAATAGCACACTATGTAGGCAAAGGTATGGATATGGAAAACACAGTAGCTGTAATTTCTCTATCAGGGGGAGCATTGATGGCAAATATTATCTCTGTTTTACTATTCATTGGTGATACTCTAAAATCTAAGCGATAATATGGAATCAAACAATACTATTTGGCTCATTATCCGCAGAATGCGGATACCGTTTCTGGTAATCATTATTACCTTTTCTATCTCTATATTGGGTCTTACTCTTATTCCAGGCTTGGATGATCATGGTCATCCATACAAGATGACATTTTTTGATGCATTTTATTTCGTAAGCTATATGGCATCAACTATTGGATTTGGAGAAGCACCATACAGCTTCACATATCCACAAAGAATGTGGGTCTCAGTCTGCATATATCTGACGGTAATTGGGTGGTTTTACGGAATTGGTGCTATTGTGGCACTCGTGCAAGATACAAAACTTGCCAAAGAGATAGCTATTTCACGATTTAGAAAAAAAATTGAAGATATAACAGAGCCGTTTATTATAATACTGGGATATAACAATATTACAAAAGATATCATCAACCGCCTGAGCAAAAGGCAGATGAGAGTTGTCGTCATAGATAAAGATGAGTCTAAAATAGAAGAGCTGGAGCTGGAAAATTTTATCCCTGAAGTGCCGTGTCTGACAGCAGATGTATCAAAGCCCGAAGTATTGAAAATGGCTGGAATTCATAAAAAAAACTGTGAAGCTGTAGTATCTTTATTTGAAGATGATGCCAAAAATACAAAAATGGCACTGCTTTGCCGACTATTAAACAAAAATATAAAACTGGTTATCAAATCCACTACAGAGAGCCAAACTGAACACTTGAAAAATCTAGGAATAGATTATATAGAAGACCCGTTTAAATTTATCTCCAAGAGATTTTATCTTGCACTTACATCTGCAAATCTGTGGGTGCTTGAGATGTGGATATTTGGGCATATTCTAAAGGTAAGAGAGAGAGAAAAAATCCCAAAGGGATTATATGTGCTATGCGGATACGGCAGAATGGGACACGCCATAGGAGAAGCTTTAAAAAAAGCCGATATAGAATACAATTATATCGATATCAAATCCTCTACATACAAAAAACGCAAAAATAGTGCAATATTTGGAGATATGGAGGATTATCAAAAGCTGATTGATGCCGGTATCAAAGATGCCGTGGGTGTCATAGCCGCTACCAAAGATGATTTGATAAATTTAACAATAATTTCTACGGCAAGGAAAATAAATCCAAATATTTATACAATAGCAAGAGAAAACTCACTGGAGGATTTTGGAATATTTAAAACTGCAAGAGTCAATAGAATATATGTCTTAGAGAGAATTTTGGCAGACTTTTCATACACTTATATAGCTGAGCCTCTTACATATAGATTTGTGCGACTGTTACACACCAAAGATGAAGAGTGGGGTGCAAAGCTGGTTAAAAAAATGAAACAGACAGTAGGAGACAATCCTATACATTTTGAGATAACCATCAACAAAGAAGAAGCCTATGCTTTGACAAAAGAGTTGCAAAACGGCGTAAATATTACTTTGGGACAGTTAAGACGCTCAAGAGAAGATTACACAAAACCTCTGCCAATTATATTTTTACTACTTAAAAACAGTAAAGAAGATATTACTCTGCTTCCTGATGATAAAACCATTGTCAAACCCGGAATGAGACTGCTTATAGCCTCCAAAGAGGAGAGTAAAACAGATTTTGAATACATAGTCAATAATTATTATGAGCTATATTATGTAACTACAGGCAAAGAAAAAACATTTGGCATATTTGAAAGATTCAAATCATAAAAGCTTTGCCATCTTTTTCTTATCTACGATATAGCGTCTGTCTTTATAAAAATATATACTCTTTTCACCGTTTTTTGCGGTGTTTATTATAATTTGAAACTTTTTCAAGTCTGTATGTGCAAACTCTATATAGTAATTGTCAAACCACTTGGGTATCACTGTTTTTAGATTATCAGACAATTTACTTCTGTCTATCTTTTGCATAAGCAGTGCTTTGTGTCCCTCAAGCGTGATATCCTTGAGAGGATTTTCATCATCTGCACTGTAAACAGATACTATAAATCTCTCTTTTTTGTTTTTTTTATTATCCAAGTTGTTATTATGCAAATAGCTAATCAACACTATAGACTCATCAGCCTTGCTTGTGCCAAGTATCAGTTTTTCTGTATCTCTTAGAGTCTCATATCTGTCACTATTTTTAGTGATTTCTTTATAAAATTTCTGCTCATCTTTGACAGCACACCCTGATAGAGTCGCCAAAACTGACAATATTATTGTAAATTTTAAAATTTTCACACTATATACCTCTCATTCATCGCTCAAAATCGATATATGAGATTCTATCATTATTAATGTTAGTTTCTCTACTTTACATCACGATAATATACAAATCTGTTTTTACCCAGTTTTTTGGCTTCATACATAGATATGTCGGCATAACTCACAAGTGTATCTGCATTGTTACTGTCATAAGGAGCCAGGGCTACTCCTATACTCAGTGTTACAAACAGATCATTACCTTTGTATTTTATAGCATTTGAGGCTGACTTCATCATCTCTTCTAAAAGTGTATCTAATTGATTTTTGTATTCAATATCTGTTACAATCAATACAAATTCATCACCACCGAGACGAACCAAAGCATCATCTTCGCTTATCAAATTTGTTATTCTTTGTGCTATCTCTTTGAGCACTTCATCACCTGCATCATGACCATAATTGTCATTGACTGCTTTAAAACCATCCATATCCAAAAAGCATACTGCACTAAAAGTTTTATATTTATTTGCATGGAGTATAGCCTTGTTTATCTTACTTTTTAGAATATGTCTGTTTGGCAATCCGGTCAATACATCAAAGTGTGCCAACTGTTCCAACTGTTTGATAGCCCTTTCCTTCTCTCTAAACATTGTCCCAATCAATAAAACCAGTAATACATGTGCCAGTATGTAAAAATTAAGATCTACTATTCTATAAAAGGCATTAACAGTATCACCTGTCCAGAAGAGACTACCTTTTATTTTGGTGCAATATAAAGAGACTACTGATATAGTCAATGTGGATAATGTAGCATAATACAAATTCTTGTGTATGGAAATATAAATGACTATCGGCATAGTAATAGCCAATATCAAAGAGAGCGTCATTTTATGTATATAAATCTGTAATATATAAGTCAAAACAGCTATAAAAATGACAATAAAAAGAGACTCTTTTATATTGATATCTTTTTTATATGTATATAAGTAGAGTAAAAAAGGTGTCAGCTGAATTTGACCCATCAGATTGCCAAACCACCATGCAAACATATTCGTGAACATCTGAGATATATCACTGACACCAAACATAATCAATGTCAAATTACCGAAAAATGCACTGAAAGGCTGAAGAACAAATATTATAATCACAAGCAAACCCGCAATATCTCTGCTACTCTCCAGAGATATACGAAAACCGTTACGGTAAAAGAGAATATATCCGATAATTGCTTCTATACTGTTGATGGCGGATATAGCAAATGATGCACCAACAGGCAATCCTGAACTCACAGCCAATACAAACTGACCGATAAAAATCCCCGGCCACATCTCTTTGCCATATATCAATATTGCCGCAAGTGCCACACCTTCTGGAAAAAATGTCACTACCGAGACTATACTGCTTTGCACTATTATATAAAAGCTGATTTTTCCAAGTACATAGTATAAAAGAGCCAATATAGATATCTTAAAAATATAGCTTAATCTATCACACTCACACTGCTCACTCTTTTTTAATTCAGGTAGTGACATAATATATCTCCTTGCTATATTTTTGGAAGTATTT
This sequence comes from Nitratifractor sp., assembly GCA_015488535.1. Lineage (GTDB taxonomy): Bacteria > Campylobacterota > Campylobacteria > Campylobacterales > Sulfurovaceae > Nitratifractor. Next base: position 18,464 of record WFNP01000018.1, read on the forward strand.
GATTATATATCATCATTTAGCATAGAATCTGTATTAAATCTGTAGAATCTGTAGATTAGTGTAATACAATATCAGATATTGTATCTTTCTCTTTTTGGAATAAAAAATTTCATTATCAACTTTTTACTTTTTTATAAATCTCATATATCTTTTTTGCCATCTCTTCTCTTATGAATGGCATAGCTGATGCTCTTGCTCTCTTTGAGAGACTCTGTCTCAAATTTTTGTCATCTATCAAAGATTTTGTAGCTTTATAAAGTCTCTCTTCATCTTTGGGAGGTATCAGTATCATATTGTCTTTTTGAAACAAATCTGCTGTGCTTCCCACATCTGTAGCAATCACAGGCAATCCCATAAGCAGTGCCTGTATCACAGATTGAGGCACACCCTCTTTGGAATCAGAAGTGAGGATAAATATATCCAATGCTCTCATCACTCTCTCAACTCTCTCTACATGACCGGTCAATATAAAGCTCTCTTTCAAACCATACTTTTGGATTAAATCATCTATACTATTTTTTTGAGGTCCGTCACCTGCAATGAGAAATTTGACATTGGGATACTTTTGCACTATCTTTTTGGCATTTTTGATAAATATATCATGCCTCTTAAAGCTCCTTAAAACTGCGACAATCCCTATCAAAACAGTATCATCAGATATACCAAACTCTTCTTTGATATCTCTTTTTGCACAACATTTGGGATTAAATCTCTTTGCATCTATTCCTGTAGGCACAGAAGTTATTTTATCAGGAGAGATTCTGTTGTTTTTTATCATATCTACTCTTACACGCTCTCCGGTTGTAATTATATAATCAGCCAAAGAGTTTATAAAATTAAGCCGTGAGGGATTGATAGGGTTGGAAAGATGTCTTGTGCGAATAAAAGATACACCGGATAATTTAGCTGCCAATCCACCTACCCATGTATCTTTGCCACTGTGAGTATTGACTATATCTATATCTTTTTCTTTTATTATCTTTTTTAGCCCAAAAAGAGTCTTGATATCTGTATTGCCTTTAAATGGCAGATAATATACCTCAAAATCTTCTGCCAAGGCTCTATGGGCTATTTTGGCTCCTTTTCTACATGCCAAAATACTCTCTATACCATAAATCTCACGCATAGCTTTCATCTCTTCGATAATCCGTATCTCCTGCCCTCCCCAGCCGTCAGACCATTCGGTATGCAACACTTTTATACTCATCTTTTATCCTTGATATATTTCCAAAATGTATATTGTGCGTATAATCTAGCTGTGATATACCCCTGCCAACCATCAAGAAAGCCTAATTTAATTATATACATTCTTATAAATGTCCACCATGGATTGACGATAGCTTTTAATCTGTTTGGCTTTGCTCCGAGTGTAGAGTATCTGTTCTGTTTTGATATAAAGCTTTCGATACTCTCATAGGCATGGTGTATCATATCAAATTTTAGTCTGCCTATCTTGCCACTTGAGACAATCACTCTCTCATGCACACTATCATCACTGAAATTGGCTCTTTTTTTGTCAAACAGCCGTATAGTCTCATCAGGATATAATCCTCCATGCCTCATAGCTCTGCCGAAAAATATATTGACTCTTGGCACAAAGTATGCACTGTATTCATTAGATTCTTCAAGGCTGATTATTTCATCTCTTAATTTAGGGCTTATCTCTTCATCACTGTCAAGCACGAATACCCAGTCATTTTTTGCCAAATCCACGGCTTTTTGTTTCATTTTGCCAAAACCGAGCCACTCTCCGCTCTCTACCCTCGCTCCCAAACTCTTGGCTGTCTGTATAGTATCATCAGTAGAGTTACTATCCAATATCAACACTTCATCAGCAAAGAGTGCAGAGTTAATTACGGCTTTGAGATATTTTTGACTGTTGTATGTCAATATCACTACACTGATTTTCATTACTCACCGTCTAAAACTTTTTGATAACTCTGTATGAGCAGATCACCCATAACTTTCCTGTTAAAAAACTTCATAGCCAACTCTCTGTTTTTCCTGCCTAACTGTCTCATATGCTCCGGATCTGAAAGAAGTATTTCCAGCATTGATTTCAGACTATTTTCTACATTATCATCATTTTCAACTATAATCAGATTATTTCTTACATTCAAATCACTTACAGAGCCTACATTTGTACTTACCACAGCACACCCCATCATCATAGCCTGCATTACAGATTGTGGGATACCCTCCTTTCTAGAAGCACACAGATAGATATCTACAATATTTAAAAACTTTTCCGGTTTTACAAATCCCACATATTTGACAATATCTTCCAATCCATATCTATTGCTAAGATAACGAAACTCTCCCATATATTTATCATTATTATCAGGTCCGGCTACAAGATATACAATATCTGGATATTTCTGACTCAACTTAGCCAATGCTGTGAGTATCAAATGAGGTCTTTTTCTCTCATTAAAACCACTCATTGTAGCAATTACAGTTTTGCCTTCTACCCCATATCGAGCTTTTTCTATATCTCTAATTTCACTTAATGGTCTGAATATTTTTTCATCAGGATAAGATGGTATGGATATGATTTTACTCTCATCTACTCCTTCAGAAATCAACTCTTTTTTTATTTTGTTGCCGGTAGTGATAATCAAATCTGACAAATCATAAACTTTTCCGGGTTTTTTTGTCAAATCATTGTGCCTTGCTCTGATATATTTTTTACCGCTGATTTTAGCAGCATAAAGAGCAGGATATCCATCTTTGCTGTCATGAGAATGAATGATATCTATTTTGTATTTCAATATATATTTGAGTAATATACCCACAGATACCATATCCAAAGGATTAAGAAGAGGTGCACTCAAAACATCTACACCTTTTTTTGTAGCATAATCATACAGCCAGGTATCCGGACGACAGACAAGCCATCCTTGATGACCTCTCTCTTTGATAATCAAAAGCTCATCTACTACCCGTCTGGTCTGACCACCCTCTACACCCATAGATTCAGTATGCAATATTCTCATCTGTATAACTCTTCATATCTGTTTTTCCACCGCTTGTGTAGCCACAACCACTCCTGCGGTCTCTTTCGTATCACCTTTTCGGTAATATCAGCCTGTTTCTGTGTAAAATGCTCTATATCTGCATTTATATCATCACTCTTTTGCATAATAATAGGCTCATAAAACTCTACTGTCCACTTTTTGAAATCATCTGTATAATCATAAACAGGTATTACTATTGCATCAAATTTCCGTGCCAGTATTGAAACTGATGGTGTATGCCTTGCCTCTTTGCCGAAAAAGTTTACCAATATCCCCTCTTTTGTACTGGTATTTTGATCCACCACCACACCAAGAGGTCTTTTAGCTCTTAGAGACTGCACCATCTTTCTCATAGCATTGCTTTTATCTATCATCTCTATACCAAACTGCTCTCTGGTAGCTCTGAGTATCCTGTCTGCATATCTGCTGTCAAGTCTTCTGCCCACTACACTGATAGGTGTAAATTTCGCCGCTATTGCCAGAGTGCCAAGCTCCCAGTTGCCGTAGTGAGCTGTGATGAATATTACAGGTTTTGCACTCTCTAAAGCATCTTGAAGAAAATCTTCATTTTTAAACTCTACTTTTGAGAGTATCTCTTCTCTACTTTTACCTTGATTAAGTATTGTATCAAGTCCGGTCATAAATAGATTTTGATAACTTCTGATTATTATCTCTTTTTTTTGCTCATTATCCATACTATCACCAAATGCAATATCCAGATTTACTTTGGCTGTTTTGGTATGCTCTTTGTCTATCATATATGCCAATTTTGCCAGATACTTTGATACTACTATCCATATACCCTTGGGAATGGCTGATAAAAGTTTTTGTGCAAATACGAATGAGAGAGGAAGCTTGTCTTTTTCACTCATAACAGACTCTTGGCTTTTTTTACTATCAAATCCGGCTCTATCTCAGATATAGAGTAGTCATTTTTATCAAATCTGCATGGATTGGCAGGAGTAGATACACTTAAAGCAATATTTATATCACTTTGCATCATCATAGATACAGGAGTAGAGCCAAATAGCACAATAGATGCTCTGTTCAAAGCCCATGCCATATGTGATGGACCTGTATCAGCACCTATGAGCAAATCTGATTGTGATACCACATATTTGAGTGTATTCAAATCAACAGGCGGTAAAAGAGTAGCACTGCTGTTTTGTGCTATATACTCTGCATCTGCTCTTTCAGATTTAGAACCTGCCACAATCATTACATTATGCTCTTTGAGCTCTTGGCAAACTGTTGCCATCTTCTCTTTTGGATATATTTTACTCTGATGACTTGCACCTGCTACAATAAGTATATTTTTTTTATCAGTAGATAACAAACTCTCTATTTCTGCTGAAACAGTGCTTTTGTCATAATACAGAAACGGTTTTTTGCTCTGTATCATCTTCTCATCTATTTTCATATCCAAAGCCTGAGCTATCAGTGAAGCAAAACGCAGAGGTGCTATACCCGCACAATCCACTCTATACTTTTTGTCATACATCACAGATGCCAAAAAGCCTTCTCTTGCAGAGTCTCTGTCAAGTCCGGCTCTGACTTTTGCATTTATCTGCTTTGAGACAATTGCTGATTTTATCAACCCCTGCACATCTATCACAATATCAAAACTGCCAGCACTTTTGATATTTTTTTTTATATTTGCAATTTTAGCCAGAGAAAAACCATTTTTTAAAGAGTGTAAATTTAATGGAATAATCTTATCTATGTGTGGATTGTATAGTGGAATATCTTTGAATTTATCCTCCACAAACCAGGTAATTTGTGCATTTGGATAGTAATCTTTGATAAATTGTAGCGAAGCCATTGTATGGATAATATCACCCATTGCCGTCAATCTGACAATAGCAATTTTTAATGGCTTTGCTATCATCATAATTGTATTACGCTTTTTTCAAAAATTTTGACAATAATACAATCTTTACACCGTTTACTCTACCCTCAATCTCAGTAGGTTTGTTTGTAAGGTGTATATTTTTGACAACTGTCCCTCTTTTTGCAGTAAATCCGGCACCTTTTACTTCCAAGTCTTTTATAATAGTCACGCTGTCACCCTCTTCAAGTATAGTGCCGTTGCTGTCTCTTGTAGGCTCTGTGTCATCATCTCCACTACCCAATCCCTCTTTTGCCCAAGCTTCAACTTCTGGCTCAAGATATAGCATATCGAGCATATCCTGAGGCCATCCCTCATGAGCGATTTTAGAGAGTATTCTGTATGCCGTCACCTGCACGGCAGGGACACTTGACCACATACTGTCATTTAGACAATGCCAATGATTTGGATTTGACTCAGGATTATCAATAGATGAAGCACAATCAGCACAAATTACAATACTCTTATCAGCACTACCATCTGAAGGAGATACTTCATACACTCTCAAATCATTATCACTGCCACAAAGCTCACATTTGCCTTCGCTTCTGCTCATCAACTCATCTGAAATAGACATCAGTATCCTTTTTTTGGTGCAATTATATCATTATATACTTTGGATATAAAAAAATAGATATGCTCTGTTTGTAACAAAATAAAACAATATCTATATTTTGAGCCTTTTTATAAACCAAAAGTTAAATCGGAGTATATTTATCTGATATAATTTTATTGATCTATATCAATGATCAATTAACAATTAAATAAAGGATTGATAATGTTTACAGTAAATGTAGAAAAAGAGTGTGGATGTTTCAGAAAAAGCGGAATGAAAAACGGTTTGGTATTTGATAGCAAAGATGATGCCTTGATGAAAGCCCAGGAGATGGCAAACGAAATGAATGAAACATTTTGTAAAAAGCATAATTTTAGTGTAATTGAGGATAAAGAACACTTTACAATCAGAGTAGAAGAGAATCGTCCAAGCGGTGGCTGTTGTGGTGGCGGACACTGCAATTAAGTATTTGAACCCCGCAATATGCGGGGTTGAAATCCCACCTCTCCATACTCACTTTAGAGTCTATATTTAAAATAGCATAATATAAATCACTAATATCTTATTTCAAATCTCTCAAACTCTGTATTGTTATCAATCTCATCATACTCTATATTCTCAACACGACTCATCGCAGAGCCTTCTTTTAATACTGATATGATTTGTGATATATTAATATTTTTGGGATTTACAACAGCTTCTACTCTACCGTCAGATAAATTGCGGATATATCCGGTGACTCCGAGTCTTTGGAGTCTGTCGGAGGTATATTTACGATAATAGACCCCCTGAACCCGTCCGGATACAAGAAATCTATATATCATCACTTACTCCTTAGAGTTTAGGACCGGCAGATGAGTAGTCAAATTCACTGCCTCTGTCATTATATCTATTGAAATTTTCTATAAACATAGCTGCAAGTCTTCTTAGAGTCTCATCATAATCCTCTTTATTTTCCCATGTATTTCTAGGATTTAGCACATTATTATCAGCTACTCCATCTAACGCTTTTGGAATTTGCAAATCAAATACAGGTAAAGTTTCAAACTCTGCATCATTTATTGAGCCGTTTAAGATACCGTTGATACAGGCTCGTGTATCTTTGATACTCATTCTCTTGCCTACTCCGTAAGGACCGCCGGTCCAGCCTGTATTTACCAAATATACATTTACATTATGCTCATCTATCTTTTTACCAAGAAGCTCAGCATATACTGTAGGGTGTAGAGGCAAGAAAGCTTCACCAAAACATGCACTGAAAGTTGCTACCGGCTCTGTGATACCTCTTTCTGTTCCAGCTACTTTGGCAGTATAACCACTGAGGAAATAATACATAGCCTGTTCTTTAGTAAGCTTACTTACCGGTGGTAATACACCAAAGGCATCAGCAGTAAGGAAAATGATATTTTTAGGATGTCCACCCATAAGTGTGCATTCATGATTTTCGATATGCTCTATCGGATAACTCACTCTTGTATTTTCCGTTTTGCTATCATTGGCAAAATCTACTTTGCCATTCTCATCAGCTACTACATTTTCAAGTAATGCACCCGGTTTTATAGCTCCATAAATTTCTGGCTCACTGTTTGGGTCTAGATTGATAACTTTTGCATAGCATCCACCTTCAAAGTTGAATACTCCGTTATCATCCCAACCATGCTCATCATCACCTATCAATCTTCTTTGAGGGTCGGTTGAGAGAGTAGTTTTACCTGTTCCACTCAGTCCAAAGAATAGACATACATCATCATCTTTACCGATATTGGCAGAGCAGTGCATAGAGAGTTTGCCTTCAAGCGGAAGCCAGTAGTTCATCATAGTGAAGATTCCCTTTTTAATCTCTCCACCATACCATGTGCCACCGATAATTGCAGTATTTTCTTCTACATTAAATGCCACATATACTTCTGAGTTTAATCCATGCTCTTTAAATTTTTCATTTGTAGCTTTACAAGCATTATATAGAGTAAAATCAGGCTCAAAATTTTCAAGCTCTTCCTCTGTCGGCATAATAAACATATTTTCGATAAAGTGTGCCTGCCATGCAATTTCAGTTACAAATCTGATAGCTTTTCTACTACTTGGACTAGCACCTGCAAAAGCATCTATAATATACAGCTCTTTTCCGGAGAGTTGATTGAGTGTCAAATCAAGAAGCTCTTTATAAATCTCAGGTGTTACAGGTTGATTTACAGAACCCCAGGCAATATGCTTGTTTGATGGCTCTTGATCTACAAAATATTTATCTTTTGGACTTCTACCTGTAAATATTCCGGTATCTACCATCGCAGTGCCGTTATCTGTAAATGCACATTCACCTTTTTGCTCTTCATCTTGCTTCAGTTTATCATAGTTAGGATTATAAATAATATTTCCAAACTCTTTGATTCCCAATTTGTCTAAACCCTTAGGTTGTTTACTCATCTTTTCCTCACTTTAATTAAATATCGAAAGCAGCACACCCGCTGCCACCGCCGAACCTATCACTCCAGCTACATTTGGACCCATTGCATGCATAATCAATACATTTCCGGATCTTGCCTCCGCCCCTACTCTGATTGATAATTCTATCTACCACAGGCTCTTTGCTGAAGCGATTCATAATTGTCGCTATTATTATACCAAAAGCTGTGCCAACTGTAAAAGCTACAAATCCAATTAGCAAAATATCGAGTATATCGAATGCAAACCCCAAAAATATTATAATATACTTGATTATTTTGGTTTCTTCCCAAATGTAAATACACCTCTTTTTATTTAAAGACTCTTTTATCTTCTCTTTTTCCTCTTACTACTTTTATTGCGTTTTTGCTCTCTCTCATAATCACTTATCATATCTTCCAACTCATCTTCATTATAACCAATTGTAGATGATGAGCCTATCTTCTCCCGTTTGATGATATATGAGAGTGCCTTTTTTATAAATTCACCCTGCTCCATATCTGACATCTCTGAGAGTATGGTATCTATATCAGAATCTATCTCAGTCTCTTTTATTTTTTCAGCTACTATTTTAAGCTCGTTTTTATCATATGATCCTTCTATATCTATAGTGGAGAGTTGCATATTGGCACCTACTTCTTTGCGTATTCTCTGAAGCTCTCTAAACTCTTCTGTAGATACCAGAGTGATAGCAATTCCACTCTTTCCGGCTCTTCCTGTCCTGCCTATCCTGTGTACATAGCTTTGAGGATCAAACGGTATGTGATAATTGAATACATGAGTTACATTTTTGATATCCAATCCTCTTGCAGCTACATCCGTAGCTATCAAAACTCTTGTCTCTCCTCTTCTGTATGATTTGACTATCGCATCTCTGTCTATCTGCTCAATATCACCGTGCAATCCTGCCACAGGGTATCCCAGTGCATTCAGATACTCCGTAAGTCTGTCCACCTCTCTTTTCATCCTACAAAATATAAGTGCTTTGTCAAAATCTTCTCTCTCAAGAAGTCTGACTATGGCATCATCTCTTTGACTCTCATCTATCACATAATATAGCTGTTCTATATCTACATTTTTCGTAGTATCATCGCCTACTACCGATACAAATTCCGGATTATAAAGCAGTGTATCGGCAAGCTCTTTGATAGGTTCAGGCATTGTAGCTGAAAACAGCAAAGTCTGTCTGTTTTGAGGGATATAGTCAAAAATCTCTCTCACATCATCCAAAAATCCCATATCCAGCATCTCATCAGCTTCATCAAGCACTACAACTTCAGGATTAAATACATCTATCTTGCCCTTTTGATACAAATCTTTCAATCTGCCCGGAGTAGCTACCACTATCTGCACACCTTTGTGTATCAAAGCGATCTGTCTGCCATATCCTACTCCACCATAAACTGCCAGCGTCCTGATACCGGCAAATCTGCCAAGATGATACAATTCATCGCTCACTTGTGTAGCCAACTCTCTAGTTGGAGTGATTATCAATGCTCTTTCTATCTCACCTTTTGCTATCCTGTCAATAATCGGCAATCCAAATGCAGCGGTCTTACCTGTGCCTGTATGTGCCTGAGCTACCAAATCATCTCCACGCAAGATAATAGGAATAGCCTCTTTTTGTATAGGACTTGGCTCTTTAAATCCTGCTATACGAATACCTTTTTCCAAATCATTATGGAAATCAAAATCTTTAAATGTCATAAATACCCTTTAACTATATTAACCCAAAATATACAATTTGGATCATACAAATATCCCTCAGGAGATATGTATCATTCAAATTGAAAAGGGTAGATACTAAAGTGTATCTACCGGTATCAACAACTTGGGATGTCCGTCATTTCTTAATATATGGTCATCTACTTTGGTGGAAAATCTTGATAAAAAGTTACCTTTTTTCATATTTCGTTTCATAGGGGCTATTTGTAATACTTTTGTCATCTCAGATATTGCTCTTACAGGATTTGTGACTTTTTTGTCTATATCTATATGATATTGAAATATATGAGAGAGTGTTTCATAATGCTCTACTATTCTGTCACTCTCAGCAAATGAAGCCTCAGGGTCATATATACACAGGCACAGCTTCAATTTTAATGTTTCTGATACATAAAAACTGAATGAAGATATAGCTTCCATATCCTGCTCATTTGTGACTAAAATCACACTTTTTTCTATATTTTGGATACTCTCATCTCCAAAAACATACAGCAATTTATTATTATCATAAATACTGAACAAAATATCATCATTTATACTATCCATAGAGGCAAATACCAATCCTATATCTTTATCTCTCATCACCTCTTCCATGATACTTACATTAAATTCATTCTCATTGTAAAGTATCATAATATCTACATTATCACTATCAAACTTCCTCAAAAGATTTATCTTGTCAAAATCACCAGGATTGTAAACTCTGACATATAGTTTTCTATTTTCCAGTTTGTCACATAAATATTTAGCCTCATTGATATACTCAATCATCCTCTCAGAATCTATATCCATATCTATATACAGAAGCAAATTTTTTCCAAACGGTTCTGGGAAAAGCCCCTCTCTGTCATGTATTCTTCTAAAAATATTACTCAAGACCTGAGGTTTACCTACCATCAAGAGTGTATCTTGAGGACGAATCATAGTCGCATTTGTAGGCAGTATCAGTTTGTTGTTTCTGTAAATAGCTGCTATTTTCCATTTGACCTGATTTATAGAGCCTACATGACGGTATGAAAATGCACTCCCAAACGGCACTAATACCTCCATCACTTCACCTTCGCCGAGTCCTATACTCTGTGCCACTACAGGCACCCCCGGCAGATAGTTATACAGTCTGTTGGAGAGTATCTCATTACTGTCTATTATATGTGTAGAGTTCTGCTCTAATTTTGAGAATCCATTCCACAAATCCAATATTACAACATAGAGTTTTTCATCTATTCTTCTGACATTTTTTAAAGCCTCTCCGGTATCTTCAAGAGTATTTAAGAGTATAAAAACCATACTGATATCATAGGAGCGGAAAACTCGTCTTACTTTACTGTAACTTGTAGGGTCTGCCTGTATAAAATCCATAGATACCTGTAGTTTTTTGGGAAGCTGTATTTCAGATACGCTCATTACAATATAGTGATGATCTCCCACTCTTTTTTGATTTAATCTGTCTATAAAACTGTCAGATATTTTACCTTCAGCAAATATCAATATATTTTTCAATAACTAATCCTCTCAGCTTAACAAACTCCGTTTCTGTATATTTTGATAAAATCACATCTAACGAAATCAAGATACTTCCCTGATTGTTGGGAATTACGAAAGGATATCATATCACAATGAGATTTAAGCTGGAAAACCAGGACAATAACGCAAGAGCTGGTCAAATCAAGACAAAACACTCCACAATCCAGACCCCTATATTTATGCCTGTAGGCACTGTAGGAGCAGTCAAAGCACTGGATGCGACTGATTTAAAAGAGCATCTTAAACCATCTATCATACTAGGAAATACTTATCATCTATATCTCAGACCCGGAGATGAGACAGTATCAAAACTTGGCGGACTGCACGGATTTACAAAATATGACGGCAGTTTTTTGACAGACAGCGGAGGCTTTCAGGCATTTTCACTGAGTGATAATGTCAAAATAGAAGAAGACGGCATACTATTTCGCAGTCATATAGATGGTAGCAAACATATGTTTACACCCGAAAAGGTACTGAATATCCAGTATAATCTAAACAGCGATATTATGATGATACTTGATGATTTGATTGCCTTGCCGGCTGAGAGAAACAGAATAGCCGAAAGTATAGAAAGGACTACAAGATGGGCAAAACGCTCCATAGAGTATCACAAAAAGATGCAATCTCAAGGAATCGGAGTGCATCAAAATATCTTTGCCATTATCCAGGGAGGCATTGACAAAGAGTTTAGAAAGATATCAGCTACAGAGCTTTGTGAGCTGGATTTTGACGGCTTTGCAATAGGTGGACTCAGTGTCGGAGAAGCAAACAGTGATATGTATGATACGGTAGAGTGGACTACACAGTTTATGCCAAAAGATAAACCAAGATATCTGATGGGTGTCGGCACTCCGGAGGATTTGGTAGAAAATGTCAGAAGAGGAGTAGATATGTTTGACTGTGTGATGCCCACAAGAAACGCAAGAAACGGCACACTCTTTACGACATTTGGCAAAGTATCCATAAAAGCAGCCAGATATACACTCGATGAAAACCCAATAGATGCTGAATGTAACTGTCTGACTTGCCAAAACTACACAAGAGCATATCTTAGACACCTCTTTAGAGCCAAAGAGTTGACATACTTCAGACTTGCTACCATTCATAATCTACACTACTATCTGACTCTTATGAAACAGATGAGAGAAGCGATACTTCAAAACAGATTTGAAGAGTTCAGAAGGGAGTTTTATCACAAAAGAGGTATAAATCCAGGTGATTGATTTTTTGACATTTGATACTTTTATCACCAAATATATATTGATAATGTGTTACTACTGTGGAGCAGTGCTGATACCTGTCATCTTTTGGATATCCAAAGATAAAATATGCTCAAAATTTCAAATCTGTATAGATTTTCAAGACAGACTCTCCAAAAGTTTCAAAGAGTTGCCTCTAAGAGATAGAGTCTATATTATAATTTTTGTCATCTTTATATTTTTGATGATGGAGTTGGCTTGGAGAATGATGTTTGAGACGATGATAGCCTATTTTCAGATGAGAGATTATCTGCATAGTATATCTGTATCTCGATAGGACAAATTTTATCTAAGTATGCAAGGAGTCACATGAACAGATTTAAAGAGTATCCAACAAGCCTGAAACGCTCGGCAATGAGCCTGATAATGCTCTCTCCCATGATAGTGGCAATTATAGCTCTGGTAGGTTTGACAAGAGCATTTATGACAAAAGAGTTTATCACATCTGTATTTGGTCATGGTGCCATAGCCGATACATTGATAGGGACAGTTACAGGTATGATAGCGGTAGGTCAAGCAATTGTCAGCTACATAATAGGCGGTGAGCTTCTGCAAGATGGTGTGAGCCTCTATGCCGTATCTGCATTTATTTTGGCATGGGTTAGTCTGGGAGTAGTCCAACTACCTCTTGAAGCTGAAGTGCTTGGTGTCAGGTTTACAATCTTGAGAAATATATTTGCTTTTGTATTTACTATTATTGTAGCTGTTTTGACAGTCCTCAGTGTAAAGGCTATATCATGAGTAAAAAGAGTGAAAACAAAATGAAATTCAAATTCAGAGGTTTGAAATTTTTGGGGGTGGTAGCAGTCATTTATACTATTGTGGGTATCTTCTCTACTGACAAACTGATAAAATCTCTCTCATTTACAGCTGATGCACTGGAAGAAGTGATACCTATTTTGGCTGTCGTAGTATTTATCATGGCAGCAATCAATCTCTTTTTCAATCCCAAAGCTTTGGCAAAACATCTCGGAGAAGACGGTGGCACAAAAGGGTGGCTTTTGGCTTTGGGACTGGGAATACTGAGCCACGGTCCGATGTATGCATGGTATCCGGTGCTTGAAGAGTTGAAAAAGCACGGACTCAGAGATGGTTATATAGCCGCATTTTTCTATACCAGAGCTATAAAGATACCCCTTCTTCCTATGATGATACACTATTTTGGATGGGCATTTACCATATTTTTGAGTCTCTATATCATACCAGCAGCCTGGATACAGGGGTGGCTGATAGAAAAGATTGAGAAATTTGCTCCAAAGAGATGAGAACTTCAAAAGAGCTTCTCATACTCCTTGATCTGTTTTTCTACCTCTTTGTATCGGGGCATATATTTGGCTACCAATGCCCAAAACTCGGCTGAGTGATTTTTGTGTCTAATATGTGCCAATTCGTGAATAATGACATACTCTATACAGGGAGTAGGAAGTTTCATCAGATGATAGTTGAGCGATATGCTGTTTTTGTATGAGCATGAACCCCATCTCTTTTTGGCTTTTCTGAAAGTAACCCTGCCTGGTATCAAATCCATACGAGATGACCACTTATCCACAAGAGGCATAATTTTTTCGATTGCTTTTTCTTTGTAAAATTTATCTATCGCCTGATAGAGCATATCATCTGATATCTCTTCGGGGCTTTTTATGACAAATTTTGCATAGCTGAATTTGACCTCTATATCCTCTCTGCTCTCTTCTTTTATCACTTTGGTATAGTAACTTTTACCCAGATAATATATCCTTGAGCCTGTCTCTATCTTGCTCTCTTTGGCTCTGTTTTTAAATGATTGAAGATGTTTGAGTATCCAAGCCGATTTTTTCAGCACAAGAGCTTCTATTTCACTCTCCCCTACTCTGCTGTTGGCTTTTACGATAACTCCCTTACTATCTACCTGTATATATGTATGCTTGAGTCTTGCTTTGCGCACAATACTATACTCTATCGTCTGAGTGCCATAGTTGATACTCTTAGTCATCAAACCCCTTTACGATATTTTGCACAATCTCTTTGGATACTGCTCTGTCTATACCATACTTCGACAGAAGCGGTTTTATTATGTTTCGCATCTCTTTTTGCACAACATAGCTCATCTTGCCTTTGATATCGATATGCTCATAACCGAGCTTCTTCTATAGTAGTAACTTATTTGGTTAATCTGTTTACTTTTAGAAGTCTATATGCCTTTGAGTCTTTTGCAGTGATTATATCTAATAGATATTAGAATTTATGTTTGAATATAGCATCATAAAGTATTGGTGGTATCCCCAAGAGGACTCGAACCTCTAGCTAGGCCTTAGGAGGGCCCTGCTTTATCCAGTTAAGCGATGGGGACATTAGAAGGAGTAGAATAATACACTCTAGTAAATTAAGTTTCACTTATATATAGAGCTGACGACACAGCTTCCTACATATCTCAAAATTTCACTTTTTATCTATATCTCAGCATATGCAACACCTCTGCTTCAGAGGATGAGGCTTTAGCCACACCCCCTACATATCATCAGAGAAATTATCTAATCTTTCTGTTTCTATATGCCAATCCTATCAATACAAATACAGATATGATTGCCGGATATACCCATCCCGGAATCGGCACCGGATCACCTGCAGCGTATGAGTGCATACCGCTTAGATAATAATTGACTCCGAAATATGTCATTATTACTGAGCTGTATGCCAACACTGCTGCCACATTAAAGGCATATATACCTTTGAGCTTGGGAATAAATCTCATATGTACCACAGCAGCATATACTAGTATCGTTACTGCCGCCCAGGTCTCTTTGGGGTCCCATCCCCAGTATCTACCCCAGGACTCATTTGCCCATACACCACCCAAGAAATTACCCACAGTCACCAGTGCCAAACCTATAAGCAGAGTCATCTCATTGATAAGTGTAAGCTCTTTGATAGCTCTGTCTATATTTGGATTGCCGTTTTTACCTCTGACGATAAAGAGTATCAATACAAACATACCCAGCAACGCACCCAACCCCAGGAAACCGTAACTAGCTGTTATGACTGCCACATGTATCATCAGCCAGTATGATTTGAGTACCGGCACCAGATTTGTAATCTGAGGGTCAAGCCAGTTCAGGTGAGCCACAAAGAGGAATATTCCAGCCAGTATAGAAGTAGCTGCCAGTGTAATAGGTGAGCGTTTTGAAAATACAAATCCAGCCAACACAGTAGCCCATGAGATATATATTATAGATTCATAGGCGTTACTCCACGGTGCATGGTCTGCTATATACCATCTGATAAGCAGTCCTACAGTCTGCAATACAAAAGCTACAGTCAATATAGCCAGTGAAATTCTGACAGGCCATTTCAGAGAAAAAGAGGGTTTTACAATATTGACAAATGACAATATCAGTAGTATCAACCCTACTAATATATATACAGGAACCAATCGGCTAAAGATATTCAGCTTGTTATACTCTATCTCCATATTTATACGCTTTTGAGACGGAATTACATCAGAGCCGTAAAAGTATTGAAATTTTCTGATGATATCCAATGCTTTATCAGCATCTTTCCAATCACCTGTCTTAACAGCTTTATCTACATTTCTGAAGTAGTTTGCCACAAGGTATCTGACCAACTGACCCTCTTTTGGTGAAAAGTTTTTGATAGCGTCAATCGGTGCATACCATCTGTGCATTTTGTCATTTGGTTTTGGGAAGATTTTCAAAAATGCCCCCTGAAATGTCATATATGCCACATTCAATCTCTCATCAGCCTTGATCAAATCTTTGTCATACATATCTCTTTCAGCAGAGCGTTTTCTGTTTGCCTTTTGGACATCTTCAGCCAATATATATCTGCCTGTTTTTTTATCAAAGAAGTCATCATAAGATACATACTTTGTATCCTTTGGCAATCCCAGTTTTTTGGCAATAAGCGGATGTGAGATTTTTATCATTTTCATTTTTTGGAAGATATCAGGCTTGGTCAGCATCGCCAAAAGCACCTGATTGGCATCTAATCCCATTATAGAGCTTTTTCTGCTTATCTTTGAGAGTATCTGATGAGCCAGAGTATCCATAGGCTCCATTCTGCCACTGCTGTTTTGCACAACCAGTCTGCCAAATCTGTCTGCATGCTCTTTGCTGTATGATTGTAGTATCTTTTTGTCACTTGCATTCAAATCAGAGCCTATCGTATATGCCTGTGCAGTCGAAGGATGTATGAAAAACAGAGCCAAAAGTGCCAACGCTACGGTAGTTTTGCCTTTTGCCTGAATTTTGTGTAGTTTTTTCTTGAGTGTCTGAAATCTGCCTTTTGGTGTCAAAAAGCTCCACAAAAAGCCCAATGCAAGCATAAAATACCCTATATATGTAATTAATGTGCCTGGGTCATGATTGACAGATAAAACAGAACCCTTTTCATCCATATCAAAAGATGACTGGAAGAAGCGGTAACCTCTGTAATCCAAAACATGGTTCATATAGATATGATACGGCATTGACACATTTTTCTCCTTGTCTATTACAGTCACATAGCTTGAGTATGAAGATGGACTCATAGAACCGGGGTATCTCTCCAGTTCAAACCTGTCAAGCTTTATGGCAAATGGCAGTTTTATAACTCTTGCACCATAACTCAATCTCACTTTCAATCCTGAAAAATTGATATCTACAGGCTTCCCTACAATACCTTTTTTACCCTGTAGTTCAACAGTTTTACTATTCTTTGAGTCACTTACTTTTAGTATTACTATCTGTGGTTTTCCTCTGACAGGTTTTAAAGATTTGTTATCATATTCCAATTTCGCATTTTTATATAACTTTCTGAGTACAATGGAGTTTGGACCAAATCTGTATAATCTTCTTTCGTGAAAACTGTTTAATCCGACAGGAACACTGCCTTGCTTTCTATCTGCCATATTCAGTGTCTGCATGGCAAATGGGGTATCTATTGTCAAATTGCCATCATTATCACTGATATATAGCACAGGTTTATCCGATTTTTTTATACCATCAAAAGACAATATAAAACTGCCAAAATCTTTTTGAGTGCCTTTTTTAAGATATACATCTTCTCCCATACCACCTGCGGCTACTTTCATAGAGAGTATATCATCACCGCCTTTTGGCACTGTAAGCACTCTCTTTTCGCCTGCAGGTATATATTTCAAGAGCTTGAGATTTATTTTTTTATCTCCAAGCCTAAAATCTCTATCTATATGATTTTTGCCCAATGAGCTTAAATAGACAGGCATAAAATATGAAACAGCTCTGTTTTTATCAGCCATATCTACCTCAAGAGTCATTACATCACTTACCATTGATGAACTTGTCTGTCCCTCTCTGATATGAAGTATCCCTTCATATCCCACAAATCTGGTCAATATAGCACCTACAGCTATAAACAGAAATGCCATATGCAGTGTAAGCTGTCCCCATTTTTCTCTTTTATACATTTTAAATGCAATAATGTTATATGAGATAATTGCTACAAAATAGAATAACAACAACTCAAACCATTTGGCATTGTATATCAATGCTCTGGCAGTCTGTGTGCCATAATCGTTTTCAATAAATGTGGCTGTGCCTATAGAAACGGCAAAGACCAACATTACGATGACTGCCGCTTTCATCGAGAATAGTTTTTTGAACATAGAATTCTCCTTTTTAGTATTATGGAGATTGTATCGTTAATATTATTAGTAGGATATGAAGAGATTTTTTTTTGAGACTTGCTAAGTAGAAATTAAGTAATATAGTAGTATATGCTGTTTTCAATCAAAAATCATCAGGTAACTTAAAGTTACCTGATACGAATTTAAGCACCAGTCCAGCGTTTGATACGATCAATCAATTCATCTTCATTAATCGGTTTGATTAAGAAATCCTCTGCACCCAAATCCAGGACTGTACTCTTTTGTGTATCATCAGTAGATAATACTATCACCGGAATATTTTTATTCTCCTCTTCTGAGCGAAATATTTTTAGAAATTCCCTTCCGTCTAAAACAGGCATCAAAATATCCAAGAGTATTATACTTATACCATCTGTTTTACGAAGTATAGACAATGCTTCCGAGCCATTTTCAGCCTCTATTATATCTCCAAACATATCCGGATGTCTCTTCAGCATCGCCTGAATCAATTTTCTGTTTATAAAATCATCATCTACTACAAGTACTTTTAAACTCATTTCTCACTCCTAATTTTATCTATATATTGTTTTAGATTCTCTTTTGAAACTTTACCATTTATCACTAGATATTTGATATTTTCAAATTTACTCATATCTGTAGGCTCTTTTGTCAAGAGAAGTACTCCACCTCTATTTTTGAGGTAATTTTTCATAATACCATTTACCATCTTCTCATCTGTCAATATAATATCATAATGACCGGTAAGCAATTTGCGATTTATATCACCTTTTCCATCAGATACATCATAATCATAACCTATTGAATCAAGTAGTTTGACCAAAAGTTTTGATGCAAATGCTGACTCTTTGGCTACCAGAATTTTTCCATCGGCTTTTTTCTGTTTATCTTCTACAGATGTTTCAGTATCTTTTTTTACCTGTTTTACTTCAGTTTTTTCTTTGAGTTCAGGTTTTGCTTTGGTATCCTGTGTATCTATGTTTTCAGGAGCTTTGACCTCTTTTTGTGGCTCTTGAGATGGAGTATCTATCTCAAGGTGTGCTTTGTCTTTCATAAATTTGTTCAAAATATAGATAAGTTCAGACATATTGATAGGTTTGGAGATATACTCATCCAATCCTTCCTCTAAAAATCTCTCTCTGTCACCCTTGAGGGCATTTGCAGTCAAAGCCACGATAGGAATATGCTCTATATTCTCCTGCTCTTCATACTCCAGTATCTCATGAGTAGCTTCCACACCGTTCATCACAGGCATTTGTATATCCATAAAGATTAAGTCATATTTGCCCTTTTTTCTCTTGTCAAATGCTTCAAGACCATTATTTGCTATCTCTACATTCAGACCCATTCCCTCAAGAATATTTTTAATAAGTTTTTGGTTGATTATATTATCTTCTACAACCAATACATCACCATAAAACTTGGTCGGTAATTTTGGAGCTTTTGAAACTTTTGATTCAACCTTTTTATTATCTTTTGAGTGTTCTTTCAACATCTCTATTAGTTTTGTATAGGTAACAGGTTTATATACTATACTGTCTTGATTGATAGAAGAAGATTCTATTTCAGATCTCTTGTCTGAACCAACAAAAATTACCAGTTTGTCTTTTGGCATATTATCTATGGACTTGTGGATATCTTCTGTACACTTATCATAATCTATAATTACTACATCAAACTCTTTTGTATTGTTTAGTGCAATATATTTATCCGGTGAATCAAAGTTTCTACAATTTACACCCAGATATTTGAAATATCTATCCAGATATTTGTTGAGTGTATCTTCTTCACCTTTCAGACATCTGCATGCATCTACCATATCAAATACATTTCCATAGATATCTTCTGCACCATCTATTTTTTCTAGAGTTACAGTAAATGAGAATGTAGAGCCTTTGTCTTTTTCACTCTCCACTCTAAGCTCTCCACCCATCAATTCGGCATACTCTTTTGTCAGAGTCAATCCAAGACCTGTACCGCCATATTTTCTCATAATGCTTGTATCACCCTGAGCAAATGGCTGGAAAATCTTTTCTATTTGATGTTTACTCATACCTATACCAGTATCTCTGACACTAAACATCACGACTATACCATTATCTGAAGCATCTGATATTTTGTTGATTTCTACATCTATTTCACCACCTGGGTCGGTAAATTTGACGGCATTATTCAAAAGATTATTTAGCATCTCTTTGAGTTTTGTAGAATCACCCTTGAGTTTATTACCTATAGACGGATCTATATAGTAATTTAAATCCAACTGCTTCTCTGCTGCAATAGTTCCCATTGCCTCAATAACATTGTCAAACTCTCTGTGTACCTCAAAGGTAATATGCTCCACTTCTGCATTTTTGTTTTCAAGTTTGGACAAATCAAGAATATTATTAATGATATGCAATAGATTTGATGAACTCTTTTCTATAATATTGGCATACTCTTTCTGCTCATCATTCAATGGAGTATTTTTCAATAACTCCGTAAATCCTATAATACCATTCATAGGAGTTCTGATTTCATGTGACATATTTGCAAGGAAAAGAGATTTGGCTTCATTTGCTTCAACTGCAGCCATTTTATCTTTTTTAGCCATCTCTATTATCATTTCTAAATACTTGTATGCCTTTCTCATACCCTCTGAAGTATCAAAATCGACACTTTCCAACTCTTTTAACTTTTCGGCATACTCAGGCTCACTCTCCCCTATTTCTGCAACTGTTCGTTTTAAAGTATGCTTCAACTCTTTGATATTGTCTTTTAAATCATAAGCAGCTTTCATACCTATCATCAAGAATAGAATGACCAGTATAAACAATCCCAATGCTACATAAGCGACAATAAACGCTGTATTTACATACCATGAAGCTATACTCTTACTATCGCTGGTATAGAGTAAAGAGGCTTTTCTGTAAGAGGCTATATATTTGGTCAAATCTGTAAAAAGATCTATACCGTTGGATTCATAGTGTGCATCAGTAGAGTGCATAAAGATATCTTGATAATATGCATCTATTTTATTCTCTATATCTGATATTTTATCTTTCTTTAAAATATCTTTTACCTTTTTGGATATCAAAGAGTTATCATCAGATATAGACATAAAAGAGTTACGATAGTAATTTGTCAAACTGTTTAAAGTATCTCTGTCTATGAGCTTTTTTTGTGTGATAAAATATACAGCTACATCTCTGGTCAAAGAGGCATATTTTTCAGTTCTGTATATCTCATTTGATATGATAGAGTTTTTCATACTCTCTTTATTGACAGACAATTTTTCAGCTTGATTCAATCCATCTGAAATTATAGAGTTTTCAATCTCTGAATACTGCTCTATTACTGTATTAAAATCAGCATTTTGTTTATCATCAACACTCTCTCTCAGCTTGGATAAAAGAGAGCGTTTTGCGATAATACTCCTGTATCCTTCAGGATTTATGACTATTTTCTCTCCGGTAATATAATCTTTGTCAATATAGGCATATGTTACTTTTGTATTCAAAGTATCAGATATCTCTTTGAATACTTTATCAGTATTCATTCTTTGCTTTTGTAAAGCCTCTTTTACTGAATCTTCATTTGATGCAAGATAAAGAGAACTCAATCCTCTCTCTTTGCCTATCTCTACCATCAGTTTGTTTAATTTGATATTGTTATCCAGACTCAATTTGAGAGATGAGCCTTTGATATATCCTACATACGCTTCATATATCAGGAATAGCGACACACCCATCAGCAACAGTGATGGAATAACCGCTGATATCCTGAATTTACTTATTATTTTCATATTATCTCTCCTCTATTTTACATTCATCTGTTTTAAATAGTTATCCAATCCCATCAATTGTCCGGCAAAGAGTCGTATTCTCTCCGGAGCATTTTCTATATTATTATCATATTGTAATTGATAAAGATTATCTACCATCTGCTCTATTCTTAAATTACTTGCAGCACCTTTGAGCATATGAGCTGTTTTTTGTAACTTGTCAAGCTCATTGTTTCTATACTCCTCTATCAATACAGGTAGATTTTCATGTGCTTGTTGAGCAAAATCATTGATAAATTCCAATACCAAATCTTCAGGTAGACTCAACTCTTCAGCTGCTATATGCAGACTAAACTCAATAGGTATAGGTTTGACTCCCTCCAAAATCTCATCTGCTGTCATTTTGTTACTGTCTGCAACAGGAGTCTCTTCGACTTTATTCTCTGCCTTGTCTTCTCTGTTTTCTACTACTTCAGGCTCTGTTACAGATGGAGTTTCAGATGATACCTGAGGAGTCTCCTCTTTTTGATTTGGCTGAACTTGATACTCATCTGTATCCAATATCGATTTGCCTACTTCGATTTTGGTTTTACCTGCTTCCATCTCACTCTCGATAGCATCAAGAGTCAAATAGAATCTATTTACAGCTTTGTCTCTGTCTTCACCTTCTGTTTTTTCTATATCTTCTAACATATCTTTCAATACATCAAGCTGTAAAAGCAACACTGCATCTTTCAGAATTGAGACAGTATCCTGTATAGTATCGTTGTCATTTGACAACAGACCATCTTTCATCTCTCTGGCATCGGATATAAAATCCATAAACAGACTCTTATACTCTTCAGTATCTATCTCAAGAAGTTTGGATCTCTCATCAATATCTATCACAATATTGGCTACTTCTGAATCTTCAGAAGCAGTTGTATCTTTTACCTCATTCGTTTCTGTAACAGTCTCATCATCAGGAGTGTAACCATCTTCTCCTGCAAGAGGAATAATATCCTCATCTTCTAATTTGGATACAGTATCTGTACTCTCTTCTTCTGAAGTATCTTCTTGCTCATCAAGTAAGCCCAAAATATCATCTAAATCAGTGTCTTCATCTTCACTGCTGTTATCTTCAGTATCACTTGATTTATCTGCTGTCTCATTTTCATCTGCAAGAGGAATAATATCTATATCATCCAAATCTGTTTTGCTCTCTGTCTCTTCATTATCATTTATGTCTATATCACTGATAGACAATTCATCATCCATCAATCCAAGCAAATCATCTTCGTCTTCTTCACTCTCACTTGGCTCTTCTGTTTTGGCACTCTCTTCTTCTTCTGTTTCATCTGCCATCATATCTTCGAGATCGCCAAATATATCATCTTCGTCTTCTTCACTCTGGCTTGGCTCTTCTGTTTTGGCACTCTCTTCTTCTTTTTCTTCTTCTGCTTCATCTGCTAATATATCTTCAAGATCGCCAAATATATCATCTTCATCTTCTTCACTCTCACTTGGCTCTTCTGTTTTGGCACTCTCTTCTTCTTTTTCTTCTTCTGCTTCATCTGCTAACATATCTTCAAGATCGCCAAATATATCATCTTCATCTTCTTCATTCTCACTTGGCTCTTCTTCTTTGGCACTCTCTTCTTCTTTTTCTTCTTCTGCTTCATCTGCTAACATATCTTCAAGGTCGCCAAATATATCATCTTCGTCCTCTTCATTCTCACTTGGCTCTTCTTCTTTGGCACTCTCTTCTACTTTTTCTTCTTCTGCTTCATCTGCTAACATATCTTCAAGATCGCCAAATATATCATCTTCGTCTTCTTCAATCTCACTTGGCTCTTCTGTCTTGACACTCTCTTCTTCTTTTTTATCTTCTGCTTCATCTGCTAACATATCTTCGAGATCACCAAATATATCATCTTCATCTTCTTCACTCTGGCTTGGCTCTTCTTCTTTGGCACTCTCTTCTTCTGTTTCATCTGCCATCATATCTTCGAGATCGCCAAATATATCATCTTCATCTTCTTCATTCTCACTTGGCTCTTCTTCTTTGGCACTCTCTTCTACTTTGCTCTCTGTTTTTGCTTTTTCTTCTGTTTCAGACTCTTCTTCTGCAATAGCATCAAAAAGAGAATCCAAATCTATATCATCATCTTTATTATCACTTTTTGATTCAACACTCTCAGTAGTTTTGTCAGTTCCTGTGCTAAGATTGATTATATCATCTTCATCACTCTTATCTTCAGTTTTTGAGCTTCCCAATACAATCTTGTCATCTTCATCTTCTTCATCTTTAAAACTACCCAAATTGAGCTTTTCATCATCTTCAGATACTTTTGTAGCTGCCATGGCAGCCATAGCTGCTGCTGCACCTCCGGCTACAACAGATGTGCCTAAGATACTACTTTTATCTTCATCAGATTTTGATTGAACAACAGAAGATAATATATCTCCTGTTTTGCTATATACATTGAAATTGCCAAATATTGTAAAAATCTGCTGAAAACCCAACTTGAGTGTTTCATTCCCAAGAATTATCTCTCCACTCTTGGAAAGTATAAGTTTTTTATCATATACAGCTCTGTTTAAGTCTGTCAGATTTTCATATCCGCCTTTTTTTAGAAATTCTCCATCTGCAACGATTGCTTCACCGTTTGTATTTGTAATCAGTAACATTTGCTCCCCTTATTAACTTTGTCAGCTAATTTATTTATTAGATAAATTTATATCCTTAGAAATATTTTACTATTTTGCCATATCATATACTATCAGAGATTAAAACTATTTAAAAACCACCTGTGTAGCATATCTTTTTGATTACTTCAGCAGTGATTTGGCTATTTTACTGCCTACAACTGATGATATTTCATCTATATCTGCTTTTTGAATAGCTTCAAAAGTACCAAAATATTGAAGTAATTTTCTTACACTTGCCTCTCCTACACCTTTTTTACCCAAGAGAGATATTTTTAAATCCTCTTTTCTTTTTCTGTTTCTATGAAAATCTATGGCAAAGCGATGTGCCTCATCTCTCAGTTTTTGAAGCCATTGTAATCTCTCATCACTGCTGTCTAATCGTATAATATTATCTTTTGTATAGATAATATCTCTACTTGCCCCTTTGGCTCTGTAGGCTTTTCCATCAAGTTTCTCTTTTGCAATAGCTACTGTATCTAGTCTCACTCCGGCTTTTGCCAGTAGGGTATTTGCAAGTTTCAACAGAGTATCACCACCATCAATAAGCCACAAATCAGGAGGTGGCTCCTTGTCAAAGTCTTTTATTCTTCTTTCCAGCATCTCCTGCATTTGGGAATATTCATCTTTGGATTGCAAAATATATCTTCTGTATGAATTTTTTTCCCATCTGTTTTCGTCCCATACCACCATGGCACCTACTGTAGCTTCACCCATCATATGTGAATTGTCAAATATCTCTACTCTGTAAGGAATATTTTCGATATTTAAAAGAGATTTAATCTTTTTCTCAATATTACTGTTTTGAGCATATCTTTTCAGCAACTCATCAGCATTTTTCAAAGAGAGTTCTATCAAACGGGCTTTGTTTCCTCTTTTTGGATTGCTTATTGTCACTTTTTTGCCTATAACCGTTTTTAAAACAGATTCTATATCTCTCTTTTCAGACAACTCATAGGCTGTCAAAATTTTATCAGCAACAGTGGGCATTGCATTATCATAAAATGAGATTAAAGCCTGTCTGTATGCCTCTTCCTCATCATAGATATCTGTCTGACGGAAAAAGCTGTGAGATGTAGATACAAGTTTGCCATGCCTGATAAACAATCTCAACACCACACCTCTGTCATTTTTTACATGTATAGTAAGGATATCTATATCTTCATTATTCGTCAAATCCAAATCAGAATGAATCTTCATAGCATCTATGGATTTGATTCTGTCTCTTATCTGTGCCGCCTCTTCAAATCTCTCCTGCGATGCCAAATTTAGCATCTTTTCAGTAAGCATTTCTATTATTACAGTTCTGTTTTCAATAGCTTTTTTGGCATCTTCTACTATTTTGGCATAATTCTTGGCATCTATATATCCTTCACAGGGAGCTTTACACTTGCCTATCTGATAAAACAGACACCTCTTTTTACCTTTGAGAGAGCCTTTTTTCTGAACCAGAGGAAACAAATCATATATAGATGCAAGTAAATCTCTGGCACCTCCGGGAAATGGTCCGTAATATCTGATTTTTGAGCCTTTAAGCACTCTGCGGGTAATCTCAAATCGTGGAAACTCTTGAGCTTCATCTATATAAATATATGGATAAGTCTTGTCATCTCTAAGCAGTATATTATATTTTGGTTTCAACTGCTTGATGAGAGAATTTTCCAGTATCAAAGCATCCTCTTCGCTATTGACCACTATATACTCAAGATTTACAGATTCAGACAGCATCTTGGATATTCTGACTCCTACATCAGGATTGGCTCTAAAGTGTGGTCTAAATCTCCAATAACTTTTGACTCTGTTTTTCAGATTTTTGGCTTTGCCAACATATAGCAATCTTCCATTACTGTCAAAATATTGATATACACCCGGTTTATTGGGTAAATTTTTTACAATCTTCTCTATATTATGATATTTGTCAGTCATCTTTGACCTCTGTTTTTCAAAATATCCTTTTTTATCTTTTCAAAATACTCTTTTAACTCTTCGTTTTTAATATTGATATCAAAATTACCGGTAGATAGTTCACTGTATCTGGGTATAGTCTCTTCGGCTTTGGTGATACTCTCCTTGCTTGTAATAGAGTATTTTGACTCAAATACTATAATCTTGGATACATTCATAAATTCACATTGGGGATTATATTGTGCAAATACTCTTAATAGGCTTTTTATTACATCTTTATTATAATTTAACTCCATTTTATATCCCGGATGTGAAAGAGCAAGAAACAGTGCATTGTCTTTGACAAAGATGAATGATATAGCTCTTTTCAGACTAGGGGATAAAGAGTGCATAAATTTACCATAACAGCCATACGCTGAGAGGGGTCCATATTGTCTTTTTCCAATTATCGATTTAATTATTATTCCGGCAGTTTTCATTTTGTAATTATAGCAATAGTATCTGTTTCATTTTTATTGAGCGGATGCGGACACAAAACAGATCCTGTATATAAGCCCAATCATATACACTCTATCGACAACAACGGCAGTGCAAAATGAAAAAGTTTGATTTGATTATTATAGGTGCCGGTATAGCAGGATTATATGCTGCTATGACAATACCTGCTGATATGAAAGTCCTGGTAGTGTGCAAAGATATACCGTGGGAGTGCAATACATTTTATGCACAGGGTGGTATAGTAACAGCACTTGATGAAGATGATATTCCTGTCCATATCCAAGATACAATCAAAGCAGGTTCATCTCACAATGACCCAAATGCCGTAGAGATTATGTCAAAAGAGTCTCTAAAGCTCCGTGATGAGATGATAAAAGCCGGAATGGAGTTTGACAGAGCAAAAGACGGTCATCTGCTATATACCAAAGAGGCCGCCCACTCAGCAAGTAGAATACTGCATGCCGGAGGAGATGCAACAGGTAGATATATGCACTACTTTATGATGCAAAACAATCCCCATTTGCTACAAAGAAATACGCTTGTATATGACCTTTTGATAGAGGGTGGCAGATGCTACGGTATAAGAGCAATGGTAAACTACCGACCTACTACAATCTACGCTGACAATGTCCTGATAGCAAGTGGTGGCATAGGCTCACTATATGCTTACAATACCAATTCACGCACAGTAAGTGCAGATATCCACGGTATATGCACCGAAAAGGGTATAGAACTTGCAGATATGGAGTTTATGCAGTTTCATCCGACTGTATTTGTCAAAACACCTTTTGCAAGAAAACTGCTTCTAACAGAAGCTCTCAGGGGTGAAGGTGCTCATCTCGTCGATGAAAACGGTTACAGATTTTTATTTGATTATGATGAGAGAGGTGAATTGGCAAGTAGAGATATAGTATCCCGTGCCATATTTGACTATAAAAGAAAGAGTGGTTTAGAAGTATATTTGGATTT
Source organism: Nitratifractor sp. (assembly GCA_015488535.1). GTDB lineage: Bacteria > Campylobacterota > Campylobacteria > Campylobacterales > Sulfurovaceae > Nitratifractor. The sequence goes on from WFNP01000018.1 coordinate 46,321, forward strand.
TTCTATGTTTGACAAAGAGTGGTTTCACAAAAGATTTCCAAATATCACCCATACCTTTACTGCACTAGGTTTTAATCTCCCACAAGACAGGATACCTATATCACCGGCTTTTCATTATGCCAATGGTGGTATAGTGTGTGACGACAGAGGCAGAATACCGGGAATAGAGGGACTATATGTAGCAGGAGAAGCAGCCAGAACCGGAGTACACGGTGCAAACAGACTGGCATCCAATTCTCTACTCGAAGCTGCTGTATTTGCCAAAAGAGCAGCCGAAGATATAATGGGTAAAAAGCCATACAATGGCAGTGTGCCATATTTTGACAAAGATTATGATACTCAGCTAAAAAAAGAGCATGACAAAGAATATAAATACCAACTAAGAGATATTATGTGGAAAAATGTCGGTATTATAAGAAATAAAAATGGTCTGCTTGAGGCAAAAAATTTCGTATATGATATAAAAAACAGAGATATCGGAAGATTATTGCAACTAAGACTTAATACTGCCGCATCTATAATTGAGTCGGCTCTTGCACGAAAAGAGTCTCTTGGCTCACACTATATAGAAACCAATTAAAAGAGGATACAATGACAGAGAGCATACCAGATTTGACCATGACATGGGTTGGGATTTTAGATTTAATCGTATTTATCGCAGCCTATATTTTAATAGCTACAGAAGAGAAATATGAGATGAACAAAGCAAAACCGGCATTTTTTGCCGGAACTTTTATGTTTATGATGATAGGTGTATATTATGCACTGCATGGTCTAGACCCAAAGCCTCTACACAATGAGATGACTCATCTTATAGAGGAGATTGCAGAAATTTATTTCTTCCTGTTTGTAGCTATGACATATATAGAGACTTTGATTGAAAGAGGAGTATTTGATGCACTCAAATTCAACCTCACATCCAAAGGCTATAGCTACAAAAAGCTGTTTTGGCTGACGGGACTGTTGGCATTTTTCATATCACCTGTAGCTGACAACCTCACAACTGCACTAATCTTATCTACTGTTTTGTTTACGATAGACAAAGAGAAAAAAGATTTCCTCGTAGCAGGTGCTATCAATATCGTAGTAGCAGCAAATGCCGGAGGTGCTTGGAGTCCGTTTGGTGATATCACTACTCTTATGGCATGGACTGCAGGAAAGGGTGAATTTGTAGATTTTATTTATCTGTTTGTTCCATCAATAGCCGGATGGCTACTGACTGCTTGGCTTCTTTCATTTTTTGTTCCAAAGGGAGAGCCTCATTTTGATGCTGCTATTCACCACAAACCAAAAATCAAAGATGGAGGTATGGTAGCTGTCTGGCTGGGTGCATTTACTATATTTATTGCAGTAGTAGGACATCAGTTTTTCCATTTCCCTGCAATGTGGGGTATGATGTTTGGTCTCTCTTTACTCAAACTCTATTCATATCTGCTCAACAAAAAACCAGGCAGAGAAGGTTTTGATATTTTTGTCAATATGAAAAAGGTCGAAAATGATACTCTGCTGTTTTTCTTTGGTATCCTCTCAGCAGTAGGGGCTTTGCATTATCTTGGATATCTTGAGTATATACATCACCTATATAGTATCATAGGAGCTACATCTGCCAATATAGGCGTAGGATTTATATCAGCATTTATAGATAATGTGCCTGTTATGAGTGCTATTTTGAAATCATCTCCACAGATGGGAATAGACCAGTGGATGCTTGTCACTCTAACAGCCGGTATAGGGGGTAGCCTCATTAGCTTTGGTTCAGCTGCCGGCGTAGGTGTAATGGGCAGACTCAAAGGTATCTATACATTTGGCTCTCATATCAAACTGGCTTGGACTGTATTGGCAGGATATGCACTCTCCATTATATTGTGGTATATTCAGTTTGAGATAATGGGACTCTATTAAGGTATAAAATATTATGCAAAAATTACCCATAGGCATACAGACATTTGAAAATATCAGAGAAGAAGATTATCTATATATAGACAAAACTAAAGAGGCTTTGGATTTAATACACAGCTATAAATATATATTTCTCTCCCGCCCCCGCAGATTTGGAAAGAGTCTGTTTTTAGATACCCTCCAAAATATATTTGAAGGGAACAAGAAGCTCTTTGAAGGACTTTATATCTATGATAAGTGGGATTGGAGTATAAAGTATCCGGTAATCAAAATTGACTGGGCAGGTAATTTCAAGAGCCTTGAATCCACTCAAAAAGTAGCAAAAAAAATACTAAAAGACAATCAAAAAAGATTACAAATTGATTGTGATATAGATGAAGATACTTCATCATGTTTTGCCTCGTTGATACAGGAGTGTTATGAAAAATATAATCAAAAAGTAGTAGTGCTTATAGATGAGTATGACAAACCAATTTTAGATAATCTTGACAATATTGATAGAGCCAAAGAGAATAGAGACTTTTTAAGAGGACTTTATATCCAACTAAAAGCAAATGATAAATATTTAAAGTTTGCATTTCTTACTGGCATTTCCAAATTTAGCAAAGCCAGTATATTTAGTGGATTAAATAATTTGGTAGATATATCTTTGGAGGCAAAGTTTGGAAATATTTGCGGATATACTCACGAAAATATCAAAAATGAGTTTTATGAATACAGTAAAGAGTTTGATTTAGAGAAGGTAAAGCAGTGGTATAACGGCTACTATTTTCTCAAAGATAGAATATATAATCCCTTTGATATATTAAGATTATTTAGTAGCAAAAAATTCTCTAATTACTGGTGGGAGAGTGG
>WFNP01000019.1 GCA_015488535.1 Nitratifractor sp.
ACAAACATATCAATATTTTATCTAAATAGATACTACTTGAGCCAACTATACTCAAGTAGTGGGACACCCACTTTTGAAAATGAGATGCCCTTAAATTGGGCATTTGCGGGGCATTGAAATGCTTTTTTGAGCTTATCGCGGAAAACAGGAAGATTAGATACTCTCAGTTATATGAAAAATGCAATAGGACTTTACCAAAAATTTGGTTTTGAAGAGATACCACCATATAGATTCAATCCTGAATCTACAGCTATATATATGGAGTTGCAAATTTAATTGCTCATACCTCTACTATCTTCATCGTATCTAAAAAGTATAGATATCCATTGACTTTATACTCAGGATAAAAAGAGGATATAGCATCCATGTAGTGTCGAACCTGCTTGATGTATCCTCTCATATCATGGGGTGTGCTGGTTTTGTAATCTATAATGATATACTCTGATTCTCTTTTTACAAGGAGATCTATTACATTTACTTTTCCGGATTTGAGAAAAGGAATTTCTCTCATCATATCTCCTTTGCAAAGAGAGAGATATTGACTGTTTTTCATACCTTCTTTGGCTGTTTTGATGGCAGTATCTATATCACAGTATAGACCATATCTGTTTCGTGAAGCTTCAAAACATCCGGTTTCAAATATATAATGCACCGCATTACCCAGATAGATAGCAGGTAAATCATCAGCTTTGTACTCTTTCTCTTTCTCCTCTTTGGATTTTTGTCTGCCATAATCAGTTATGGTTATATCTATAGCCTTTGGGGCTTTTGGTACAGGAGCGGGTGTTTTAGACTCTATTGTGCCTGTTTTTATAGGTTTTAAATCCAACATCTCAAATGAACTGCTTTTATCCTTTTTTATGATATGCAAAGACTCTTTGGCTCTCGTAAACGCCACATAGTTGCGGTTTATATGGTCCTCTTTTGCCAAATTTTTCTCTTTTTGCAATATAGCAGCATAATCTTTGTCTATCAATTCTCTATTTTTAAATCTCATTTTAAGGGTGCGAAGCTTGATATCATCATAATCAAATATTACAGGAGATGAATCAGAACGGGGGCGACCGAGTCTGTCCAACACTATCAAATGCTCAAACTCCAAGCCCTTTGATTTGTGGATAGTGAGTATCTGCACACCCCCTGATGATTTGGACGGCAACTCCTCATCATATCTGTCTATCTTATATATAAAATCATCTATACAATCCATAGGTATTGTAAACTCAAGCAGTTTCATAGCTGCTTCATCAAAGAGATTATACTTTTGCATCAACTCTTTTACAATATGTGATACTCTTTTGTCGTCTGCAATGTCTATCTCAAAAGATGGATTATATTTCATTCCCAGCAGTGAGAGTATCTCCAATTTGTATATGGAAGTATCTCTGTTTTCTCGTTTGGCATATATCATACGAATTGCAGATATTATAATTTTTGCACTTTTTTGAGAGCGCACCAGAGAGCGTTTGTGTGTGTCGGCATCTTTGCCAAGATTTTCTTTGAGATACTCTGCGACCTTCAATATCTCTTTGTTGTCATGAACGAGGATAGCGATTTCACTGTCTGATATTCCTTTTTCATTAAGTGAAACAATAATATCTTTTGTCTCTTTTAAAATATCATCACTATCAAGCTCTATGACCTCTACAAAACCTCCATCTTTTTTGGCTATCTGTTTGGGTTTTATATAATCAAATGTATTGTTTACAAATTCTACAATCTCTTCTCTGGAGCGGTAGTTATATGGCAGATACTCCTGTGTAACTTTAAATCGTCTTTTTACATAATCAAAAAGCTCTTTTTGTCCACCTCTAAATCTGTATATGGATTGCTTTGTATCTCCCACATAGAAAAAACTTCTATCTTCATTTGAAGATGCTATCTCTTCAATAAATGGCTCAAATATTCTATACTGGGTGACAGATGTGTCTTGAAACTCATCAAAAAGTATATGTTTATATTTGGCATCCAATCTAAACTGAATGAAGTGCATAAAATCACTTCTTTGAACAAGGTCAAATACAAAGTGTTCTATATCCGTGAAGTGTAGTGTGCTACTTGCTATCAACTCATCTATTCTACTGTTTTTATACTCTCCATAGAGTCTGTTAATTCTATTTAAGAAGTATCTCTCTTTTGCATTGAAGTAGTCAGCTATCTGCTCTTGTAGAGTATGCAGATACTCATCTATATGGGGAGTAAAATACTTTTTGTAATCCCAATACTGGAGGCTCTCTTTCCAAATCCAGCTTTTTGACAGTAGCTCCTCAAGAGTGTCAAATATCATTGTTTTTTTACCTCTGTTGGAGAGTTGGCTCTTTAAAAAATATTCTGATATTTTGTCTGCTGTTGTAAGAATGGCATCAGTATCATACTTTTGTATATCTTCTTGTGTAAGTGGTGGTAATTCTTTGTCTTTGAGATACAGCAAGTCGAAAAATGACTCTACAGATGAGCTTTTACCGGCTTCATTTTTGGCCAAATCAATCAATTTGATATAATCATTATTATCAAGAGTTGTTATAAATCTCTCAAAAAACAGAGATTTTTCTATACTCTCTACTGTGTAATGCGGAGGGATAGAGGCATACCAACAGAATCTGTCTAAAATACTTTTGATAAATCCATCTATTGTCATAATGGATATATCAGAGGATAGAAATTTTTTATATATCTTTGGAGCCTCTTTTTTGATATCCTCTTTGCTTTTGTTTGTCTGGGAGGCTATCTCTTCGAGCATTTCCGGTTTTAGTTCTTTTAGGGCTGATACGATTCTCTCCTCCATCTCATTGGCAGCTTTGTTGGTAAATGTGACTGCCAAAATCTCTGATGGTTTTGCACCTCCAAATAGCAAAGAGAGATATCTTACACTCAAGGCAAATGTCTTGCCACTACCTGCACTTGCACTTAGTGCAAGTAGTCTTCTGTCGGGTCTTAAACTCATTATTTGCCCTCCATATTTCAATAATCTATTTTAATTGGATTATATCTGTTTTTTAATCTGCTCCAAAATCAGGCATATTTTACACCTCTGTAATAATATTACCCACTTTGGATATAATTAAGTATTCAGTTTCGATATACAATTCGGAATTATATACAGTTTTTAAAGGGTATTGAAAATGGTAAATATCATATTGTGTGGTGGTAGCGGTACCAGACTTTGGCCAGTGAGCAGGAGTCTGTTGCCAAAGCAGTTCGCCAAACTCTTTGGAGATGTTTCGCTTTTCCAAAAGAGTGTAACAAGAAACAAAAAATATTGTAGCTCATTAATGGTAGTATCCAATGCCGAGCAGTATTTTATGGCTTATGACCAGCTTGAAGAGATAAGCTTGAATGAACAGGCAAGATTTTTATTGGAGCCGATAGGCAGAAATACGGCTCCGGCCATACTGTTGGCTGCTATGGAGTTGGATAGTGATGATATTATGCTTGTAACGCCTTCTGACCATATAATCGAAGATGAAGATGCTTATGCCAAAGCTCTCTCAAGAGCCAAAGAGTTGGCATCACAGGGGTATCTTGTGACATTTGGTATCACACCCACTGCTCCTGAGACAGGATTTGGATATATAGAAGCTAACGCAGAGAGTGTTGTAGCTTTTCATGAAAAACCTTCTCTTGATAAAGCAAAGGAGTATCTGCAAAAGGGCAATTATTTCTGGAACAGCGGAATGTTTTGTTTTAAAGCCTCTACTATACTAAAAGAGGCTCAAAAATATGCACCGGATATTTATGAAGCTGTGGCAAAAGCCTTTGAGAGCCGAAAAAGTGATGGCATGGTTGAACGCATTACAATGGAAGCTATGATGGCTATTCCTGATGAGAGTATCGATTATGCCGTTATGGAAAAGAGCGACAATATCAGAGTCGTTGAAGGCGATTTCAAATGGAGTGATTTGGGCAGTTTTGATGCTCTTGATGAGGTATTTGAAAAAGATGAAAATGGAAATACCCTAAATGACTCTTTGCTTGCAATAGATGCCAAAAATAATTTTGTATATGGCTCTGAGAGATTGAAAGTGCTTGTTGATGTAGATGATTTGATAGTAGTTGATACTGCCGATGCACTGCTTATTACCCGCAAAGGAAGTTCTCAAAAAATCAAAGATGTAGTTGCCAGACTCAAAGAAAAAGATAGCCAACTTCCACATATACATGTAACAGCATATCGTCCGTGGGGTTCATATACTGTCTTGGAAGAGGCTGACAGATACAAAATCAAAAGAATTGAGGTAAAGCCTGGTAAACGATTGAGTCTGCAAAAACATTTCCACAGAAGTGAGCATTGGATAGTAGTCAGTGGAACAGCACTGGTAAGAGTAGGTGATGATGAGAAGATTGTCAGAGCCAATGAGTCTGTATATATCCCTATGGGAGAGTTGCACAGACTTGAAAATCCAGGCAAAATCAAATTGGTTCTTGTGGAGGCTCAAGTGGGAGAATATACAGGTGAAGATGATATTGTCCGAGTAGAAGATGATTACAAAAGAGAGGAGCAATGAGAAGATTACTCCGTGCATTGTGGCAGTATCGTCACTTTATAACAGGCTCTATAAAAAATGAATTTAAGACCCGCTTTATCCGGAGTCGTTTGGGAGCTGCGTGGATAGTGTTGCACCCTCTTGCGCAGGTATTGATCTATGCTCTTGTATTATCTGAAGTGATGAGAGCCAAACTCCCGGGAGTAGATTCACAATTTGCATACCCTATATATCTACTTTCGGGTATGGTGGCATGGACACTCTTTGCAGAGTTATCCGGTAGATTGATGAGTGTATTTATAGAAAATGCCAATCTTATGAAAAAGTTGGCATTTCCCAAACTTGCACTTCCTCTTATCTCTATAGGCTCTTCATTTATAAATTTTCTTCTGCTTTTAGTGGCTATGTTTGTAGTGTTTGTATTTCTTGGACACTTTCCTTTCTCTCATATCCTGTGGCTGTTTCCTTTGACTGTGGTGCTTTTGGTCTTTACTGTAGGCTTTGGTTTGAGTCTGGGGATACTTAATGTATTTGTCAGAGATATAGAGCAGGTATTCTCAATCGTATTGCAGTTTTGGTTTTGGCTTACCCCAATTGTATATGCCATAAGTATAGTGCCTAAAAAGTATCACTTCCTTTTGTATCTAAATCCCTTGACCTCTATCACAAAAGGTTTTCAAGATGTATTGCTCTATGAAAAAGCTCCTCAGATGCTACCTTTGCTTTACCCTTTGACAGCCGGTGCTTTGATGCTTGTCGGGGCTATGTGGCTCTTTTTGAGAGCAAAAGAGGAGATGACAGATGTCTTGTGATGAAAATACAATACTTCGTGTAGAGAATCTTAGCAAAGAGTTTAACAGATACAAAAGTGAATGGCACAGAGTGGCTCACTTGATGGGTATGGGTATAAAACCTGTAGAGGTTCATCATGTCCTGAAAGATATAACATTTTGTATAAAAAGTGGTGAAGCAGTAGGCGTAGTGGGCAGAAACGGAGCCGGTAAGAGTACACTGCTTAAAATAATAACAGGCACTCTCAATCCTACAGAAGGGATTGTCGAGTATAGTGGTAGAGTAGCAGCTATTTTGGAGCTTGGGATGGGCTTTCATCCCGATTTGACAGGCAGACAGAATGTATATTACTCTGCCGGTCTGATGGGATTTACTCCTGCCCAAATTGATGAAAAGATTGATGAGATAGAAGCATTTGCCGAGATAGGTGAATATTTTGATGAGCCTGTTAGAATGTATAGTAGTGGTATGCAGATGAGAGTAGCCTTTTCAGTAGCTACTGCTTGGAGACCTGATATTTTGATAATAGATGAAGCTATGTCAGTAGGAGATATGTATTTTCAGCACAAGAGTTTCAGCCGTATCAAGGAGTATCGGGAGTTGGGTACATCTCTTTTGTTGGTATCTCATGACAGAGCGGCTGTTCAGGCTGTATGTGACAGAGCAATTCTTCTTGATAATGGTGTGATTGTCAAAGACAGTGATCCTGAAGAGGTGATGGATTATTACAATGCCTTGATTGCCGCAAAAGAGGATGAAGATGAAGAGAATATCGAGCAGATACGCTCTGAAGATGGCAGATTAATGACCCTTTCCGGAGATGGAAGTATAAAACTTAAAAATATAGAACTTCTAAACAGTGAAGGAGAGACTATTGAGATAGTAGCTGTAGGTGAGAGGGTGAGCTTAGAGATTACTATCGAAGTGGTAAGAAGTGTAGATGAACTGGTGCTGGGATATATGATAAAAGACCGTTTGGCTCAAGCCGTATTTGGCACCAATACACATTTTATGGATAGAGTTATCTACTCTCCTAAACAAGACAGGATAATCAAATACAGATTTAGCTTTGATGCCAATATGGGACCTGGTACATACTCTGTAAATACATCTGCACATGCAGGTTTTACCCATGTGCAGGGCAATTACTTTTGGCTTGATAATGCATTGGTTTTTGAGGTAGTAAATGTAAATAAGAGCGGTTTTGTAGGCCTGGCTTGGCTACCGCCACAACTGGAGGTAGAAGATGTTGAATGAGTTTGAAGGATTATATTCAGATATACTGGAGAAACTTCAACAAAAGTTTGGAGATATCAAAGTATTAAATATTGATTTGGGTAATAAAACAAATATAGAGTTTGATGATAAATATACGCTTATAAGCATTGAAAATCCTGAATTTGCAGTATATGAAGAGTTGGCAGATTATATCAATGACTTGTTTAATGCTTTGATAGATGGAGGAGTATTGCTGATACATGCACTTAACCCTGAGAATATAAGAGTCTCTACAGAGTATTTTTATGAAATACCAATGAGAAAAAGATTACTTCCTCCAAAGCTGTCTCAGACTTTGCTAAAAGATACAGGATTTAAAAGAAGTGCAATTATCAGAGACGAAATAAATGAGTATATAGATACCAAAAAATATTTTGATATATCTGATGTTACAGATTCTGTAAGCAGAGGATACACTATAATAGCACAAAAAGATAGCGATGATATAAGTTTTTTGGATGATTTTTTTGCACTAAAAAGAGGTATATCTCTTGATGAAGCTTTGAGCCGATTTGAGAGAAGAGAGTTAAATGACAAAAAGCATATAGATATCCTGAAAGATAAAATATCTACATTTGAAGAGGATATAGAGCTATATGCAAATAAAAGCAAGGATATAGATACTCTCAAAAAAGAAAACAAAGAATTTAAAAATATGCTTCTAAGTATAGAGAAAGAAAATACTCTCTTAAAAGATGAAATCACTGATTTGCATACCAAGCTTGATAATCTGTGGAATGATAATATAGAGTTACACACTGTTATAGATAATTTGTCGCATAATCATCATAATCTATCACATGCCTTTGAGCATCTCAGAAGACATATAGAAGTTACAGACAATAGCTGTTTTGCTATCAAACAGTGTATCAAAAGAGTAGGCTATAAAATAAAGAGACTGTTTAAAAAAAACTCTGTAGATAATACAACTTGCACTACGCAAATATTGAATGAGAAAAATATAGAAGATATTGAAAAGCGTATAGACAATATAGAGAGCAAAGAGTATATATCAAGACCATCTGTAAGAAACAAGCCAGTATTTAAAAGTAGTAAAAAAAGATAATCGTAAAAGGAAACAAAAGTGAGTCAATTATTTATTTTGGGTGGTGATTTATCAAAAATTGAAATAGATAGTCTAAAAGATTCGCTCTCTTGTAATGATTATCTATTCGTGATATCTGATGATATCTCTGGAGTAATTGAGCTAAGAAGAAGATTGAGAGATATTTTAGCCTGTGAAGCGATAGAGTGGATAGATACAGAGTTGGATATCAATTACAAAGATGAGATAATACAATCTTTGATGAGAGCATTTGATGTAACAGATACTGAGCTGATTTACAGTGTAGATGATGAAATAAAAAGAGAGCATATCAGTATATCAGAGAGTTTGGGCATAGATACCAAGCCATCTCTTGCATACTTCTCCCCATTTGAACCGGCAAAAAGTGGAATAGCTACATATTCAAGTGAATTGTTACCATATCTATCAGAGTATTATAATATTACACTTGTAGCAGATAGTGATAATTTAGATGCCCAAAGGGTATATGAAGGAGTTGAATTTCCTCTCATTTCGCTATATGAGTTTGAAAAAAGAGCAGATGAGTTTGACAGAGTAATACACCATATTGGTAATAGCCATTTCCATATATACTCTTGTAAAGTGCTTGATAAGTTTGCAGGTATTACTGTATTGCATGATTTCTTTTTGAGTGGTATGCAAAAGTATAGAGAGTTTGAAAGAGGTGATAATCGATATTGGGGATTGTCTCTGTTTCAAAGTCATGGATATTTACCATTCAAAGATTATTTTGATGAGAAAAATTTTGAAGATTTATCTTTTGATTATCCGGTAAATTTGCAACCTTTGCAACGCTCTATCGGAGTAATTACACACTCCAAATATGCCAAAAATCTATCAAAGCAGTGGTATATCAAAGATATCCAACCCCAATGGAGTATCATACCTCATCTAAGAAAAGTCAAAGCGAAAAAAGATACAAAAGGTGCAAGGCAAAAGCTTGGAATTGATGAGAAGAGTTTTGTAATATGCAGTTTTGGGCATATAAATAAAACAAAACTATCTGATAAGCTTTTATATGCTTTTATAGGCTCATCTTTGGCAAAACAGGATAATGTCAAATTGATTTTTGCTGGACATAGAAGCGATCCACAGTATTGCAAAGATTTGGAGCAGTTGGCACAAGAGCAGGGTATATCAGACAAAGTATTAATCACAGGCTGGATAGAGATGCAAGAGTTTAATCTATATCTACAAGCTTGTGATATAGCTGTTCAACTTCGCACTCTATCAAGAGGTGAAACATCAGGAACAGTATTGGATACTCTAAGTTACGGTATCCCAACTATTGTAAATGCCAATGGCTCTATGGCTGAACTTGATAGAGATGCCTTATATATGTTGGATGATAATTTTAGTGATAGCCAATTGATAAGAGCATTGGATGAGTTGTATCAAAATGTAGAATTTAGAGAGAGATTGAGCAAAAATGCAAAAGCTTATATTGAAAAGAATAACAGTCCCAAACATTGTGCCAGACTTTACAAAGATACGATAGAGAGATTTTATAACTCTATAAATAATCCAATATATCCCAAACTTAGTGCCAGACCACGACAGAGACAGATATTGGTAGATGTATCCACTTTAGTAATAGATGATTTAAGAACCGGAGTGCAAAGAGTAGTAAGGGCGCAACTTTTGCAACTGATGCAAATTGTGCCAAAATCGTGGAGAGTAGAAGCGGTTTATCTATCTTTGGAGGGTAAGCCACACTATCGATATGCTTCTGATTATCTCTGTAAGCTCCTTGATATTCCTGTTAGTTTGAGCGATAAAGAGGTAGAAATTGATGCAGGAGATATATTTTATGGGGTTGATTTATACAGATATGGAGTATTAGAAGCTACAAAAGCCGGTATATATCAAGAGTTTAGAGCCAAGGGAGTATTGGTAAGTTTTACAATTCACGATTTACTGCCTATATATATGCCTCAATTCTTCCCGGAGGGGACAAAAGAGGAGCATATAAAATGGCTTGAAGCAATTACAAAAAACAGTGATATGCTTGTATGCACCTCAAATACAGGAGCCAATATTACAAAAGAGTGGATAGAAAAATTATCTATTGTGCCAAATGATAAAATGCCTAAAATTGTATCAGTTCATCTTGGAGCAGATATTAAATCCTCCGCTCCAGATGGAACAAAATCAAAATACAACTCTTTAATAGAAGATATGAGAAAAAGACCTCTGTTTTTGATGGTAGGCACAGTTGAGCCACGAAAAGGGCATTTACAAACAATAAAAGCATTTGAAAAACTTTGGAGTGATGGAGTAGATGTATCTCTTGTGGTAGTAGGCAAAGAGGGATGGGTAGGATTACCTGATGAAGCTCGTAGAAATTTACCACAAACAGTTCAAGCACTGAATGATGCCCAAACAAAATATGGTGATAGATTTAGATGGCTAACTGATGTAGATGATATATCTTTGGAAGAGTTTTACCGTAAATCGACGGCGTTTTTATTTGCAACAGAAGATGAGGGATTTGGAATACCATTGATTGAAGCAGCACACTATGGATTGCCTCTGCTTGTAAGAGATAAAGAGATTTTTAGAGAACTTGCAGGTGAGTATGCAGAGTATTTTGAAGATAGTTTAGATGAAAATGTTTTAGCCAAAGCTATCAAAGATTGGCTTGAAGCTTATAAAAGAGGTGAAGTAGCCAAATCAAAGGGTATGCCATACAGCACTTGGAGAGATAGTGCTACAAAGCTATATCAAGAGTTTTCAAATTTTTGTGAAAAAGAGAGTTGATAGATGCGTATTGTTATAGATATGCAAGGGCTTCAATCTATGAGCCGACTTAGAGGGATTGGCTCATACAGTGATGCTTTTGTCAAAGCATTTATAAAAGAGTCCAATGGTTGTGAAATATATCTGCTTTTAAATGGTATCAGTAATCAAGGAGCATATGAGATAATCAAAGAGTATCAATCTCTTGTCCCAAAGGATAATATTGTAATTTTTGAAGGGGTAGCCCCTTTATCTGTAATATCCGGTTGGAGTAGATGGAGAGTTAAAATATCTCAAAAGTTAAGAGAGGAGTTTATATATAATCTCAATCCCGATATTGTTTTGCTGACATCTCTATTTGAAGGGGTGGAGGATAACTCTGTATCATCTATTGGAGTATATAGAGATATACCAACTGCTGTAATATTTTATGATTTAATTCCATATATCTATCCTGAAAAGTTTTTGGCGTGGGAGCCTATGAAAAATTGGTATATGGATAAGATAGCATCACTTAAAAGAGCCGATTTACTTTTGGCAATATCCCACTCAGCAGCTCATGAAGCCAAATTATATCTTGATGGATTTGATGGGCAAATTTCTGTAATCTCTTCAGCAGTATCTGATAAATTTACTCCGGGTAGCATCAATGAGAGAGTATTGGAAAAATTTGGTATCAAAAAAGATTATATTATGCTATCAAGTGCCTATGAGCTTAGAAAAAACTTTGAAGGTTTAGTTGAAGCTTTTGCTCTGTTGCCAAAAGAGTTACAACAAAAGTATCAATTGGTATTGGTTACAAGAATATCAGAAAACAGAAGAGTTAGACTCCAAAAACTGGCTAAAAATTTAGGGGTATTGGATAGTGTAGTATTGACCGGATATGTTAGTGATGAAGAGTTATTAACTCTTTACAGAGGTGCCACACTATTTGTATTTCCATCTATTCACGAAGGTTTTGGATTGCCTCCACTTGAAGCTATGAAGTGTGGAGTAGCCACTTTGGTATCAGATAGAAGCAGTATGCCCGAAGTAATTGCCAATTCTGATGCACTTTTTGACCCTTATGATACCAAAGAGATGTCAAATAAAATCAAAGAGTATCTCTTAGATGATAAGAAGAGATTAAAATTGGCTCTATACGGATTAAAAAGAGCCAAAAGATTTAATTGGCAACGAGTAGCCAAAGATGCACTAAAAGCTATAAAAGATTTGAAAATTGATAAAAAGAGTAATCCTTTACCCCCTTATGATAGAGACAAAATAGCCCAAAGTGAGATTTTGAATGCTCCAGATAAATTATCCGCTTCACTGGCACTAAAAGCCTCTCTTAGAAACTTTTTACCCTTGAAGGGTAGGGGGGTAGAGATAAAAAGATGGAGGATAGAAGGACCGTTTGACAGTAGTTACTCATTGGCTCTACTAAATAGAGAGAGTGCAAGAGCATTGGAGGCTTTGGGTATAGAGGTGGCTCTACATTCAACAGAAGGGTATGGGGATTTTGAGCCTGATAGCAGTTATCTTGATAGAAATCCGGATTTAAAAAGGATGTATAAAAACTCTTTGCAAATTGAGCATAAAGATGCTGATGTGCTAAGTCGCAATCTATACCCTCCACGGGTAGATGATATGAGCAGTAGAGTAAATATGTTGCACCATTATGCATGGGAAGAGAGTGGTTTTCCGGCAGATTGGGTAGAAAATTTTAATAAAGCACTTGATGGAATGACTACCCTCTCAAATCATATAAGCAAAATTATGATAGATAATGGAGTAACTACCCCTTTAGCACTCTCTGGTTGTGGAGTCGATCATATACTAAGAGTTAAAAGTGAAAAAGCTTATAAATTACCAAAATCTGTAAAGAGTTTTAAATTTTTGCATATATCTTCATGTTTCCCCCGAAAAGGTGCAGATATACTACTAAAAGCTTATGTAGATAGTTTTAGTGGCGATGATGATGTTTCACTGATTATAAAAACATTTCAAAATCCACACAATCAAATCCAAAAATGGATAGAGGAAGCTACTCAAAATATGGATAATCCTCCGCATATTCATCTGATTATTGAAGATTTACCGGATAGTTATATAAAATCGCTATATGAGCAGTGTGATGTATTGGTAGCTCCAAGCAGAGCTGAAGGATTTGGGTTACCTATGGCTGAAGCTATGCTCTGTGATTGTGCCGTAATTACCACCAGTTGGGGCGGACAGTTGGATTTTTGCAGTGATGATACAGCGTGGCTTATAGATTATGATTTTGAGTATGCCAATACCCACTTTGAGCTTTTTGATTCTGTATGGGTTGAGCCAAAAAAAGAGCATCTATCTAAATTGATGCAAGATGTATATAATTTATCCCATACTCAAAGATTAGAAAAAATTTCAAAAGCCAAAGAGAGACTATTAAAAGATTTCAAATGGAGTGATGTAGCCAAAAGATTAATATCCCACGCCAATAATTTACCTTTGCTTTTCCCTCCAAAGATAGACAAATTAGCGTGGGTTAGTAGCTATAACAGTAGATGTGGAATAGCCGATTACTCTGCACACTTAATCAACTCTATGCCAATTACTCCCAAAATATTTGCATCATATACAAATGAGCCTACTGCTATTGATGCTCCAAATATTCAAAGATGTTGGGATATTGGAGATGGACAGAGTTTGGATAAATTGTATGAAAATATTATAGAGTATGAGCCACAAATTACAGTTATTCAATTCAATTATGGATTTTTTGATTTTGGTGAATTTAAGATATTTTTACAAAAGCTTCTTGATAGAGATATCAAAATAGTAATAATGATGCACTCTACACAAGATTCACCCATTACCCCTCACAAAAAACTAAAAGCATTGAGTAGCGAATTGAAAAGATCTCAAAGGGTGTTGGTGCATACTCCAAAAGATATGAATAGATTAAAGAGTATCGGGGTGGTAGATAATGTTACACTATTTCCACACGGCATACCAAACTTTTATCCATCAAAGCCAAAAGAGCCTAAAAGCAGACACAGAGTAGCAAGTTATGGCTTTGCACTTCCACACAAAGGATTAGAGGAGCTTTTAGAAGCTATGGCTATTTTGATAAATAGAGGCTATGATTTTGAATTGCTTATGATGAATGCAGAGTATCCTTTGGATATCTCAAAAGAGCTTATATCCAATCTCAAAACAAAAGCCAAAGAGCTTAAATTGGAAGATAGAGTAGAGATAGTATCAGAGTATCTACCTGAAAAAGAGAGTTTAGAAAGACTTCATCAAGCCGATTGGGTCATTTTCCCATATCAAGAGACAGGAGAATCTTCAAGTGCTGCGGTTAGATATGCTATTGCATCAGGTAGCAGGGTAGCAGTTACTCCACTATCTATATTTGATGATTTGAGAGATTCTGTATATAAAATGGATGGCACAGATACTCAAAGTATTGCCAACTCTTTGGGGATACTGCTTGATGGCAAAGCTCACGATGAGATAGCAAAAATTGATGAGGTTGCAAATCGATGGAGAGAGGAGCATAGATATGATAGAGTGGCTAAGAGATTATATAATATGCTCTTAGCCTTGATAAATAGCTAAAGATTAATTAGATAAGCCATTTTCATTTTTCCTCCTCGCATAAATGCATTCTATCTTTTTTTTACTTTGGGCATTCGCCATCTTTTATAAGACCATTGCCACTGTGCAGGGGTTTTTTTGATTTGTTCTTCTAGTATATTTGTATATAACTGAGTAATGGCTTTGATTTTGTCATCTTGGTTTTTTATATCTTCAGCTTTATACTCTACAGGCTCTTCTATGATGATTTCAAACTTCTCTTTGCCGACTCTTTTGGCAAATACAGGCACTACGAGAGGCTCATATTTGAGTTTCAGTGCAGCCGCACTTTTTAAAGCGTATGCCTTTTTGCCAAAAAATTCTATCTCTATACCATTTGGAGGAGGTATCATCTGGTCAATCAAGAGTGCTACACCACCTCCGCTTTTCATCAGTTTTGATATTGTTATCAATGCCCCTTTTCGCTCTATAGATATATTTCCAAACTGTGTCCTAAATGGTATAATGATATTATTATTTATCAGTCTGTTTTTCATCTCTTTTGCCACAACAGCACCAGTCAAACCATTTTGTGCCAACCAGTGTCCCAAAAACTCCCAGTTGCCATAATGTGATACCAACAATATAATCCCTCTGTCTCCTCTTTCAATGAGAGGTTTTATATTCTTAAGTGCTTCATTTTTATTTATAACAGCATTATCAAAGTCTAGTCTGTTGGTAATCATAAGTAAAATCTCTACATAGAAAGAAGAGATATGCTCGATATAGTCATTATATATGCACTCCAAATCTTTTTCATCCTTAAATGCTATGCCGAGATGTTTTATAATCCTTTTTTTTCTCTTTGCATCTGAGAGGCTGTTTGAAATAGTGACAATATTTTTACTAAGACTATAGAGAATAGATTTTGGTATCCACCTGCTTACTCTCAAAAAAATAAGAGTAGCGTAATATGTGATTTTCTGTTTTAATGTTATATCATTCATAGTATGAATTTTAACATAATTGTCAAATAT